>NZ_LT629775.1:1333333-1666666 GCF_900105395.1 Streptomyces sp. TLI_053
CGGCGACCACGCCGGGCAGGCCCTTCACGGCGTCGCCGACCTGCTGGGCGGCGGCCTTGGGGTCGGGCACGCCCTTGACGTCGACCAGCACGGTCAGCGGACCGTTGAAACCGGGGCCGAAGCCCTCGGAGAGGTGGTCGTAGGCGCGGCGCTGGGTGGTGGAGGTCGGCTTGGCCTCGTCGCCCGGCAGGCCGAGCCTCAGGTCGAGCGCGGGCAGGGCGAGCACGCCGAGCCCGATCACACCGCCGACCAGCACGGCGACCGGACGGCGCAGCACGAACCGGGCCCAGCGGGTACCGCCGTTGGGGCGACCGGTGTCGCCCGCCGCGGCCCGGCCCCGCTTGCGGAGCTTGCGCGGCAGCACCCGCTGACCGATGAAGCCGAGCAGCGCGGGGACGAGGGTGAGCGCGACCAGGACGGCGATCACCACGGTGCCGGCCGCCGCCAGGCCCATCTTGGCCAGCAGCGGGATGCCCACCACGGAGAGCCCGGCCAGCGCGATGATCACGGTGAGCCCCGCGAACACCACGGCCGATCCGGCCGTGCCGACGGCCCGCCCGGCGGCCTCCTTGGGGGCGTACCCGTCGAGCAGCTCGGCCCGGTAGCGGGACACGATGAAGACCGCGTAGTCGATGCCGACGGCGAGGCCGAGCATCATCGCCAGGGTGCTGGTGGTGCTGGACAGGCCGAGCACGCTGCCGAGACCGGTGATCAGCGCGATACCGAGCCCGACGCCGATCACCGCGGTGAGCAGCGGGAGTCCGGCGGCCAGCAGCGAGCCGAAGGTGATCACCAGGACGACGGCCGAGATCGCCATGCCGATCGCCTCGGCGGACCCGCCCGCCTCGGCGCCGGCCATCAGGGCCGTGCCGCCGATGTCCACGGTGAGGCCCGCGTCCCGGGCGTGCTGGGCCGCCTGCTCCAGGGCCTCGGTGGCCCCGGTGGAGACCTTGCCGGGCTTGGCGTCGTAGCTGACCGTCGCGTACGCGGTGGTGCCGTCCTGGGAGACGGCGCCGGCCTTGAACGGTCCGGTGGCCGAGAGGACCTGCTCGCCGTGGGCGAGCTCGGCGACCGCCTTGTCGACCGTCTGCTGGTTCTGGGCCGCGGTGATCTTCTGGCCGGACGGCGCGACGAAGACGATCCGGGCCGAGGCACCGTCGGACATGGCGCCGGGGAAGCGCTCGTCCATGAGGTCGAAGGCCTTCTGCGCCTCGGTGCCGGGCATGGCGAAGCCGTCGTCGGGGGCGGCGGGCGCCTTGGCGGCCAGCACCCCCACGGCGGCCAGCAGGGCGACCCAGAGCAGGGTCACCAGCCGGCGCCTGAGGAAGGACCATCGGCCCAGGCGGTACAGGAAAGTGGCCACGGGAGAGCGGACTCCTTCGGATGTCGGACGGCAGGCGTCGGATTTCGGACAGCGGGCCCGTCGGACGGCGGCCGTCCAGCGGGATCGGTGGCCGGGAGCGCTGCCCGGCCGTCGCGGCCAGGGGCTTCCGGAGCATGGCCATCCTGCTCGGGCGGGCGTCTCGTCGGCGTCGGCCCAGCGCAGGCATTCCGGACTACTGCGGACGCAGCAGGACGACCCGGGCGGCGTAGTGCCCGGAGCGCGGCCGCCGCGGTCCGGCTCCGACCTGCGGCCGAGGGCGGCGGGAGCCCGGGTCGGGGTTCCGGGGGCACGGGGGGCACCGGGCCCGAGGTCGGCCGGGTCACCCGGGCGGGGGTACGGACGGGCCGCGTCCCGACCGGCGAAGTAGCGTGATGTGCCTGGACCGGACTTTTCGCACCGGTTCGTTCGCATCTGTCCGTCCCCGGTGACCGGGAAGCCCGCAGGCCCCCGGAACACCGCCCGTCCGCAGCTCGACCCGCTGCCGGAGGTGGCCCATGGGCGTTCCCGCCGCCCGCATCGTGTTCGACGAGAACGACCGCGCGGCCGTCGCGGAGGCGGTGAGCGAGATGCTCGCCACCGGCGCACTCACCCTCGGCCCCTGGACCGAACGGTTCGAGCAGTCGTTCGCCGCCGAGCACGGCGCCACGCACGCGGTCGCCGTCGCCAGCGGCACCGCCGCACTGGAGATCGTCCTGCGCGGCCTCGACGTCCGCGGCCGCGACGTGGTCGTCCCCGCCGTCACCTTCTACGCGACCGCCGGTGCGGTCCTGCACGCAGGCGGCCGGCCGGTCCTCGCCGACGTCGACCCGGCCACCCTCGCGCTCGGCCCGGACACCCTGGAGGCCGCCCTCACCCCGGACACCGCCGCCGTGGTGCTGGTCCACATCGGCGGACTGATCACCCCCGAGGTCGACGCGCTGCGCGCGATCTGCGACGCCCGGGGCATCCCGCTGGTCGAGGACGCCGCGCACGCGCACGGCAGCAGCTACCTCGGGCGGGCCGCCGGCACCTTCGGCACGGCCGGAGCCTTCTCCTTCTACCCGACCAAGGTCACCACCAGCGGCGAGGGCGGCATGATCCTCACCGAGTCCGCCGAACTGCGCGACGAGGCCCGGATCCACCGCGACCAGGGCAAGGGCTCCTTCACCACCAACCACCACGTGCGGCTCGGCGCGTCGTGGCGGATGAGCGAGCCCAACGCCGCCATCGGCACCGTCCACCTGCGCCGGCTCAAGGAGTTCGTGGAGACCAGGCGCCGGGTCGCCCAGCGCTACGACGCCGCGCTCGGCGCGCTGGACGGCCTGACCCCCGTCCTCGAACCGGCCGGCTCCCGCGGCAACTACTACAAGTACGTCGCCCTGCTGCCGCCCGGCACCGACCGCGCGGCGTTCAAGCGGGCCGTCGCCGAGGAGTACGACGTCCGGCTGTCCGGCGAGGTCTACGACCTGCCGCTGCACCTGCAGCCGGTGCTCGCCCCGTACCGGCGGGCGGCGCTGCCGGTCGCCGAGGACGTCTGCGCCCGGCAGATCTGCCTGCCGGTGCACTCCGACATGACCGAGGACGAGACCGAGCTGGTGATCGAGGCGGTGTCCGCCGTCCATCGCCGCTTCACGGGCTGACGGACCTCACGGGCCGACGGACCGCGCCGGTCGCGGGAACCGTCGGGCGCAGTCGGCCGGGAGCACCCGGCCGGGAGCAGTCAGTCGGGAGCAGTCAGTCGACAGAGAGACAGGAGAGAACCGTGCGGATAGCGGTCACCGGAGGATGCGGCTTCATCGGCTCACACGTCGTCGACCGGCTGCTCGCCGCCGGGCACGAGGTGCTCGCGGTGGACTCCACCGACAAGTACCTCAACCCCGACGCCGACCACGCGCGGATCGACATCCTCGACCTGCCCGCCCTCACCGCCGCCCTGGACGGCTGCGAGGTGGTCTTCCACCTGGCCGCGCAGGCCGACGTCGAGCGGGTCGCCGCCGACCCGGTCGGCGCCGTGCGGGCCAACATCGACGGGACCGAGGCGGTGCTCGAGGCCGCCCGTCGCAACGACCTCAGCCGGACCGTCCTGGCCAGCACCGTCTGGGTGTACGGGGCCGCCCTCGGCGAGGCCGGCATGGAGGACGAGGAGCAGGAGCTCGACGAGCACGTGCCGATCGAGCTCGAGCACAGCGGGCACCTCTACGTCGCCACCAAACTGGCCGCCGAGATGCTCGTGCACAGCTACCGCCAGCTGTACGGGCGGCACTTCACCATCCTGCGGTACGGCATCCCGTACGGGCCGCGGATGCGCGACGAGCTGGTCGTCGCCCGGTTCGTGCAGGCCGCGCTCGACGGGCGGCCGATCACCATCGCGGGCGACGGGCGGCAGAGCCGCAACTTCGTCTACGTCGAGGACCTCGCCGACGCGCACGTCCGCGCCCTCTCCCCCGCCGCCGAGGACCAGACCTTCGCGCTGGAGGGCTCCACCGCCGTCTCGGTCCGCGACATCGCCGACACCGTGGACCGGCTGCTCGGACCGGTCAGCATCGAACACATCGAGGCCCGCACCGCCGACTACGCCGGGCGCCGGATCTCCGCCGCGCAGGCCAAGCGGCTGCTCGGCTGGTCCCCGCACACCAACTTCACCGACGGCGTGCGGCGGTACGCCGACTGGTACCGCTCCGAGGCCGCGCCCGCGGCCGGCCCCCGCCAGGGCGCCTGAACCGGGGCCGGGCGGTGCCGCACGCGCTGCTGGTCTCCGGATCGCTCGGCCAGGGCCACGACGTGATGGCCCGGGCCTGCGCCGACTCCCTGGAGGCACGCGGCTGGACCACCGCCACGGTCGACGCGATGGCCCTGCTCGGGCAGCACGCGGGCAACGCCGGGGAGGCCGTTTTCCGGCGGCTGCTCGACCTGCCCGGCGTCTACGACGCGTTCCACTTCTCCGCCCTGCGCCCCGGCGCCCGGATCGCCCTGCTCGCCGACGCGGCGGCCCGGCGGCGGCTGGTACCCGCCGTCCGGGCGCTGCTCGCCGAGCAGCGCCCGGAACTGGTGGTCTCGGTCTTCGCGACCGCCACCTCCGCCGTCAACCGGCTGCGCGGCGACCCGCCGGCCTTCCGGCACCTGGTGCTCTGCACCGACGTCACCCCGCACCGGCTCTGGGTGCAGGACGGCACCGACCTGTTCCTGGTCACCTCCGAGGTCGCCGCCTGCGGCGTCCGCCGCTACCGCCCGGACGCGCCGGTGGCCGTCCTGCCCGCACCGCTGCGCGCGCCGTTCTACCGGCCGCCCTCCCGCGCCGAGGCGCGGGCGGAGCTGGGCGTGCCGCCGGACGCGCGCTGCGTGCTGCTGATGTCCGGCGCCTGGGGCCTCGGTCCGCTCGCCCGTACCGCCGCCGAACTCGCCGACGCCGGACCGCACGTGCTCGCGGTGGCCGGCAGCAACGCCGAACTCGAACGCCGCCTGCGCCACGCCGCCACCCACCGGCCCCGGCTGCACCCCTACGGCTGGACCGACCGGGTACCCGCCCTGATGTCCGCCGCCGACCTCGTCGTCACCAGCTCCGGCGACACCTGCAGCGAGGCCCGCGCCCTCGGCCGGCGCCTCCTCCTCCTGGACGTCGTCCAGGGCCACGGCCGCGACAACCTCCAGCACGAACTGGAGCTGGGCCACGCCGATGTCGTCTCCGCCCGCCCCGCCGAGGTCGTCCGCTCCGCCCTCGCCGCCCTCACCCGCCCCGAACCACCCCCCTCCCCCGGCGCCACCCCGGACGGCTGGCGCACCGGCTTCGCCGCGGCCCTGGAACAAGTCGGCCTGGCCTGACAAGCCACCTGACAGGGCCCGGTTACAGCGGTTCCTGGTTGACCCCACCCAGAGGATCCCGACAGCGCACCGCGGGCCGCGTCGTGTCTGGCACTGTTGGAACTCCTCCCCCCAGGCGCCCGCATGACAGGTCGTCATCACTGAACGGGAGGCCCGGCTATGGCATTTCCTGCCCGAGAGACGCGGCCCCCGGACCCGCTTCGGGGAATTCCGTGGTCACGGAGCGGGCCGAGGGTGATCCCCCGGGCGCGGCAGTGGGCGGCGAGCAGGGGGAGGGCGGCGAGGGTGGCGCGCCAGGAGTCGGGGGCGGAGGTGCAGTCGGAGTCGTGCAGGAGGAGGGTGGCGCCGCCGGTGAGGTGGGGGCGGGCGGTGGCGAGTACGGAGGGGCCGGTGGCGCCCGGCTCCCAGTCCCGGCCCCAGGCCGTCCACAGCACCGTGCGCAGGCCGAGGCGGCGGGCGGCCAGCGCCTGGCCGGCGGTCAGGACGCCGTAGGGCGGGCGGTACCAGAGCGGGGGCGTGCCGGTGAGGGCGGTCACGGCCTCGGTGGCGCGGCGCAGTTCGCGCAGGTCGCGGGCCGGGGCGGGGTAGTACTGGCGGCTGTGGTGCCAGCCGTGGACGGCGACCTCGTGACCCCGGGCGACGAGCTCGCGGCCGAGGTCCGGGGAGCGTTCGAGCATCGCGCCGAGGAGGAAGAAGGTGGCGCGGAGGCCGAGGGTGTCGAGGGCATCCAGGATCGGCGGGGTGCCGCGCGGGTCGGGGCCGTCGTCGAAGGTGAGGGCGAGGTGCCCCGGGACGGTGCCCCGGCCGGCGGTGCGGCGGGCCAGCAGGCGCTTGACGGGCGGCAGTCGGACGGCGGCCGGGGCGAGGTGGAGCAGTTCGACGCCGGCGGCGGCGCCGAGCAGGAGGCCAGTGCCCCTCCGGACCCTCACCCGAACCGGGCCGCCATCCGCCGGAAGAAGCCCGGGGCGGCGCCGTGGATCCGGGCCGGGAGGTCCAGCCAGTGCGGCAGGAAGGCGCGGTCGCGGTCGGTGGTGATCGCCGCGTGGACGAGGTCGGCGACCGCCTCGGCGGAGACGGGGCGGGGGCGTTCGCGCTGGTAGTCGGTGCCGCGGGTGGCGAAGAAGGGGGTCGCCACCGCCCCCGGGAGGATCAGCCGGACACCGACGCCGGTGCCGCGCAGCTCGTACCAGAGGCTCTCGGCGAACATGGTCAGCCCGGCCTTGGTGGCGGCGTAGGCGGCCTCCTCCCGGACGCCGACCTGGCCGGCCATCGAGCCGAGCAGCACGATCCGGCCCCGGTCGCGCTCCAGCATGGCGGGCAGGAGCAGCCTGGCCAGCCGGAGCGGGGCGGCGAGGTTGACCTCCAGCATCCGGTCCAGGGTGTCGGTGGGGGTCTGCGCGAAGGGGCCGCGCCAGCCGAGACCGGCGCTGGCGATCAGGGCGTCCACCCGGCCGGCGGCGGCGAGGGCGGCTTCGGCCAGGCGCTGGGCGCCGTCGGGTTTGGCGAGGTCCGCGGGGAGCGGGCGGCCTCCGGTGCGCGCGGCGACGGCGTCGAGGCGGGCCTGGTCGGTACCGGAGAGCAGCAGCCGCCAGCCGGCGGCGGCGAGCCGTTCGGCGGTGGCGGCGCCGATGCCGGAGGAGGCTCCGGTGACGAGGGCGATCGGCGGGTTGTCGGCGGGGCACCGCCGGGCCCCCCGGGAGCGTGGACGGGCGTCTTCGGTGCCGTCCGTGCTGTCCGTGGCGTCCGTGGTCATGGCACCTGCCGCTCTGTGCGCGTCTCGCCGTCCGATTTGTCCGGCAAATCACCTTTGCATGGCGGAGCCGTTCGGGCGACCGGGGTGACGTCCGGGCCGGTCGCCGTCCGGACCGGACGGCGGGGACGACGAGGACGACGAGGACGGCGAGGAGGACGGGGACGACGGGGCCGAGGGGGACGGCGCGGACGGGACCAGCTCGGACTCCACCTCGCCGAACCGGGACAGTACGAAGGTGCCGCCGACCGCCACCACGAACCCGGTCAGCGCGCACCAGGCGTAACCGGACCTGGCGGTGTCACCGAGCGCCACCACCCCGACCAGCGCCGGGCCGAAGGTCTCCGAGACGGTCCCGGCGGCGGTCACCGCCGTCACCGTGCCGCGCTGGAGCGCCAGCGCGTAGGCGAGGTACCCGCCGAGGCCGCCCAGGGCCAGCCCGTAGGCAGCCGGGTCGGTGAACACGTCCAGCGGCCCGGAGACGTCGAGGACCCGGACCGCGAGGCTGGTGACCCCGAAGCCGACCCCCGCCAGCAGGCCGAGGCCGACCGCCGCCGCGTTCCCGCTGCGGCGGGCGAGGACGAACGTGAGCAGCAGCATCAGCACGGTGGCGGCGAGCAGCGCCCAGTGGAACGCGGCCGAGGCGTGGTCCCGGCCCGCGTGCCCGGAGCCGAGGGCCAGCAGGGTCAGGCCGGCCACCACGGCGGCGATGCCCAGCAGGTCGGCGCGGTGCAGCCGGGCCCCGAGCAGCCGGGCGGCGGCGAGCGCGGTGACGGCCAGGCTGGCGTTGGTGACGGCCTGGACCAGGAACAGCGGCAGGGTGCGCAGGGCGACGACGCTCAGCGCGAAGCCCGCGATGTCGAGGCCGGTGCCGAGCAGGAACCGCCAGGACCGGAGCAGGGCGGCGAGCAGGCCGACGCGTACCCGGTCCGCGTGCGGCGCCTCCCGCGCGCCGCCCGCCTGGAACACCGAGCCGAAGCCGAAGCAGACGGTGGCGACCAGGGCGGTGGTGAGTCCGAGCAGCATGGCCCTCCCGGCGTCCGGGGCACCCCGGGGGCCGGGGTCCGTCCCCAGTCTCCGCCGGGCCCGGCCGAGCCGCAGCGGGGAGGCCCGGGGCCGGGCGGGGTCAGCCCTCGGCCGGGCGAAGGGCGGGGTCAGCCCTCGGCCGGGCGGCCCGCGGCGGCGAGCGCGCCGTCGGCCGGACGGCCCGCGGCGAGGGCGAGCACGCCGTTGGCCAGCGGCAGCGCGACGAACAGGGCGATCGCGCCGACCGGCCCGGTCCCGGCGGCGTCCGGCAGCACGCGGTCCGCCACCATCGCGACCCCGACGGCCACCACACCGAGGACGGCCAGGCCGGACAGCAGCCCGCGCAGCCGACGCGGCGGACGTTCACGGTCGTACTCGACCGCGACCCCCACGGCGCCGAGGGCACCGAGGGCCCAGGGCAGGTCGCGCAGCCACTGCTCACCCAGCAGCAGCCACACCGCCAGGGCCAGCAGGCAGGCGAACAGCAGCCCCACGACCTCGGCCACCACCGTCGCCGCCACCATGTCCCGGACGTGCATCCGCCTCCCCCTCCGCTCGCCCCACCGGGAGGCTACCCGGGAAGGAGCGCGTACGGTACAGGGCCGAACGCGCCGCGTGAGCGGGTGCAGGCGTTCCCCGGGAGGACCGGGGCGGGCCCCGGCGGGCCGCTACCCGGCCGGCGCCGCCTCCGCGCGGCCCGAACCCTCCACGTGGGCGGGGAGGGTCGGCCAGGTGAGCGGCGGCAGCGGGCCGGGGTGGTGGTGGACGGCGTAGTGGTGCGGGGCCATCGCGGTCTCGTGGCCGGGGAGGGTGGCGACGACCGCGCGGTGCACCTCGGCCGGAGCGAGGTCCTGCTCGGTGGTGGCGACCCGCGCGGTGAGCCGGCCGTCCTCGCACCCGAGGTCGACCGCCGTCGCCCGCGTGCCGAGGGCGTCGGCGACCAGGGCGCGGACGGCCTCGAGGTCGATCCAGTCGGCGCCGATCCGCCGCCAGTCGCCGGTGCGGGTGGCGGGGTTCAGGCCGCTGAGGGCGGCCAGCCCGGAGAGCGGCAGCGGTCCCGCCGCCGCGGCCGCGAGTACGGCGGGGACGGCGCGGGCGAAGCGCTCGGTGTCGGCGCGCTCGAACACCTGGGGGCAGGCCAGCAGGGCGAACTCCAGACTGCCGGCGGTCCGCAGGATGTTGAGCATCAGGCGCACCGGCAGCGGCTGGTCCGGCAGCCACAGCACCTCGGGGTCGGCGGTCGCGGCGGGGCGGGCCTCGGAGAGGGTCTCGGGGATGGCGAGGCTGAGGTCGTTGACGACGATCTGCCGGGCGAAGCGGGCGCCGCGCCGCTCCGCGACGTCCTCCACCAGTTGCCAGACCTTGTCCGCGTTGAGCGTGCTGTGCCAGTAGCCGGTGAAGGAGGCGACCTTGGTACGGCCGATCAGGGCGTCCAGGTCGTCGTCCGCGGCAAGGGGACCGACCTCGAGGGCGATCAGGGCGTCCTGGGCCAGGGTGCCGATGTGGTCGGCGAGGGCGGAGCGCTGGCGGTTCGCCGACAGGGCCGAGATCACCAGGTCGGTGCGGGCCGCGCGGTGTGCGGCGAGGGCGGCGAAGACGGCCAGCAGCACGGCCGAGGGGCCGGCGGCGGTGCGGCGGCAGACCGCTTCGAGGTCGGCGGCGGCGGTCCGGGAGCGCAGCAGCAGGGCAGCCGTGCCCTCGGACGGGCCGGGGGTCATGCCGTCGACGGAGAAGGAGCTCGACGGCCCGGTGGTGAGGACGCTCTCCCAGTGCTTGAGCGCGGCCGCGGTCTTGCGGCGCCCCTGGGGGCTCTGCTCCAGGGCGGCCAGTTCCAGCGGGGTGCGGGAGGCGGCGGGCGGCAGCCGCACCCCGGTGGCGAGGGCGAGCCAGTCCCGGATGAGCAGGGTGACGGCGACGCCGTCGACCCCGGCGTGGCAGCCCACCACGACCAGCCGGCGCACGAGTTGTCCGTCGGTGAGCAGCGTGAAGCGCAGCCGCGGGGCAGCGGTGAGGTCGAAGGGCAGGGCGACGTCGGTCCGGCCCGTCTCGTCGGCGAGGGCGTCGATCCCGGCACCCTCGCGGTCGCCGACGGGGACCAGGGCGACGGTGAACTCGCCCTCGGTGCGCACCTCCTGGCGTTCGGGGAAGCCGTCCGGGCCGGGGCCGGGCGGGAAGGCGGTGCGCAGCGACTCGTGCCGTTCCAGCAGTGCGCGCAGGGCGTCGACGGCGGTGGCGACGGTGGTGCCCTCGGGGACGGGCCAGACCGACTCGCGGTTGATCTGTTCGGGCCGGTCGCGCCCGATGCAGCGGAGCATGTTGTCCTGGCCGAGGGTGAGCGGGCCGGAGCCGCCGCCCACGCCGTGGAAGCGGGCCGTGATCAGGCCCTCGGTCTCGGTCACGTCGTGCGTCATCACGTCGATCGCGCCCTTCGGTTCGCAGGTCTGGGCGAGGTGCGGTCGGGACGCTACCAGCGGGCCGATCATGTGGTCCAGACCAGAAACCTGGGATACCGGCGGGGCACGCAAATTTCTGATGTTTCGTCAAGTACCTGTCAGAACAGGGGAGTTGGCCGGAGACCAGATCCTGGCGCGGACGCTGCACGGGTCGGCGCCGACGGCGGCCACCGCGGCCCGGAACCGGCCGGGCGCGGGTACGTCCTCGATCCGGCAGGGGCCGGCGCCGAGCGTTCCGGGATCGGCGAGCAGCAGCGGCGACGGCCCGTCCAGCGGCAGCCCGAAGCCCTGGACCAGCCGCCCGCCGTAAGCCTTGACGCACGCCTCGCGGCGGCACCAGAGCACGGTGAAGCGCCCGGCCGGGTCCGGGTCGGCGGCGACCGACTCGGCCTCGGCGGGCGGGAACCAGCGCCGGGTCATCCGCAGCGCGACCCGCACGTCCCGGACCTCCTCGACGTCCACCCCGACGGCGCGCCCCTCGGTGAGGGCGACGGCCGCCAGCGCGCCGGAGGCGGAGTGGTTGACGGCGAGCCCGTCGATCCCGGGCTTGCCGTGCGGGCCGTAGTGCCAAGCCAGCCGCGCGGGGTCGCGGCCGAGCCGGGCACCGGCGAGCAGGCGCACCGCGCCGTGGGCGACGGTGAAGCGCCGCCCGAAGCGCCGGTCCGGACCGTCCGCGCGGGCGCGTTCGGCCGGGTCGAGCAGACCGTACAGGGCGCGGACCACCGGCTCGGGCTGGTCGGTGGGGATCAGCCACACGTCGACCAGGTCGGCGCGGAGCACCGGGACGACCGGAGCACCGGCAGTACCGGAAGCACCGCAAGCACTGGAACCACCGGGAACGACCGGAGCACCGGGAACGACGAAGTGCGCAGGAGCAGTGGGACCGGTACCGGCCGGGGCCGCACCGGAACCGGTCACGACGGCGGACCCGCGCGCAGGGTCAGGGTGGAGAGCACGCCGAGCCTCGGGTCGAGGTCGGCCAGCAGCACGGGTCGCCGCTCGGACCGCCAGCCGGGCAACCGGTCGGCGAGCACCGACCAGAGTCCGGTGAACGGCTGGCCGGCGGGGGTGCGGACGACGTCCGGACCGGGCACCTCCAGCCCGGCGGCGAGCAGCACGACGGCCTCCTCCCCCAGCTCCTTCGCCTGCCGGCGGACCTCCTCGGCGGCCGACTCGGCCGTCGCACCACTGTCCTGACGAATCGTCAACTCCTCGCCGGGCAAGGTCTCGCAGACCAGGACGACGGCGCAGTGGCGGTCCGGCAGCGTGACCGGTTCG
Source organism: Streptomyces sp. TLI_053 (assembly GCF_900105395.1). Classification (NCBI taxonomy): domain Bacteria; kingdom Bacillati; phylum Actinomycetota; class Actinomycetes; order Kitasatosporales; family Streptomycetaceae; genus Streptomyces; species Streptomyces sp. TLI_053. Next base: position 1,345,023 of record NZ_LT629775.1, read on the forward strand.
GGCGGCAGATGGTGCAGGGTGGTCTGCTCGGCGAGGACGACCACCGCACGCCGGGCGACGCCGGTCCGCTGGTACGCGAGCGCGGCGCGCAGCGCGGCGAACGCCCCGGCGGTGCCCTGGTCGCAGAGCGCGAGCGCGGTGGGCGTTCCCGCGCAGGAGCGGCTGAGCGCGAGCGAGGTGGGTGCGCCGGGCCGGACGTCCGGCGAGTCGAAGGCCTGGATCAGCACGTCCGCCGGTTCGTCCGGCCCGAGCGCCTCGGCGAGCAGGCCGGCGGCCAGTTCCTCGTACGCGTGTCCGGCCCCTTCGGCCAGCAGGTCCTCGCGCAGCGGCAGGCCGTAGGGGCGGACCAGGTCGGTGACGAAGACCCGGAGGTCGGGGTCGAGGGAGAGTTCGGAGCGGCCGTCGGCGTACCGCGTCAGCACCCGGGTGAGACCCGGGGCGGCGGACACCGGTCAGTCCTCGGCGATGATGTGCGCGGCGACGTAGTCGGCCAGGTTGGTGACCGAGCGCAGGTCGTCCTCGGTGATCTGCTCGACGTCGACCTGGATGTCGAGCGCCTCCTCGACCTCGAGGATCAGCTCGATGGTGCCGGCCGAGGTGAGGCCGAGGTCGTCGAAGAGGCAGGCGTTCTCGGGGATCTCGAACGGGTCCCGCTTCAGGACGCGCGGGATCAGCTCGCCGAGGCTGTGCAGGATCCGGACGCGCAGCTCGGCGTCGGTGGTCTGGACCACTTGGTCGGACATGGATGGGACCGTCCCGTCGTGCGTGGTGGAGTGGGGCGGAGCGGCCGGAGGGCCGGCGCCCGGGGGAAGAGGACAAGGACCGGGGGAGGACGGACCGACGGCGGGTCGGTCGTCCGGCCTCAGTGCTCGACGACCATGGCGGAGAAGGTCGCTCCGATACCGGCGGCCGCGACGAGGTAGCGGTCGCCCCGCTCGAGCAGCCCCCGCGTGGTGGCGGTGTGCAGGTTGATGAGGCCGTCCGCAGCGAAACTGTGCCCCACCGACGTCACGTTGTCCAGCACCACCTTCCCGATCGGGAAGCCGATCCGGCGCGCGATCGTGCGCCAGGACGCCTGGTTGACGTTGTGCGGGAGCACCAGCGCCAGCTCGGAGAGGTCCAGACCTGCCTGGTCGAGGGCGGCCTCGATCGCCTCGACCATCACGTCCGGGTACTCCCGCTGGTAGCGGGCGAGCAGATCCGGGTCCTCGGCCAGCCGGCCGTCGTACTCGGGCCGCTGGCGCACCGCGTAGGACAGCACCCGGTCGTGCTCGCCGTCGGCGCTGACCAGACAGGCGGCCGCGCCCTCGGCGAAGATCCCGGTCTCGGGCACCACCTGGGCGTCCTTGGTGAAGGTCTTCTCCCCCGTGAGCAGCAGGGCCAGCGCCCGCGGATCGCCCTCACCGGCGAGCAGGCGCCCGGCCAGGTCGACGGCCAGCAGGCCGACGGCGCAGGCATGGTGGGTCACGGTGAAGGCCTGGGCGTGGCCCAGGCCGTAGCGCGGGAGCAGGTCGTGCAGGGGGTTGAGCGGGTACGGCACGGCCACCGGCATGCTGCGCGCGTGGATCACGAAACGGACGTCCCGTTCGCGTCCGCGCAGCTCCGGAAGGGCGTCGACGGCGGCGCCGAGCAGGTCGGACAGCCTCCCGTCCGGGTCCAGCCGCAGCTGGTCCAGGCCGTGGAAGCGGCGGAAGAGTCGAAGTTGACGTGGGGTCAGGCCCAGACGCTCGCCCACTGCCTCGATGGGCACGATGTGGTGGGGGAGGTGGACGGCCACTGCCTCCAGTGCGGTCACGCGGGCTAGTATTCCCACGCCCGACGGGTCCGCACAAGTGATCTCGGGCGGTTGCGGCACACAGTCCGCACAGCTCACCCCACGGAACGCGCAGGCCGAGCGCCGCCGTCCCCCGCCCCCGCGTCGTCGAGCCGGTGGAGTCCCAGATGAACGATCGTGAACGTCCCGTCCCCGTACCGCCGGTCCGTCCGGCCCTGGTCGCACTGCTGGTGGAGGCCGCACAGGCGCCGCCAGGCTGGGCCGCCGGTGTGACCGGGCAGTCCCGGCTGGACGGGGACCTGCTGCTCGACGAGACCGAGCTCGCCGCACTGCACGAGGGTCTGCGCCGGAGCTTCGGCCCCTCGGTGGACCTCGCCGCGCTGCGGGCCGGACTGGACCTGGCGGCGCTGGAGGCCCTCACCGTCGCCGACGTCGAGCGGCTGCTGCCCGCGGAGGACGCCCGATGAGCCGCTTCCTGCTGGTGGTCCCGCCGTTGACCGGACACGTCAATCCGACCGTGGGCCTGGCCCGGGAACTGGTGGCGCGCGGCCACGAGGTGGCCTGGACCGGCACCGAGTCGGCGCTGCGGCCGCTGCTCGGGCCGGACGCGACCGTGTTCGGCACCGGCACCCGGGCGTTCCGGGCCCAGGGCGGACACGGGCTGGCCGCCGTCCGCTCGCTGTGGGAGGGCTTCATCGTCCCGTACGCGCGGTTCACCACCAAGGCGCTGGACGCGGCGGTGCGGGAGTACCGGCCGGACGCGCTGCTGGTGGACCAGCACACCCCGGCCGGGGCGCTGGTGGCGCACCGGCACCGGCTGCCCTGGGGCACGCTGGCGCCGGGGGCGATGGAGCTGGGGCGGCCGTTCCGGGGACTGCCGCTGCTGGAGGAGTGGATGACCGGCCTGCTCCAGGGCCTGTGGCGGCGGGCCGGACTGCCCGAGGAGGAGTACGTCGACCCGCGCTTCTCCCCCGCGCTGGTGCTCGCCTTCACCGGTCCGGCGCTGACCGGCCCCGAGCCCGTTGCCCCGCACTGTGCGGCCGTCGGACCGGTGCTGACGGACCGGCCGGCCGATCCGGCCTTCCCCTGGGAGCGGCTGCTGCCCGAACGGCGCCGCGTCCTGGTCACCATGGGCACTCTGTCCGGCGAGCTCGGCGCGGACTTCCTGGCCCGGGCGGTGCGGGCACTCGAGCTGTGCGGGCCGGACGTGCAGCCGGTGTTCGCGGCGCCCGACGGGCTGCTGCCGGAACTGCCCGGCCACGCGGTGGCGGTGGACCGGGCACCGGTGCTGGAACTGATGCGGCGCGGGGCGCTGGACGCCGTGCTGTGCCACGGCGGGATGAACACCGTCGGCGAGGCCCTGGTGCACGGACTTCCGCTGGTCACGGCACCGATCCGGCACGACCAGCCGTTCGTCGCGGCGCAGGTGGCGGCCGCCGGGGCGGGTCTGCGGGTACCGTTCGCCCGGGTGACGCCGGATCACCTGGCGGCGGCCCTGCGGAGCGTGCTGGAGGAGCCCGGGTACCGGTCGGCGGCCGCCCGGGTCGGGGCGGGACTGCTCGCCGGCGGCGGGGCCGCGGCGGCCGCCGACCGGGTGGAGGCACTGGTCACACCGGGTGCCCCTCGGGCCAATCCATTGGTCTAGGCCATTGTTTCCGGGGTGCCGGAACCCCTAGGGTGGCCCGCAGCACCACTTCCCAGGTGTCCCGCGCGCCGCCTTCCGGCGCCCCGGCAACCCCACCCCGCACGGGAGTTCTGGTTGATCGAGACCAAGGGGCTCAGCAAGTCCTACCCCTCCAAGAAACGCGGCCAGCCCCCCGTGGACGCCGTCCGAGGCATCGACCTGGACGTCGCTCCGGGTGAGATCTTCGGCTTCCTCGGCCCCAACGGCGCCGGGAAGACCACCACCCTGCGGATGCTCGCCACCCTGATCCGCCCCGACGGCGGCGAGGCCCGGATCGCCGGGGCCGACCTGTTCGCCGATCCCGCCGAGGTCCGCCGCCGGATCGGCTACGTCGCCCAGGGCGGCGGCACCACCGACGCCGTCACCGCGCGCGAGGAACTCGTGATGCAGGCGCGGATGCACGGCACCGGCAAGGCCGAGGCGGTCCGCCGCGCCGGCGAGGCACTCGAGGCCTTCGAACTCACCGAGTTCGCCGACCGGCCGTGCCGCACCTACTCCGGCGGCCAGCGCCGCCGGGTGGACATCGCGCTCGGTGTCATCCACTCGCCCAAGGTGCTGTTCCTGGACGAGCCCACGGTGGGCCTCGACCCGGCCAGCCGGGGCCACGTCTGGACCGAGATCCGGCGGCTGCGCGACGAGGGCATGACCGTCGTCGTCACCACGCACTACCTCGACGAGGCCGACGCGCTCTGCGACCGGGTCTCCATCGTCGACCACGGCGGCATCGTCGCCGAGGGCACACCGGAGACGCTCAAGCGCGAGATATCCGGTGACGTCGTCCTCGTCGGCCTCGACACCGGTGAGGCCGAGCGCGCCGCCAAGGCCCTGCGCGAGCAGCCCGGCCTGCCGGAACTGCACCGGCTGGAACTGCGCGGCGAGGACGGTCTGCGGCTCTACCTGGACGACGGCGCGGCCGCCGTCCCGCACCTGCTGCGCGCCCTCGACGGGGCGGGTGTCACCACCGGCACGGTCCAGCTGCAGCGCCCGAGCCTGGACGACGTGTTCCTGGCCCGCACGGGCCGCTCCATCGACCAGTCCTGACCCTCACCTCCGAACCCCGAGGAGGGGCTCCGATGAAGCTCGCCCGCGACACCTGGCTGGTCTTCCAGCGCCAGCTGCTGCTGATGTGGCGAACCCCGGTCTGGATCGCCGTCGGCGTGATCCAGCCGATCTTCTACCTGCTGCTGTTCGCACCACTGCTCAAGCAGGTGCTGGCGCCGATGGGCGCGACCACCTATGCCGAGGCCTACCAGATCTACGTGCCGGGCCTGTTGGCGGTGCTGTGCATCTTCGGCGGTCTGTACACCGGCTTCAGCCTGCTCGGCGAACTCAAGGCCGGCATCATCGAACGGGCCCGGGTGACCCCGGTCAGCCGGCTCGCGCTGCTGCTCGGCCGGGCACTGCGGGAGACCGTGGCGCTGCTCGTCCAGGCGGTGATCATCACGCTCATCGCACTGCCGTTCGGCCTGCGGGTCGGCCCGCTGAACCTGGTGCTGGCCTTCCTGCTGATGGGCCTGCTCGCGCTGATGACCTCGGCGATCTCGTACGGGATCGCGCTGGTGCTGCCGGCCGACGAGGCGATGGCGCCGGTGGTGAACACCCTCGCCCAGCCGATCGCGCTGCTCTCGGGGGTGCTGCTGCCGCTGGCGCTGGCGCCGATGTGGCTGCAGACCATGGCCAAGTGGAACCCCTTCTACTGGGCCGTGGAGGGCATGCGCGCGCTGTTCTCGGGCCATGTCGGGGACAACGTGGTCTGGCAGGGGCTGCTGGTGGTCGCCGTGATGACGGTGGCGGCCGTGTACTGGTCGGCCCGGCTGTTCTCGACCCGGGTGCGCTGAGGGGGACGCCCCCGGACGGGCGGTCGGACGGGAGGCGGGCGGGCCGGGCCGGAGGGGATCCGGTCGGCCCGCCTTCCGGCCTCCGCGTTCCCGCCGCCGTGTTCCGGCCTCCGTGTTCCGCCCGGGTTCTGCTCCGCGTTCCGCCCCGTCAACACGGTTCGGGCGACGAGCGGTTGTGGGTTCGGAGGCCACGGCCCTATCGTCGGGACCGGTCGATCGTCCGTTCGTCAGGAGGAATCCGAATGAGCCCCCGGTCCGAGAACACCCCGGCCTCCGCCCGGCGCCGCGGCACCCGCCTGGCCATCGCGGGCGGGGCCATCGCCGCGCTGCCGGTGGTCGGCCTGCTCACCGCGGGCCCGGCCGCCGCGAAGCCGCCGATCAAGGCCGCCGAGGCCCGGCCGGCGGCGGTGGCCGAGGTCGCTCCCGACGCCGTGGCCGCGAAGCCGCCGATGAAGATCGCCGCCAAGCCGCCCGTCAAGGCCGTCGCCGCGAAGCCGCCGGTCAAGGCCACGGCCGCCAAGCCGCCCGTCAAGGCCGTCGCCGCCAAGCCCCCGGCGAAAGCCGTCCCCGCGAAGCCCCCCGTTAAGGCGATCGCCGCCAAGCCCCCGACGAAGGCCGTCGCCGCGAAGCCGCCCGCCAAGGCTGCGGCGAGCGACCCCCGGGCCGTCCAGGGCCACTGAGGCCCGACGCTCCGCCGGACCCCGCCCGCGCGCACGACGGAACGGCGGTGCCCCTTGCACGAAGGGGCACCGCCGTTCCGTCGTGCGCCGGTCGCGGGCTACCCCGCCGTCCCGGCTCCGGCCCGCAGGAAGCCCGCCAGCCGGGCCACGCCCTCCGCGATCCGCTCGGGCGTCAACGAGCTAATGGAGAGCCGCAACCGCCGCTCCCCGCCCCCGGCGGGGTAGAACGGCGCCATCGGCGTCCACAGCACGCCGTAGTCCCGCGCACAGCGCTCCATCGCCGCTTCGTCGGCCGCGAATCCCACCGTGAGCACGGCGAAGAACCCACCCTCCGGCACGTTCCACGACACGCCCAGGCGGTCCCGCTCGGCAGCCGGGAGCTGCCGCTCCAGCTCGGTCAGCAACGCCCCCATGGCGGCCGCGTAGTGGGCCGTCGCCGGGGCGTTGGCGGACCGCAGCCGGCAGTCGTGGGTCAGCAGCATCCCCCCGATCACCGCCTGGCTGAGGGCCGGGGTGTTGACCGTCGTCATGCTCTTCAGCTTGGCGATCTCGTCGGCCAGCAGGGTGCGGCGGCCGCCCGGACCGGTCACCTCCTGGTCGGCGACCAGATAGCCGAGCCGCGCGCCGGGGAAGCAGGTCTTGGCGAAGGAGCCCAGGTAGACCACCCGGCGGTCGCGGTCGAGCGCCTTCAGGGTGGGCCTGGCGCCGATGTCCCGGGCGAAGAACCCGTACGGATTGTCCTCGACGACCAGCAGGCCCTCCTCGGCGGCCGTCTCCAGCAGCCGGGCCCTGGCGGCCACCGGCATCGAGGTGCCGGAGGGGTTGGCGAAGTCCGGCACCACGTACAGCGCGCGCGGACGTCGGCCGGTGGCGCGGACCTCCCGGGCGGCGGCGCGGACGGCCGCCGGGTCCGGCCCGCCCTCCGGGCCCTCGGGGACCGGCACCGTGGTCAGGTCGAGCAGCCGGGCCGCCCCGGTGACCCCGACGTAGCAGGGCGAACTGACCAGCAGGACGTCGTCGGGGCCCGCGCAGAGCGCCCGCAGCGTCAGCAGCATGCCCTCCTGGGCGCCGACGGTCAGCACCAGCGCCTCGGGCGCCACGGTGAGGCCCTCGTCGTGGGCCAGGGTGCGGGCGACGAGGTCGTTGATGATGCCCTTGGTCGGGCCGTACTGGAACAGCGTGGTGCGGATCGCGTCGCGGTCCAGGCCGGTGGCCGCCAGGTGGTCGAGGTAGGCGTCCAGGTAGGCAGGGACGTCCTCGGGCTCGAAGAAGCCCTCGTAGGGACGGCCCGGGGCGAAGGAGATCGCCTGCGGGTAGCGGGTGGTGACCTCGTTCAGGAAGGTCATCGCGTCCAGCAGCGGGTCCGCGAGCGAGCCGTGCAGTTCCGCGAGCGGAAGCGTGACGGGACCGGTGGCGGCCGCACCGGACGGAGCGGCGGGAGTGGCCGGGACGGCCGGGGCGCTCACGCGAGGGCCTCGCGCAGCCGCGCGGCCGCGTACGCCTGGGCCTCGGCGGCGCCGTCCAGGGTGCCGGTCATGGCGAAGAAGCCGTGCGGCATGCCCTCCCAGCGGCGGAGCTCCACCGGGACCCCGGCCGCGCGCAGCGCCTCGGCGTACTGCTCGCCCTCGTCGCGCAGCGGGTCGTACTCGGCGGTGACGACGGTGGCGGGCGGCAGTCCGGTCAGGTCCGGGGCCCGCAGCGGGGAGGCGTGCGGGTGGTCGCCGTCGGCCGGGTCGGCCAGGTAGTTGCCCCAGTACCAGGCGACCGAGCGGCGGTTGAACAGCGCCGGGTCGTCGTGCTCGCGCAGCGACGGGGTGTCGGCGCGGGCGTCGGTGTTGGGGTAGACGAGCAACTGGTGGCGCAGCGCGGGGCCGCCCCGGTCGCGGGCGAGCAGGGCGAGGACGGCGGCCAGGTTGCCGCCCGCGCTGTCACCGGCGACGGCGAGGCGCCCGGTATCGAGGCCCAGTTCCTCCCCGTGGGCGGCGAGCCAGTCGGCCGCGGCGGCGCAGTCCTGGACGGCGGCGGGGAAGGGGTGTTCGGGGGCCAGCCGGTAGCCGACGGAGGCGGTGGCGCAGCCGACGGCGTTGGTCAGCGCGCGGCAGATCGCGTCGCTGGTGTCGGGCGAGCCGAGGGTCCAGCCGCCGCCGAACAGGTAGAGCAGGACGGGCGGGCGGCCGCCGTCGGCGGGCGGTGCGGGCCGGTAGAGCCGGAGCGTGAGCTCGCCGCCGGGGCCAGCGAGGAGGTGCTCCTCGACGGCCTCGACCGGCTCGGGCGTGCCCGCGGCGGCACGGATGTCGGCGAGGTCGGCGGCGCGGGCCTCGGCCACGGTGAGCCGGTAGAGCGGGGGTGTTCCGGCGCTCGCGCGGCGGTCGCGCAGGGCCTGGGCCTGGGGGTGCAGGGGCATCGGGGTTCCTCGGGACGGCGGTCCGGCCGTGGCGGCGGCCGGCGGTCGGGTGGGCGGCCAGCGGTCGGGTCGGCAGCCGTCGGTCGGGTCGGCAGCCGGGACGGCCTCGGTTCGGCGGCCGTGGCGGCCGTCGGGTCAGCGGTCGGCCTCGACGTAGATGGTCTCGTCGGTGCGGAAGGCGGTGTCCAGGTCGGCGACGTCGGCGCGGACGCCCTCGCGGTAGGCGCAGTGGCGGATCCGCGCCTCCTCGAAGCCGGCCTCGGTGAGGACGTACCGCAGTTCGTCCAGATCGTAGATCCACTGGTGGCCGTAGTAGCGGAAGATCTGGTTGACCAGGAACGCCGGGCGCTTCGGCATCGGCGGGCCGAAGCCCATGGTGCTGAGCCGGCGGTGGTGCTTGGCGAGGAAGCCGTCGCCCGTCGCGTAGCCGTTCAGGTAGCGGGCCAGGTCAGGAGTGGTGACGCGCAGGACGCCGCCGGGGCGCAGGACCCGCCGGGCCTCGCGCAGCCAGCCGATCGCCACCGGCATGGTGACGTGCTCGATCAGGTGCTCCCCGTACACCCAGTCGACGCTGGCGTCGGCGAAGGGCAGCGGACGGGAGATGTCGAGCTGGGTGAACCAGCGGTCGCCGTCGACCCGGTAGAGCGTGCCCGGCTCGGTGACGGTGCCGGGACCGCGGAGCGCGGTGAGGTCGCTGCCGAGGCCGCCCGGGTGGGCGGTCCTGAAGGCGGCGAACTCGATGCCGGTGAGGCCGAGGGCGGTGAAGTCCTGGTGGTCGAACGGGAGCCCGCCGTCGGCCGGTTCGAGGCTTCGGCAGGTGGCGACGTCGGCGCTGAAGCGGTCGAGCTGCTCGGCCAGGCCGTCGGGGTCCTCCCAGTCCCAGCCGGGGAAGGCGTCCTGTCTGTTCATGGTCTCGCTCTTTCGGTCGCGGCGGTGGGGACGGAAGTCGGGGTGGCGGTCGGGGCGGTGGCCAGCGGGTCGGGGGCGATCGATGCACGCACCGTCAGAGCGGCCAGGGGGCGAGGGCGGTGCGGTCCAGGTCCGCGACCGAGGGGCGGCCCAACAGGGCCATGGTGTGGTCCAGTTCGTCGCGCAGCAGGTCGAGGACCTGTCCGACGCCGGCCTCGCCGCCGGTGGCCAGGCCCCAGAACACCGGTCGGCCGACCAGGACGGCGCGGGCGCCCAGGGCGAGCGCGACGGCGATGTCGGCGCCGCTCCGGACCCCGCCGTCGAGCAGTGCCGGGATGTGCGGCGGCAGGGCGTCGACGACCTCGGGCAGTGCGGCGAGGGCGGGCAGCACGCCGTCGAGCTGGCGGCCGCCGTGGTTGGAGACCACGACCGCGTCCACCCCGTGGTCGGCGGCGCGGCGGGCGTCCTCGGCGGTCAGCACGCCCTTGAGGACCAGCGGCAGCCGGCTGCGTTCGCGGAGCCAGGCGAGGTCGGCCCAGGTCAGGGTGGGGTCGAACTGCTCCCTGGCGTGCTCGGCGATGCCCGAACTGCCCCGGCTCGCGCGGTGGCTGGCGGCCATCAGGGCGGGGTCAAGGTTCACCGCGCGGATCTCGGGCGGGACGGCGAAGCCGTTGCGCAGGTCGCGCAGCCGACGGCCGATCCGGGGGGCGTCGACGGTGAGCAGCAGGGCCCGGTAGCCGGCCGCCTCGGCGCGTTCGACCAGGGCGGCGAGGGCTTCCCGGCGGCGCAGCCAGTAGAGCTGGAGCCAGAGCGGGCCGGTGGCGGCCTCGGCGATGTCCTCCAGGGTGCGGCTGGCGAAGATTCCGGCGACGAGCAGCGCACCGGCCTTTCCGGCCGCCCGGGCGGTCGCTGTTTCCCCGTCCGGATGGACCAACCGGTGGTAGGCCATCGGGGCAATTCCCACCGGGAGGCGCAGCGTTGCGCCGAGCAGGTCGACCGCCTGGGCGCACTCGGAGACGTCGACGAGCGCGCGCGGGCGGAACGCATGGCGTCCGAACATTTCCCGGTTCGCCGCCGCGGTGCGTTCCGCACCACTGCCGCCTTCGACGAAGTCCCAGATTTCCGGGGGAAGTTGATCGCGGGCCGCGCGTTCGATCCCGGCCAGTCCAAGTGGTGCCACGGGCGTCCTCGTTCCCGGACCGGCCGCGTTCGGACCGGCCCACGGATCGGCAGCGTAGGAGGTCTGGACCTGATTGGTATAGACCTTGATTTGACCAATCGTCTGTGCAATCGTCTGGCAACGGAATTGGACGTATTGCCTGGTGTCGGCCACGGCCCGGGAAAGTAGCGACCAAGTGTCCATGACAAATCTCCTCACGTGTGGAGTGGCGTTGACCGGCTTTTCCTCTTCTTCACCGGCGCCCTTCTCACCCCCGCACGCCGATGCTCCCGCCGACTGGGTCGACCGGGTGCTGCTGGCCGGACCCGGGGGTGAGGAGTGCCTCCGCTTCGGCACACCCGTCGACCGCGACGCCCTGCGCGCGCTGGTCGCCGAGCAGGCCGAACGACTGGCCTCGGCCGGGCTCGGCCCGGGCGGCACCGCCGCCCTGCGGCTGCCGCCCTCGCTGGGCTTCGTCGCCGTGCTCCTGGCCGCCTGGCGGCTGGGGGCCCAGGTGGCACTGCTCGACCACCGGCTGACCGAGCACGAGGTCGAGCAGGCGGTCGCCCGGCTGCGCCCGCAGGTGCTGGTCGGCTCTGCCGGGCGGCCCGCGGCGTCCGCCCTGCGCGGCTACTCCGTGGTCGACCCGGTGGCCGTGCAGCGGCCCGACGGCCGCCCCGCCGGGACCGGCCACGCGCTGGTCCAGCTCAGCTCGGGCTCGACCGGACCGGCCAAGGTGATCGCCCGCACCGCGAGCGACCTGATCCGCGAACTCGACTGCTACCGGAGGCTGGTGACGTTCCCCGGCGAGGGCGAGCGGGTGGTCCTGCTGTCCTCGGTGGTGCACGTGCTCGGCCTGGTCGGCGGGCTGCTCAACAGTCTGCACGCGCGCGCGCCGCTCACCGTCCCGGACCGGATGACGGCGGCCGGCATCCTCGGCACGGTCGCCGCCGACGACCGCCCGACCACCGTGATCGGGGTGCCGTTCCACGCCGAACTGCTGGCCGGCGCGAGCGATCCGCCGGAACTCCCGCAGCTGCGGCGCATGGTGGTCGCCGGCGAACTGGTCCGGCCCGGCCTGACCGAGACCTTCACCGCCCGCTACGGCGTGCCGCTCGGCACCATGTACGGGATGACCGAGCTCGGGGTGATCGCCACCGACCTGGACGGCACCCTGCACCCGGCCAAGCAGCCCGTGCACGGCATGGAACTGCGGCTCGTCGACGGCGAACTGCGGCTCCGCACCGCCGCCTCCCCCTACCCGGGGCTCGACGACCCGACCCGCTGGGCGGACGGCTGGCTGCACACCCGTGACGCCGCCACCCTCGACCCCGGCACCGGCCGGGTCACCGTACTCGGCCGCCGGGACTCGCAGGTCTCGATCGGCGGCCTCAAGGTCGACCTCACCGAGGTCGAGCAGACCCTCGCCGCGCTCCCCCACGTCCGGGAGGCCGTCGTGGTCTTCGACGAGGGCGCGATCGAGGCCTACCTCTCCGCCGAGGACGGCGCCGACCGGGCGCTCGTCCAGGACGGGCTCGCCCGGCAGCTGGCCGCCTACAAGCGGCCGCGCCGGCTCGCCTTCCTCCCCCAGCTCCCCCGTACCGCCACCGGCAAACTGCTGCGCGACCCGGCCGCCCTGCGCGCCGCCGCCGGCTGAGGCGGGCGCGCCGCGACCCGGCGCGCCCGCCCGCACGCCGACCCACGCCACCGGGCGGGACCTCGCGTCCCGGCCGCCACGAACCACCCGGAAGGGCCGGGCGGGATTCCCCGACGGGCAGCCAGAACCTGCCCGCGGGCACCCGGGTCCGCCCCGAAGGACGGCTTTCCCCTCCCCGACGACCCCGTGCGCACCGCCTGCGCCCGGGCACAAGGAGCTCACCATGCAGGACCGCATCCGCGCGTTCGTCCTCGCCGCACTGGCCGAGATGCAGTACGACGTCGAGGGCGTCACCGGCGACACCGACCTCGGGCCGGCCGGCCTGGACCTGGAGTCGCTCGCCCTCGCCGACCTCTCCGTCCAGGTCGAGGACGAGTTCGGGGTCAAGTTCGACCTCGACGAGATGGAGACCACCGCGCTGATGACGCTCGACCAGTTCACCGCCGACGTCGAGGCCCGGATCACCGCCGCCACCGCCACCTCGGGCAGCCCGGCGTGACCGACCTCGCCCGCCCCGACCGGGCCGAGGTCCTGGAGATGCTCGCGGCGTTCGGGCAGCGCGCCGCCGAGGACGTGCCCGACGAACTCGGCTCGCTCGAACTCACCTGGCTGATAGCCGAGTTCGAGCAGCGCTACGGCATCGAGCCGGATCTGGACGACGAGGCGTTCGAGGCCGTCCGGACGGTGGACGACGCCGTCGCGGTGTTCCGCGCGGCCGTCCTCGCGGCCGGCGGCGGTACTTCCGCCGCGCCCTCCGACAGCGCCGGCCCGGACCGCACCGACGCCGCCGACGCCGCCGTCACCGCGGGAGCCGCGCGGCCATGAACCGCCACGCCCCGACCGCCGTCCGGCCCGTGGTGACCGGCGTCGGCGTGCTCAGCGCCGCCGGCGACGGGACCACCGCGCTGGCCGAGGCCGTCGTGCACGGCAAGGCCGCGTTCGGCCCGGTCACCCGGTTCGACGTCTCCGCCCGCCGCACCACCCGCGCCGCGCTGCTGCCCGAACCGCGTCCGCTCGCCGACGCGGTGCTCGCCGCCGTCGGCCAGGCCTGCCGAGGGGCCGGCCTGGACCCGGCCGGTCCCGACGGCGGCCCGCCCGTGCTGCTCGCCCTCCACAGCGACCGGCACACCAGGACGGCCCTGGCCGAGGTCTCCGCCGGGACCACCGCCCGCTGGGGCGGCCCGGGGGTGCTGCGCGCCTACACCGGCGCCTGCGTGGCCGCCGGAACGGCCGTCGCGGACGCCGCCCGGCTGGTCGCCACCGGACGTCGGGACCGGGTCCTGGTCGCCGCCGGACACCTGGTCGAACCGGGCGTCTTCGCCGCTTTCGACGCCGGCCGGGCCCTCGCCCGGGACGGCGCGCTGCGCCCGTTCAGCACCGGCCGCAGCGGCACCCTGCTCGGTGACGCGGCGGTCGCCGTGCTGGTCGAGGCCGAGCCGGAGGCCGAACGGCGCGGCGCCCCCGTGCTGGCCCGGCTGGCCGGCTGGGGCCGGGCCGGCGACGCCCACCACGTCTGCCGCCCCGAACCCGAGGGCGACGGCGTGGCCCGGGCGATCGAGGCCGCGCTCGGCCGGGCCGGGATCGCGCCGGAGGAGGTCGACTACGTCAACGCCAACGGCACCGGCTCGACCCTCTCCGACCACGCCGAGGCCCTCGCCCTGCGGCGGGTCTTCGGCCGGCACACCGACCGACTGCCGGTCAGCTCCAGCAAGGCCGTGCACGGCCACGCGCTGGAGGCCTCGGCACTGCTCGAACTCGTCGTCACCATCGGCGCGTTGACCGACGGCCTGCTGCCGGTCAACGCCGGCTGGCTGGGCCCGGACCCGGACATCGGCCTGGACCTCGTCCTGGACGGTCCGCGTACCGCCCGGCCGCGCTACGCGCTCACCCTCAACTCCGCCTTCGGCGGCGCCAACACCGCACTCCTGGTGGCCGCCCGATGACCGCGCTGCGCATCCTCGCCGAGGCCGCCTGGCCCGACCCCGAGGCCGACGGGCCCGAGCAACTGCCGCCGCTGCCGGGCTTCTCCGCGTCCAGCTTCAACCCGCTGGTGGCCGAGACCGCCGAGCGCTGCCTGCGGGCCCGGCACGGCACCGCCCCCGCGCCCGGCCGGACGGCACTGCTGCTGGCCAGCGCGAGCGGCGACCTCGCCACCGCCCGGGCCATCGAGGAGGCCGCCGCCGACACCGCCCGGCGGATGCCCCCGCTGCTGTTCTTCCAGTCCAACCCGAACGCCGTGCTCGGCCACATCGCCGCCCGCTGGGGCCTGACCGGCCCGGTGGTGGCGATCTGCCCGCGCCAGCCCCCGCCGCCCGGACGGGTCCCCCAGGACGCGCTGGACCTGGCGGAACTGCTGCTCGCCGACGGCGACGCCGACCAGGTGCTCGTCATCGCCGCCGAGCAGGCCGACGACGACGCCCACGACCGCGGCACCGACCGCCCCGACCGCACCGACCGGGCGGTGGCCCTGCTGGTCACCACCGCCTGACCCGGATCTCGAACCGACCGGAGCACCGACCCGAACCCGCCGAACGCCCCGCCCCACCCCCTGCGCACCCAGCGGCACGAGCGGTCCCCCGCCCGCCGCGTCCCGCCGCAGCACGCCCGCACGCCCGCACCTCGGGAGGGATCCACCCCGTGAGCATCCGCAGTATCCGCACCCTGCTGGCGGACGACCCGGCCGTCGGCGCCGGCAACGTCCTCACCCGCCGCGTCGAACTCGGCCTCGGCCTCGACGAGCCGCTGCTGACCTTCGACACCCCGGTCGACGACCACCCCGCCTGGCACCCGCTGACCCTCACCGAGCTGGACCGCGCCGTCCGGGCCCGGGCCGCCGCCCTGCACGCCCTCGGCATCGGCCGCCGCGACCCGGTCGTGGTGTACGCCGGCGACGCCGCCGACCAGGTCCTCGCCTTCCTCGCGCTGGCCCGGATCGGCGCCATCCCCGCGCTGCTCAACCCCAACCTGGACGGTGAGCGGGCCGCCCGCTACATCGCCAAGCTCGGCCCGGTCGGCGTCCTCGCCGACCCGCCGCACCTGGCCGCACTGGCCGGCCACGAGACCGGCGCCCCCGCGCTGCCGGAGATCGCGACGCTCGGCGCCGGCGACCCCGCGGCCGCCCCCGCGCCCTACCGGCACTCGGCCGACGACCCGGTGGCGATCACCCACTCCTCCGGCACCACCGGCCTCCCCAAGGCCGTCGTCCACTCGCACGCGAGCCTCTACGCGGCGATCCGCCACCGCGCCCGGCTGCCCCGCCCGCAGGGACAGGAGCGGATGCTCAGCGCGCTGCCCGCCCCGCACGCCGCCACCCTGATCGCGGTCAACCTCTCGCTCGCCTCGCACACCCAACTCGCCGTGCTCTCCAGCCAGTCCGGCGCCGGAGTGCTGGACGCGATCGAGCAGTGGCGCCCCAGCGGTGTGGTCGGCTTCGCCGCCACCTGGGCCGAGCTCGCCCACCACGACCTCACCGCCAGGCAGTTGGACTCCGTCGCACTCTGGTGGAACACCGGCGACTGCGCCCACGAGGTGCACATCCGCCGCCTCGTCGCCGCCGGCAGCCGTGAGTCGGTGACCCGCGAGGGCCGGGTCAGGGTGCCGGGATCGCTGTTCGTGGACGGCCTCGGCTCCACCGAGATGGGCCACTCGCACTTCTTCATCACCCACGGACCCGGCACCGAGCGCTACGGCCGCTGCGTCGGCCGCCCGCACGCGTTCGTCGACTGCGAGCTGGTCGGCCCGGACGGCGAGCCGCTCGGCCCCGGCGAGGTCGGCGAACTCGCCACCACCTCACCGACCCTGGCGCTCGGCTACTGGAACGACTCGGCCACCACCTACCGCACCCGGCTCCGCGGCCGCTTCCTCACCGGCGACCTCATGTACCGGGACGAGGAGGGCTACTACTACCACGTCGACCGGGCCGTCGACTCGGTCGAACTCGGCGACGGCAAGCGGCTGTTCACCGCCATGTCGGAGGAACGGGTGCTGGCCGCCCACCCCGACGTGCTGGACTGCACCGTGGTCGCGGTGCGCGACGGCGACCGGGTGGTCACCGATGTGCTGCTGGTCCTCGCCGCCGGCGCCGACCCGGACACCGACCGCACCGCGAGCGTCACCGCCGCCCTGGACTCCGCCGCCGCGGCCACCGTCCGCCAGGTGCTCGTGGTCGGCGGGGACGACATCCCGCTCGGCCCGACCGGCAAGGTCCGCAAGGTGCTGCTGCGGCAGCGCTACCTCGACTCGGTCGCCGCCGCGCCCGTCGCCGCCGCGGTGGCCGCCCGATGAGCGCCGGACGCCGCCCGGGCGCCGTGGTCACCGGCATCGGCCTGGTCACCCCGCTCGGCCGAAAGCCCGCCGAGGTCTTCGACGCCCTCACCGCGGGCCGCTCCGGCATCCGCGCCGTCCCCGAGGGCCACGCCGCCCACGGCTGGCTGAACGCCGCCGGCATCGCCCCGGCGATCGACGGCCGCGAGGTGCTGCCGCCCACCGAGACCCGCTGCGTGGACCGCTTCGTGCTGCTCGCCCTGGCGGCCGCCGACGACGCCCTGGCCGACGCCGGTCTGGTCGTCGGCCGGGACGCCGACCCGCACCGCACCGCCGTGGTGCTGGCCACCGGCGGCGGAGGCCTGGAGACCTTCGAGCAGCAGTCTCAGCGGCGCACGGAACGCGGCCGCCCCGGCGTCAGCCCCTACCTGCTGCCCGGCATGCTCTCCAACATGGCCACCGCCCGGATCGCCATCAAGCACGGCATCCGCGGCTTCAGCACGGCCATCGTCACCGCCTGCGCGGCCGGCGCCCAGGCCGTCGCCGAGGGCCTGCGCCTGATCCGCTCCGGCGACGCCGACGTGGTGGTGTGCGGCGGCACCGAATCCTCGCTGCACCCCACCATCGCCGCCGCTTTCACCAACGCCCGTGCCCTGGCCTCCGGCTGGGACGACCCCGGGCAGGCCAGCCGGCCGTTCGACAGCCGCCGCAACGGCTTCGTCCTGGGCGAGGGCAGCGCGGTACTGATCCTGGAGAGCCCCGAGCACGCCGCCGCCCGCGGCGCCGCCGGTTACGCCGAACTCACCGGCTGGGGTGCCTCCACCGACGCGCACCACCCGACCATGCCGCGCCCCGACGGCGCGGGCGCCGCCGACGCGATGCGCTCCGCCCTCGCCAACGCGGGGCTGGGCCCGTCCGACATCGGCTACGTCAACGCCCACGGCACCGGCACCAAGCTCGGCGACGTCGCCGAGACCGCCGCCCTGCGGGCCGTCTTCGGCGGACACACCCCCGCAGTCAGCTCCACCAAGGGAGCAACCGGTCATCTGCTGGGCGCCGCAGGCGCGTTGGAGGCAGCGGTCACCGCCCTGGCGGTGGCCCGGGGGACGCTGCCACCGACCGTCAACCTCAACGAGCCGGACCCGGCCTGCGACCTGGACCACGTCCGGGGCGCGGCCCGCACCGGCCCGCTCACCGCGGCCCTGAGCAACGCCTTCGCCTTCGGCGGGCACAACCTCAGCCTGGTCTTCGAGCCCGCCTCCACCCCGTCCCTCCGCTGACGCCGCAACCGCGCCGCAGCACGCGGACATCCGGGCCAGGCCACTCGTCAACTCGCGATCCCCCGGGGAGATCCCGTTGTCCATCCAGTCCATAGCCCACGTCGAGTACCACAGCGCCGACGCCGACGCCACCGCGGCGGACCTCTGCGCCGACTACGGCTTCACCGCCGTCCCGCCCGAGCCGGAACAGCTGGCCGCGGCCGAGTCCGCGAACGCCCGCACCGTCCTGGTGCGCCAGGGCAGCATCCGGTTCCTGCTGCGCTCCGCCGCCGACCCCGAGCACCCGGTGGCCCGCTACGCCGCCCGGCACGGCGAGGGCGTGGCCGCCCTCGCGCTCTCCTGCCCCGACCCGCAGGCCGCCCTCGACCGCGCCGAGCGGCACGGCGCCCGCGTCCTGGACCGGGCCGGCGGCCTGGTCGCCGGCTTCGGCGACACCGCCCTGCGGTTCGTCCCCGAGGTGCCGACCGCGGCCGGGACCACCGGGGACGGCCCGCAGCTGCTGGACGCCCTCGACCACGCCGCGATCTGCCTGCCGGCCGGCCAACTGGCGGACGCGGTGCGCTTCTGCGAGGCCGCGCTCGGCATGCACCGGATCTTCGGCGAGTACATCGAGGTCGGCGAGCAGGCGATGGACTCCAGCGTGGTGCAGAGCGCCTCCGGCGAGGTCACCTTCACCCTGATCGAGCCCGACACCAGCCGCCGGGCCGGCCAGATCGACACCTTCCTCGCCGACCACGACGGCGCCGGTGTCCAGCACCTCGCCTTCCGCACCGCGGACATCGCCACCGCCGTGCGCGGCGCCCGCGAGCGCGGTGTGGCGTTCCTGACCACGCCCGGCACGTACTACGACGCGCTCGCCGAGCGGCTCGGCACCACCGCCATCCCGGTCGAGACCCTGCGCGAACTGGACGTCCTGGTCGACCAGGACCACGGCGGGCAGCTGTTCCAGATCTTCGCCGGGTCCACCCACCCGCGGCGGACGTACTTCGTGGAGCTGATCGAGCGCCAGGGCGCCGGCACCTTCGGCACCGCCAACATCAAGGCCCTGTACGAGGCCGTCGAACGGCAGCGCGCCGCCGCCTCCGTCTGATTCCACCCGCACCGCCCGAAGAGGAGGCCCGACCCCCATGACCATCGCACCCGAGTTCCACCTCACCGAGGCCGAACGCGCCCTGCTGCCCACCCCCGAGGAGGTGGCCGGCTACCTGGAGCACGGCTGGTACCTGTCCCGCCGGCTGTTCAGCGACGAGGAGCTGGACACCCTCCAGGCCGCCACCGAGCACTACTACACCGGCCACCGCGACCGCGACCTCCCGGTCCGCCCGCCGCGGCTGGCCTCCTGGTCGGCCGCGGACGGCCCGGTCCAGCGGCACAACGACTACGTGCACTACGAGAGCGACGCGATCGGCGCGATCCTGCGCAAGCCGCTGCTCGGCGCCGTCGCGGCGCTGCTCGCCGAGGCCGAGGAGACCCGGATCTTCCAGGCCACCCTCATCTACAAGCCCCCGGTGCCGGGCGAGCCCAGCAACCAGGTGCCGTGGCACTTCGACAAGCACTACTGGCAGACCTCCTCCTCGGACCGGATGCTGACCGCCTTCCTGCCGTTCCACGACTGCGGCGAGGAGAACGGCACCATCACCATGGTCGACGGCAGCCACCGCTGGAAGGAGCTTCCCTCGGGGGAGGACTCCACCCGGCACTTCGCCGAGCGCGACAACTCCGAGCTGGACTCCATCCTGGACGCCAACGCGGAGTACAACGGCACCGAGGTCCGCAAGATCCCGATGATCATCCCGCGCGGGCACGTCAGCTTCCACCACTGCCGCACGTACCACGGCAGCGGCCCCAACCTGGCCTCCTACCCGCGCCGGGCGGTGTCGCTGCACCTCCAGGACGGCGGCAACGCGTACCAGGCCGCCACCCGGCCCGACGGCGGGCCGGTGGTCTACAACCACGACGTGCTGGTCCGCCGCACCCCCGACGGCCGGCCCGACTACGCCGACCCGGACTTCTGCCCGACCGTCTGGCGGGGAGCGCTGTGACGCCTGGGGCTCCCGCCGGCACCGCGCCCGTGACCGCGCCCGCCGTCCCGTCGGCCGATGCCGCCCCGTCCGCCGACGTCCCGCCCGCCGACGCCCCTTCGGCCGATGCCCCGCCCGTCGTGGCGGCGCTCGACACGCCCGAGCGGCGGTACCGGATGCTGCGGCTGATCCGCTCCTTCGAGGAGCGGGCCCTCGGGCTGGTCAAGTCCGGGGTGATCACCGGCGGCATCCACCCCTACATCGGGCAGGAGGCCGTCGCGGTCGGCGTCTGCGCCGCGCTCGGCACGGGCGACCGGCTCGCCTCCACCCACCGGGGCCACGGCCATGTGCTGGCCCGGGGCCTCGACCCGGCCCGGCTGCTGGCCGAGCTCGCCGGTCGGGTCGGCGGGTCCAACCGGGGCCGGGGCGGCTCGATGCACGCCGCCGACCTGCGGCTGGGCATCCTCGGCGCCAACGGCATCGTCGGCGCCGGCGCCCCGATCGCGGTCGGCGCCGCCTGGGCCGACCGGCAGGCCGGTTCGGACGCGGTCGCGGTGGCGTTCTTCGGCGACGGCGCGCTCAACCAGGGCGTGCTGCTGGAGTCGCTCAACCTGGCCGCGATGTGGCGGCTGCCGGTGCTCTTCGTCTGCGAGAACAACGGCTACGCCACCACCCTGCCGGCCGGCACCGCGGTGGCGGGCAGCGCGGTCGGCCGGGCCGCCGCCTTCGGCATCCCGGCCACCGAGGTGGACGGCATGGACACCGAGGCGGTGCGGGCCGCCGCCGAGGAGGCCGTCGCCCACGCCCGGAACGGCGGCGGACCGAGCTTCCTGGAATGCCGCACCTACCGGTTCGAGGGCCACCACACCATGGAACGGCTGATGAAGCTGCACTACCGCACCACCGAGGAGGTGGCCGCCTGGCGCGAACGCGACCCGCTCCCCCGGGCCGCCACCGCGCTCGGCACCGGGCGCGCCGCCGCCCTGGACGCCGAGGTCGCCGCCGAACTCGCGGCGGCCGAGGAGTTCGCGCTCGCCTCGCCGCACCCCGACCCGGCCGGCGCCGCCGACCACCTGTACGCCTCCGGCCTGCGGCCCCGGGCGGGGGCGGTCGTATGAGACTGTCGTACACCAAGGCGCTCAACCGGGCGCTGGCCGACGAACTGGACGCCGACCCCTCGGTCTGCGTGTTCGGCGAGGACATCGGCGCCGGGATGGCCGGGCCCACGCTCGGGCTGCTGGACCGGTTCGGGTCGGAGCGGATCGTCGACACCCCGCTCTCCGAGCAGGCGTTCACCGCGATGGCGGTCGGTGCGGCGCTGGCCGGGCGGCGGCCGGTGCTGGAGTTCCAGATCCCGTCCCTGCTGTTCCTGGTCTTCGAGCAACTCGTCAACCAGGCACACAAGTTCTCGCTGATGAGCGGCGGGCAGGCGGGCGTCCCGCTCACCTGTCTGGTCCCCGGCTCCGGCTCCCGGACCGGCTGGGCCGGCCAGCACTCGGACCACCCCTACAGCCTGTTCGCGCACTCGGGGGTGAAGACCGTCGTCCCGGCCACGCCGACCGACGCCTACGGGCTGCTCCGCTCGGCGATCCAGGACCCCGACCCGGTGGTGGTGTTCGCCCCGGCCGCCGCGCTGCCGGTCCGCGAGACCGTCACCTGGGACCTCGTCCCGGTGCCGCTCGGCCGGGCCCGGGTGCACCGGGCGGGAACCGACGTCACCCTGGTCGCGGTCGGGCACCTGGTGCACGACGCCCTGGCGGTGGCGGAGGAACTCGCCGGCGAGATCTCGGTCGAGGTGCTCGACCCGCGCACGCTGTACCCGTTCGACTGGGCCGCGCTGGGCGAGTCGCTGGAGCGCACCGGGCGGCTCGTGGTGATCGACGACTCCAACCGCAGCTGCGGGATCGGCGCGGAGGTACTGGCCACCGCCGCCGAGGAGTTCCGGCTCACCGCCCCGCCCCGCCGGATCACCCGCCCGGACGGCACGGTGCTGCCGTTCGCCCCCGCGCTGGACCGGGCGCTGCAGCCGGAGCGGGAGCAGCTGCGGCACGCGCTGCGCGCCGTCATGAAGTAGGTCCCGCGACAACCGGGAGAACACCCTCCGGGGGCGGCCGCCGCGGCCGCCCCCGGTCGGCGTTCGGTCGGCGTTCGGTCGGCGTTCGGTCGGCGTTCGGTGCCCCGGCCGGTCTACGGCCGGGGCACCGGTTCGGACGGCCGGGGCACCGGTTCGGACGGCCGGGGCGCCGGTTCAGAGCACCTTCGGCACGGCCGCGAGCAGCGCCGGGAGCGGGTCGGACGCGTCCCGGTAGCGGTGCAGGACCGCCCGGCCGTCCGTCCCGCGCAGCCGGGCGGCCAGCCGGGCGGGGACCACCAGTGTGGTGAGGAGTCCGGTGCCGCCGAAGCCCTCCACGCTCCACGAGACCCACGGCAGCGGATAGTTGGCGGTCGGGCTGAAGAACACCGGCCGCTGCCCCTGGAAGCTGGCCTCGTAGAGGCCGAAGCGGCTCCAGTTGGAGAAGCTGAACCGGCGGTGCTGCGGGTCGAAACCGAGCGGCACGCACCCGGCCAGCCCGGGGCGGCCCAGCTCGGCCAGGAAGCGCAGGTTGGAGCGCAGGTTGAGGTGCTCCTCGGCGTAGTCCCGCACGGCGGTGCGCAGCGCCCCGGCGAGGACGCCGGGGCCGTCGGCGGGCGTGTACGGCAGGTGGATGTCGCCGAGCAGGTTGCCGATCAGGGTGTCCGGCAGGCCGAGCGGGCGTCGGACGTTCACCGGGACGGTGAGCCAGCGGGTCTCCGGGTCGCCGTCCAACTCCCTGACGGTGTGCACGACATGGGCGCAGACGGCGTCACCGGCGGAGACCTTGGTGCCGGCCGCCGCGCCGAACTCCTCGCGCATCCGGGCGATCTCGTCGTCCCCGAAGTAGAGCTGCACGGTCCGGTTGGCGCGCGGCCCGGCCGCCACCTCGCGGTCCAGCAGCAGGCGTTCGGCGTCCCCGGGCACCCGGAAGCCGGGCCGTCCGCTGTCCTCGGCGGGCAGCACCCGGTCGAGCAGCGCGTCCTGGTCCTCGACGAGTTCGGCCACCGGCAGCTCCTCGCCCTCGACCGCCGCCGACCAGGCGCGCAGCAGCAGGGCGAAGCTCTGCAGGTCGCCGATCGCGTGGTGCCAGGAGCAGCCGAGCACGGTGCCGCCGTCGCCGGTGCGGGTGACCCGGACGCCGAACAGCGGCCCGTCGCCGGTCCGGGCGGCCCGGGCGTCCAGCGGGTCGACGTGCTGGGCGCCGGGCGCGGTGACCCGTCCCATCGACTCGGCGAGGGTGCCGTCGACCCGGTAACTCACCATCGGCACACCGGAGTCGTCGCAGACGGCTTCCAACACCCCGTCCACGGTGCGCAGTCGGCCGGCGAACACCGGGATCCGCTCCAGCGCCCGGGCCAGCCCGGCGGCGAGCCGCTCCTCGTCCAGGGCCCGGTCGAAGAACAGCACGACCGAGACGGAGAGGTCGGCGAGCATCGTGTCGACGAGGCCGCAGCGGAGCACCGTCCCGGGCGCGACGCCGGCTCTGACCGTTCGGGTGTCGCGCAACTGCGGCCAGACGCTCAATGGATCCATCCCGGGGCTCGCGTGGCGTGTCGTACGGAGGGCCCCGACGACCGTACAGATCTCCCCGAACGATAGGGCAGTACCCGGGCGGCAATCCAGTGGTCCAGTCCAATTGCGTGGCATCGGCCCGACCGGCCGGGCCGCGCCCCGGGCGACCGGGCCGGGCGGGCGCCGCGTGACCGGGCCGGGCGGGCGCCACCCATGCCGCGTGACCGGGCCGGGCGGGCGCCACCCGGCTAGACTCCGAAGCATGGGAGAGCGCCCGGGCGCGCCCGGCGCGCCGCCCCTGGTCCTCGTCACCGACACGGATTCGCAGCTGCTCGATCCGCGCCGGGCGTACCACGTCGGCCGCGACCCGACCAGCGAGATCGTCCTCGACGACCCCCGGGTCTCCTGGCACCACGCCGTACTGCACACCACCGCCGACCACTGGCAGCTGGAGGACGTCGGCAGTACCAACGGCACCTTCGCCGACAGTCGCCGGATCCGGTCCGAGGAGGTCGGCCCCGGCACCAGGCTGCGGTTCGGCGACGCGGCGGACGGGCCGTCCGCCACCTTCGCGGGCCTGCCCGCCGCCGCCCCGGCCGAGCGGCCCTCGCTCGTCGCACCGGCCGTCTCCGGCACCTTCCGCCGCCCCAGCGCCGTGCTCAGGCTGCCCGGCCGGACGGTGCGGATCGGGCGGGCCCCCGACAACGACCTGGTGCTGGAGGACCTCGTGGTCTCCCGGCACCACGCCGAACTGCGCACCCTGCCCGACGGCGGCCACGAGATCGTCGACCTGGGCAGCCACAACGGCACCTACCTCAACGGCAGCCCGGTCCAGCGGTCCCCGGTCGGCCCGGCGGACATCGTCGGCATCGGCCACTTCGCGCTCTGCCTCTCCGGCGACGAACTCGTCGAGTACACCGACACCGGGGAGGTCTCGCTCAATGTGCAGAACCTGGTCGTACGGGTCGGCTCCGACCGGCGGGTGCTGCTCGACGACGTCTCCTTCCCGCTCGCCGAGAAGGCCCTGCTCGCCGTGGCCGGCCCCAGCGGCGCCGGCAAGTCCACCCTGCTGAACGCGCTCACCGGGCTGCGCCCGGCCGACGAGGGCACCGTGCTGTACGACGGCCGCGACCTCTACCGCGACTACGCCGAGCTTCGCCGCCGGATCGGCCTGGTGCCGCAGGACGACATCCTGCACACCCAGCTCACCGTCCGGCGGGCGCTCTCCTACGCCGCCGAACTGCGCTTCCCCGGTGACACCGCCAAGGGGGAACGGGAGGCCAGGGTCTCCGAGGTGATCCACGAACTCGGCCTGGACGCCCGCGCCGACCTGGTGATCTCCAGTCTCTCCGGCGGCCAGCGCAAACGCGTCAGCGTCGCCCTCGAACTGCTCACCAAACCCTCGCTGCTCTTCCTCGACGAACCCACCTCCGGCCTGGACCCGGGCATGGAACGCTCGGTGATGCAGATGCTGCGCGGCCTGGCCGACGACGGACGCACCGTCGTCGTGGTCACCCACAGTGTGCTCAGTCTCGACGTCTGCGACCGGCTCCTGGTGCTCGCGCCCGGCGGCCGCACCGCCTACTACGGCCCGCCCGACGAGGCCCTGCCGTTCTTCGGCTTCACCGAGTGGCCGCAGGCCTTCGAGGCGTTCGAGAACGAGGACCACGCGGCCTGGCAGCGCCGGTTCCGGGAGTCGCCCCAGTACGAGCGGTACGTCGCCGCCGAGGCGCTGCCGCCCGCGCGGCCGGTCCCGGTGGCCGCTCCCGGGGCGGCGCAGGCCGCCGCCGGCATCGGCCCGGAGCAGCCGCAGGGCTGGTTCGCCCAGCTGGGCACACTGATCCGCCGCTACACGGCGGTGCTCGCCGCGGACCGGCTGTTCCTGACCGTGATGATCGCCCTGCCGTTCCTGATCGGCGTGATGTGCCGGGCGATGGCGGGCAGCCGGCTCTCCTCCGACAACGCGCTGAACTGCCTGCTCACGCTCTGCATCGGCGGCCTGCTCACCGGCTCGGCCAACGCGGTGCGCGAGATCGTCAAGGAACGGCCGATCTACCAGCGGGAACGTGTGGTCGGGCTGTCCCGCTCGGCCTATCTGGTCTCCAAGGTGGTGGTGCTCGGCACGATCACGGTGGTGCAGGCCGCCGTCCTGACGGTGGTCGGCCTGGCCGGCGTCGATCTCAGCCCCACCCTGGCCAACGGGGTGACGGTGCACAGCGGCGTACTGCTGCCACCACTGGCCGAGCTGATCATCGCGGTGGCGCTGCTGTCCTTCTCCGCGATGATGCTCGGCCTGCTGGTGTCCGCGCTGGTCCGCAAGGAGGAGGCGACGATGCCGCTGCTGGTGCTGCTCTCCGTGGTGCAGATCGTGTTCAGCGGCGCCATGCTGAAGCTGCACGGCGTGCCCGGCCTGGAGCAGTTCTCCTGGCTGGTGCCGTCCCGCTGGGGCCTGTCCGCGATGGCCCGCACCGTCGACCTGCACACCGTGCTGCCGACCGCGATCACGGCGGACCCGATGTTCCGGCAGGACCGGGCCGGCTGGCTGCTGTCGCTGGGCCTGCTGGTCGGGCTCGCGGTGCTGCTGGCCGTCGCCGTGCTCGCCCTGCTGCGCCGGCAGGAGCCGGCGATCATGCGGAAGTGACCCGACCGATGCCCCCGACCGACGCCCCGACCGTTGCCCGACCGATGCCCCGACCGACGCCCCGACCGATGCGACCCCGCGGAAGTGGACCAGCGGAAGCGACCCTGCGGAAGTGACCCTGCCGATGGACGAGTTCGGGTTCCGCCCCACCCATGTGGCCCCGCCCGACGGCCTGCCCAGCTGGGCCGCCCCGGACCCGGCGCAACCCGCGTCCCCGCTGGACCCGCTGCTGCCGCTGCAACTGCTCGGCCGGGCCGGTGACTGGGCCCAGGTGCTCTGCTCCAACGGCTGGACCACCTGGGTCGACGGCCGGCTGCTCCTCTCGCTCCCCGGGGTCCCGCCCACCGCCACCGGCCCGCCGGCCCGCACCGCCGACCCGCGCCCCGCGCTCGCCGAGGCGGAGGGCGGCCTGGCCCGCTACCGCTCGCTGCTGGAGGACCTCGCCGCCGGCGGCGTGGACCTGGAGACCTTCCGGGACCGGACGCGCGGCCTGCGGATCGGGCTGGTCGTCGACGGCGAGCGGCTCTGGGTGTTCGACCCGGTGCACGACCGCTGGTCCTACTGCGACGGCCTCCAGCTCCACACCTACGCCGTCGGCGACCGGCCGCGGCTCCCCGACAGCGGGAGGCCGGCCGCCCCGGCGCCGAACGCCGCAGCCCCGAACGCCGGGCCGCCGCCGGACGCCGGCGAGCCCACCCGACTGGTGGAGCCGTGAGCACGCCCCCGGAACCGCCACCCGGCGAGCAGCCGCCCGCCGGGCCGCCGCCTGCCCCGGAACCGCCCGCCGAGCCGTCCCCGCACCCCGCCACCGCCGCGCGGGCCACCCGGGTGCCCGACGCCGGTCCCACCGCGGCGGCCGCTCCCGCCGGGCCCGCCCCCCTGCCCTGGCCCGACCTCCCGGCGGACCCCGACGACGACGCCCTCGCGCTGCCGAGCCTGCCCGCCGGCCTGGTCGGACGGCGGGTCGCCGGGTACCGGCTGGAGGCGGAGATCGGCCGCGGCGGCATGGCCGTCGTCTACCGGGCCAAGGACCTGCGGCTGGGCCGGACCGTCGCGGTCAAACTGCTCGCCCCCGAGCTCGCCCGCAACGAGGTGTTCCGGCGCCGTTTCATCCACGAGTCGCAGGTCGCCGCCGCGATCGACCACCCGCACATCATCCCCGTGTTCGAGGCGGGCGAGGCGGACGGCATCCTCTTCATCGCGATGCGCTACGTCGAGCGCGGCGACCTGCGCGGCCTCATCGCCCGGGGCGGCCCCTTCCCGGTCGAGCGGGCCGCCGGGCTCGCCCTGCAGATCGCGTCCGCGCTGGACGCCGCGCACGACCACGACCTGGTCCACCGGGACGTCAAACCCGGCAATGTGCTCGTCGCCCCCGGTACCGACAGCGAGCACCCGGAACACCTCTACCTCGCCGACTTCGGCCTCACCAAGAAGTCCCTGTCGCTGAGCGGCCTGACCGGCGTCGGCCAGATCGTCGGCACCCTCGACTACGCCGCGCCCGAGCAGATCTCGGGACGCCCGCTGGACGGCAGCTGCGACCAGTACGGCCTCGGCTGCGTGGTGTTCGAGATGCTCTCCGGAGCGCCGCCGTTCCGCCGGGAGAGCGACCTCGCGCTGCTCTGGGCCCACCTCAACGACCCGCCGCCCACCGTGCGCGAGCACCGGCCGGACCTGCCGTCCGCCGTGGACGAGGTGGTCGGCCGGGCCCTGGCCAAGACCCCCGAGGAACGGTTCGCCAGCTGCCTGCAGTTCGTCGCCGAGCTGCGCGCGGCGGCCACCGTCACCCCGGCCGGCGGCCCTCCCGGCGCCCAGTGGGGCACGGCCGGCCCACCGACCCAGGTCGTCCCCGCCGCCGTACCCCCGTTCGGCGCCACCCCCGGCGTCCCCGACCCGCCCCCCTGGGCCCTCCCGGCCGTCCGCCCGCCCGGCCCCTCCCACTGGCGGTGACGCTCCGCCGGGCGACGGCAGCGGCCGTTGTCGGTCCGGTCTGCTTCGATGGCGTCGACAGCGAGGACGGCAGCACGCAGGGGAGCGCTCGTGGGCACGTGGGGCAGTGGGAACTTCGAGAGCGACGCGGCGCTGGACCACCTGTCGGCCGTCGTCGGCCGCCTCGTCGAGGAGGTCGCCGAGGCGATGGCCGGCGACCCGGTCGAGCTCGAACCCGACGAGTACTGGGGCGTCGCCGTACCGTGCAACCTGGAGCTCCTGCACGTCCTCGCCCAGGCCGGCCACACCGCCGGCGAGCTGCCGAAGGCCGAGGTGGTCGAGGGCTGGAAGGAGACCTTCCTGGCCGTCTGGGAGCGCAGCATCGACGGTCTGGGCCCCAAGCCCGCGTACAAGGCGGAGCGCCGGGAGGTCCTGCACCGCACCTTCGACCGGTTGGCCGCCGCCGCGCGCCGGGAGGCCGCCGACCGGGACGGCGAGGAGTACGAGGAGGGCTAGCCGGTCTCGCCGCGCCGTGGCAGCCGGGCGGCGGCGAGGGCGCCCAGGGCGCCCGTCAGCAGCCCCCAGCCGGCGGCGAGCGGCACGGTGATCCAGAGCACCGGGTCGAGCGTGAGCGTGCCGCCGGTCAGGGCGGCGGCCGGGCCGACCGGGCCCGCCTCCTGGCCGAGGACGGAGCCGAGCAGGTCGCCCAGACCGCCCTCACCGAGGCCCACCCCGAGGACCGAGAGGCCGTAGTCGGCGGAGATCCTGGTCCACACGCCGACCAGCAGCACGGTGACGGCCGCAGCGGCCGCCAGCCGCACCGCGTGCTGCCACAGCCGGACCCCGCGCGGTGCGCGGTGCGCGGCGAACACCCCGGCGGCGAGCATCAGCACGGCGGCCGCCGGGAGCAACCACCAGGCGCGGGCGTTCTGTTCGGCGAGCGTGCCGAGGCTGACCGTGCCCTCCTGGCCCTCGCCGACGCGCAGCACGGCGGCCAGCGACTTGGGCACGGGCAGTCCGATCGCGCCGACCAGATGGCCGTTCCACTCGCCGCCGAGACCGACGCCGAAGGCGAGCCAGACCAGGTTGGGCAGGGCGAGCAGGGCGACGGCGGCGACCTCGCGGGCGTTCCCGTTCACCGCGGCGGTGACGATCGCGGCCACCACCCCCAGCACCACGCACCCGAGCAGGACCAGCAGCATGGCGAACCCGGCCGGGCGCACGGCCTGTTGGAAGGGCACCAGGGAGCGCGGCAGCGGGGCCCGGCGGGAGACGGCGAAGGTCGCGGCCAGCACCACCAGCAGCCAGAGCAGCCCGAGGCCGAGGGTGGACGCCGGCTCCGCGTGGAAGCCCACCTCGGGCTCGATCCCGAGCGCGCCGCCGAGCTGCTCGACCAGCCCGCCACCGAGCGGTACCGGGAAGGTGTGCCGGGCCGCGACGCAGAGCAGGGCCAGGGCGACCAGCCAGACCACCGCCGTCCGGGCGGCCCGGCCGAGCAGCTCCCGGCCGCCCGCGACCGCGCGGAACCGCAGTTGGCGCAGGAACACCTCGGCCACGGCCAGCGCGCCGACCAGGCTCACGGACAGCGGCATCGCGACGATCCCGGCATCGACGGAGGCGAAGAAACCCGCCCCGCCGTCGAGGCCGACCGAGCCCCCGACCGCGAGGGCGAGGGTGGCGGCGAGCACGTACGGGAAGCCCCCGCCGGGCAGGTCGTTCGCCCCCGCCGCCCAGAGGCCGAGCGCGGCGACGGCCGCCATCGCGGCGAATCCGGCCAGGACGACCGCCACCGCGTCCAGCCAGCCGCGCAGCGCCCCGGGTGGTCCGGCCGCCGCGGTGCGGGCCGGCCCGCTCGAACGGGCCTGCTGGTGCATACGGCCTCCCTGTCGGCTCGGTCTCCCCCGTGCGTCCGGCTCCGGCCCCCACGCCTGCGACCAGGGTGGCCCAGGACCGGCCCGCCCGCCTGTCCGCCTGTCCGCCCACCGGTCCCGTCGCCCCACGCCGCCCCACGCCGCCCCGCCCCGCCCCGCCACGCCCGCCGATCACGCCCGCCGTTCCCGTCGGCCGCCCGCTGCTGTTGCGACGGACCGGCACCCGGGGCAGAAATGGATCCCAGTGGCAGGAGCCTCCTGCGCCGGCCGGGTGGACCGGCCGCCTGCGAAACGGAGCCTCGATGAGTTCCCAACCGCCTTCGTCCGGGCCGCCCCTCGGCCCGCCCTCCGGACCGCCGTCCGGCCCGCTCTCCGGGCCGCCCTCGGGCGGCCGCTCCGGTCCGCCCGGTCCCCCGTCCGGCCCGGCCTCCGGCGGAGCCGGCGGACCGTCCGGCGGCGGCGGACCGGGCGGCTCGTCCGGCGGACCGGGCGGGGGGCGTCCGACGCCGTGGTGGCGCTCCGGCCGGAAGGCCGCCCTGGTGGCCGGCACCGCCGCGCTGGCCGTGGTGGCGGCGGTGCTGATCGTCAACAACAACAGCGGCGGTGGCGGCAGCAGCGACACCACCGTGCCGACCGCGAACGAGGTCGCGCTGCAGGGTCCGCAGGACCCGGGCCCGGCGCCGTTCACCCCGTCGGTCCAGACGGAGGCCGTGCAGGCCCCCGCCCCGGCACCGGCCACGGCGACCGCCACCCGAACGGCCGGTGCCACGGCCACCGCGAGCACCGGCCTGCACAACGTCGAGGGGACGTCGGCCGGCGTCTACGGCGGGACGATGAACAAGCCGAGCTGCGACGTGGAGCGGCTGATCTCGATCACTTCGACCGGCGACACCGGCCGGGCCTGGGCCTCGGCCCAGGGCATCGAGCAGTCCGCCGTCCCCGGCTACCTGCGGTCGCTGACCTCGGCGTACCTGCGGGTGGACACCCGGGTGACCAATCACAGCTACCAGGGCGGCGCGGCCGTCGCCTACCAGTCCGTGCTCCAGGCCGGCACCGCGGTGCTGGTCGACGCGCAGGGCGTGCCGCGGGTGCGCTGCGGCTGCGGCAACCCGCTGAAGGCACCGACGCTGGTCTCGGACGCCAAGTACGTCGGCAAGCCGTGGACCGGCTTCCAGCCGAGCACAGTGATCATCGTGGTCGCCGCGCCCCGGCCGGTGACCGAGATCGTCCTCGTGGACATCGTGACCGGCGGTTGGTTCGCGCGGGTGACGGGGCAGATCAAGGTCGTCGACAAGGAGGTCCGGGAGCCGCGAGGTCCGCTGGCACCCGGTGTGCCGCCCGCCACCTCCTGGCCGTCCGCCTCGTCGAGCCCGTCGAACTCGGGCTCCACCTCCGCCTCGACCTCGTCCTCGGCGTCGACCTCGGGAAGCACGTCCACCTCGGGTTCGCCGTCCGGCTCGACCTCCGGTTCCAGCGGGCCGTCCAGCAGCCCGGCGACCGCGTCGGCCTCGGGCGCGACCTCCTCGGGTGCCACGTCCTCCGGGGCCACGTCCTCGGGTGCGACCTCCTCGTCCGCCTCGGCCGGTACCTCGACCAGTGGCTCCACCGAGTCGGCGACCTCGAAGCCGACGGTGACCTCCACCCCGGCCGCCACCACGACGACCACGAAGACGGCCGCGTCCACCACCTCGGCCCAGCAGCCGGCGACGGCCACGGCGACCTGCGCCACCACCGCGCCGTCCACCCTGCCGCCCTGCCCCACGGTCACGGACACCACCGGCTGATCCGACCGGCCGGACCGGCCGGGGTGTCACCCCGGCCGGTCCGCACCCCGGTGCCGTCCGGCACCGGCACCCGGCCGCCCGGCGCACGCGGCCCCGCCTCAGCCGGTGACGGCCAGCTCCGCGACCACCGCGCGGTGGTCGGCGCCCCGCACCCGGTGCTCCGTCACCGACACGGCGCGCAGCGCCTCCCCGTGCAGTACGTGGTCGATCTGGATCACCGGCCGCAGTCCGGGGACGTAGGTGTTCGACTCCGGCCAGGTGGGCGCGGCACCCCGGCCCAGCTCCGCGTGGGTGTCGGTGAGGCCGGTGTCGAGCAGGGCGCGCATCGGCGTGTGGTCGAGCGTCGCATTGAAGTCACCCAGCAGGACGGCGTTGCGGGTGGCACCGGCCACCGCCGCCCGCAGTCCGTCGAAGTCCTCCGACCAGCGTCCGGAGTCGCCCAGCGGGTAGTAGGTGTGCACGGCCGTCAGCCGGACGGTCCGACCGCCGACCGTCACCTCGGCCGCGATCTGCTCCCGGGCCGCCTCCGAGGCCGAGCCGTCGAGCGGCGTCAGCGGGAGCCGCGAGTAGATCGCGGTGTCCCGGCCGGGCCTCAGCTCCCGGTGCGGCAGCACCTCGGCGATGCCCGCCCGGTCCAGCCGCGCGACCGCGCCCGGCCCCAACTCCTCCATCGCGAGGACGTCGACACGCTGTTCGCGCACCAGCCGGACGATCTCGTCGGCATCGGCCTGCCCCACCCAGGCGTTGCTGGTGGCGAGCCGCAGCCGGGGCGCGTCGGCCGCCGGAGCCGCGCCGCCGTCCGGCACCAGCCTCGGGACCAGCCAGAAGAGCTGCACCGCCGCCAGGACACCGGCGACCGCCGCCGCCCACCACGAGCGGACCGCCAGCAGCACGCCGAGCGCGAGCACGCCGCCCAGCGCCGCGTACGGCACCAGCACCACGGCGAGCGCGAGCGGCGTCCCGTCGTCCCACCCGCCGAAGCGGACCGTCAGCAGGGCCGCCGACAGCGCCGACACCGCCCAGCCGGACCACTCCAGCACCCGCCGCACCCACACCCACCAGCGTGCCCGCTCCACCGGCTTCCCCACCCCTCGCTCCAGCCCCTCGCCTCTGCCTCAGGACGCGCCCGTCCGTGGCGCGGTTCCGCACCGCTCCCTGCCCTGGCCTGCGGCGTCGAGCCGCCCCGCCTTCGCCCGGAGCCCCGGGCACTGAGCTGATGAGGTGATCGCTCCCGCGTGTCCGGAGCGCACGGTCCGGAGACCGCGCGAGGGTGGGACGGACCTGCCCCGATCCGATCGCCCGTTGTGAGGCAACCCGTGGTTCATCGACCCTCCCCGCACCGCAGACGTCTCTACGCCCTGTGCGCCGCGGTCCCGCTGGCGGCGGGGCTGGCGGCCCCGTTCGCCCTGGACCGGGCCTTCGCGGCGCCGGACCTGCCGCAGCGGCAGACGGCGGTCCGCGGGGCCGGCACCCAGCGGCCGATCGGTCCCGACCCGGTGCTCGACCTGCTGACCCACGGCAATCTGACGATGGCGTCGAACTCGGTCCTGACCTGTGACGACAGCGACGGATCGGTCTGCAACGACACCGAGGGCACCAACAACGGCCGCACCAAGTACGTCAAGACCGACCCGAACGCGCCGGGGAACAACGCGTCCTCGGCCCAGCTGGTCGTCCCGGCCGGGGCGGAGGTGCTCTCCGCCCGGCTGTACTGGCAGTTCAACCCGACCAACACCAGCAACGCCGGCGGCACCTCGGGGGACATCAACAAGGGCAACACGGTGTCCTGGAAGGTCCCGGGCGGCACCTCGTACGAGCAGGTCACCGCCGACACCTACGACTGGTTCGACCAGCAGGTCGGCGGCAACCCGCCCGAGCCGCTGCTGGCCGGGGCCGGCGTGAAGGACGTCACCGCCCAGGTGAAGGCCGCGGGCGCGGGCAGCTACACCGTCGCGGACATCCAGGCGTGCGCCGGGCGCTCCTCCGCGCAGAACTTCGGCGGCAACAACGTGGGCTGCTGGGGCGGCTGGTCACTCGTGGTCGCCTACCGGGACCAGGCCGACCCGCTGCGCTACCTCCAGGTCTGGGACGGCTTCCAGCTGCTGCGCTCCCCCGACAACCTGGCGACGCTCACCCTCGCGGGCATCCGCACCCCGGCCACCGCCCCGCCGGCCACCATGGGCGTCACCGTCGGCGACGGCGACGTGCCGATCTCGGGCGACGAGCTGCTGGTCGGCTCCGCGACCGACAACCTGACCCTGCTGCCGATGCCCGGCCCCGCCGGTGTCGTCACCGACAACGCCTTCACCAGCCGGATCGACCGGGTCGCCGCCGACGGCACCGGCAGCAACACCACGACCCGCGACCCCGCGCCGGTCAACAACTACGGCTACGACGCCCGGACGATCGACGTCACCGGAAAGATCCCCGCCGACGCCACCCAGGCCGTGCTGCGGATCAACGGCGCCGGCGACGCACTGCACCCGCAGGCCGTCTGGCTCGCCGTCGACGCCCTCGAACCGGACCTGCAGATCACCAAGGCCAACACCCCGGCCGGTACCACCGACAACAACCCGCCCGGCAACGTCTCCCCCGGCGACAGCATCACCTACACCTTCACCGTCGCCAACCGGCACGCCGACGGCGGCACCACCGACCTCGACACCGCCACCGGCATCACCGTCACCGACCGCCTGCCCGCCGGCACCACCTTCGTCGCGGGCTCCAACCCCTCCTGCAGCGCCGCCGGGCAGACCGTCACCTGCCAGGTCGCCGACCTCGCCCCGGGTGCGAGCACCGACATCGCCTTCCGGGCCACCGTCGACCCGGCGGCCACCGGCGGAACCGTGCTGGACGACAGCGCGAGCCTGACCTTCCGGGGCAACCAGACCCGGCGCGAGCAGACCCGCACCAGCAACACGGTGCGCAACACCGTGGTCGAAACCCCGGTCTACTCGATCGCGAAGACCGCCACCCCGACCTCCACCACCCCGGGCCGGACCGTCGGCTACCGGATCGAGGTCACCAACACCGGCCGTGTCGCCGCCCCCGGCGTCAGCCTCGACGACAACCTCGCCGACGTGCTCTCCCGGGCCGACTACAACGGTGACGCCGTCACCGACCTGGGCTCCGTCACCGTCACCGGCAGCACCCTGCACTGGACCGGGGACCTGCCGGTCGGCGGGAGCGCCACCATCACCTACTCGGTGACCGTGCACAGTTCGCTCACCACCGACACGGCCCTCGGCAACACCGTCACCTCCGCCACGTACCGCAACAACTGCCCGCCCGGCGAGGGCGACGCCCGCTGCCGCGCCGACGTCACGGTGACCGTCCCCACGCCGTCGCCGTCCCCCACGACCTCGCCCTCACCGACGGCGTCCCCGTCCCCGACGGCTTCCCCGACGGCTTCCCCGACCGCTTCCCCGACCGCGTCGCCCAGCCCCACCGCGTCCCCTTCCCCCACGGCGACGCACGGCCACGGCCACCGGCCCACCGCCGGGCCGACGCACTCCCCCGGGCCTGACGGGAAACTGCCCGACACCGGCTCCGGCGCGCTCCCGGTGCTCGCCCTCGGCGCGCTCGGCTGCCTGATGACCGGCCTGCTCGTCCTGCGCACCCGGGGCCGCCGACACTAGGCTCCCGCCCCGTCCTCGGACAACGACCGACAGCGAGCCCGTGCCGGGCGGAAGGCCCGGCACGGGCTCGCTGTCATGGGACGGCGCCTCGGGTTCAGTCCACGCAGGGGATGCCCCCGGCCTTCACCGCGGGGCCCTGCATGGGAAGGTCGGGCGTCGGCTCGGCAGTGGGTCCGGTCGACGGGGCCTCCGATGATGCGGACGGGCTCCCGGCGCGTGGGGAGTGCGTGGAGCGGGGCGCGGCCGGAGTCGTCGTCCGGGGGGCGACGGGCGCCGCGAACGCCGCCGGTACGACGGGCGCGACCTGCTCTCCGGAGGCGGAGGGCGCGGCCTCCGGTGGGACCTCGTGGCCGAACAGCTGCTTGACGATCCGCTTGATCTGGACCGGGTCGACGGTGTTGACCTCCTGACCGCCGATGTTCTTGAACCCGGTGATCGGCAGCGTGTTGAACTCCACATTGCCACCGGTCAGGTTGGGCGCCTGCTGGGCGAAGTCCAGGACGTTCCAACGGTCGTCGATGACGACGTCCTTCTTCACCGCGTCGAACAGCCGCTGGAGCCGGCCGAGGTCGCCGACCACGCCGTCCTGCTTCAACTTGTAGACGACGGAGGAGATGAAGGCCTGCTGCCGGTGGGTCCGGTCCAGGTCACCGTTCTTGAGGTGATGGCGCTGACGGACGAACGACAGTGCCTGCCGGGCGTCGAGCGAGCTGACACCGGCCGGGAGCCGCAGCCCCGTCCCGCCGCCCTCGCGGGTCTCCGTCCGGGCCACGATCGGGTCGTCGACCGGGTTGTTGAGGCAGACCTGGATCGGCTCGACGGCCTTGGCGATGTCGTAGAAGCCGATCAGGTTCACCTCCGCGAAGTGGTCGATCGGGATGTCCAGGAAGGACTGGACGGTCTGGACGGTCGCGGCCCGCCCGGCTTCCCGGCTCTGCCGTTCCAGCTCCGGCTTCGACAGCCCCTTGCCGCTCAGCTTCTGCTCGGCGGCGCCCTTGGCGATGCCGTACGCCTCCTTGATCTTGTGCATCTTCCCGTCCGCGCCGACGGTCTGCACGTAGTCGTCGCGCGGGACGGACAGCGCCGTCACCTTGCCCCCGTTCGCCGGTATGTGCAGGACGATCAGTGCGTTGGTGTTGTACCCGCCGATCTCGCTGGAGCCGGCGTGCAGTTCCTCCTCGACGAACTCCTTCGGCAGATCGTTGCCGTCCATGTCCTTGCGGCTGTCGAGGCCGATGAGCAGCAGGTTGACGGACTTGTCGAGGTGCGGCGGCGCGTTCTTCCGGGCCTCGGTGAGCGCGCCCGACTTCACCATGCCGCTGTCGAGCTGCCGGTACTCGTACCAGACCAGGCCGCTCGTGCCGAGGACGACCACCGAGAGGGTGCCGGCGAGCACCCGGCCGACGACGGTCAACGGCCCGGTGCGGGGCTCAGCCATGACGACGCCTCCGGTCAGCGGTCCGGCCGGCGGGGACCGCGGCCGGGGTGGGGGTGGGGGTGACCCGGGCCGGGCCGGGGGCCGGAACCGTACGTGGGCGCGGGCTCGGGACCCGGCTCGCGCTCCCAACCCCGCTCCCGGCCCCGCTCCCGCTTGCGGTCGCGGTCGCGGTCGGGCGGGTGCGGGCCGACCGGGCCGCGAGGGCCGCTCGTCCGGCGACCACCGACAGCGCCACGACCAGGGCCAGCGCCATCACCGGGAAGGCGTCGACCACCCAGCGCACCGCCGCCGAGGCGAGCGCCTTGCCCTGTGCGGCATCGGATCCGGCGTCGGATGCGGTGGCGGTGGCCCAGGCGGTGCCGACCCTGGCGACCAGGACCACGGGCGGCGCGGCGATGACGACCCACCAGCGCCCGGGGCGGGTGCAGCGGGCCGCCGCGACGCCGGTTCCCAGAACGGCACCAACGGCGAGGAGCGGACCGCCGCCGTTCCCGGTCAGCTCCCCGGCGACCGCGCCGGCCAGCGGCAGCCCGGTCGCGGCCAGCAGGACCACCGCCGTGCCACCGGGGCGGGGCGGCGGGGCCGATCCTCCCGCGCCTCTCGCGTGTTGCCCGACCATTCCCCACACCCCTTCCGTGGTGCCCCTCCGGTGAACTTCTACAATGCTGTAGAGCAAGAGTGCAGCATACAAACCCGTCCCCGCGAATTCACCCCGGCCTCACCCGCCACCTCACCACCACGGTGTCTCCCGGCCGGGAAAACGGCAGGTCAGGGGCGGCTAGGATGAACACGAACCGGGCGGAACGAACAGAAGGACCATCATGTTCGAGCACCTCAAGAACCTCGCCGACAAGGCCACCGACCTCGCCCGCGAGCACAGCGGAGCCGTCACCCAGGGCCTGGACAAGGTCGCCGGGATCGTCGACGACAGGACGGACGGCAAGTACAGCGGGCACATCGAGACCGCCACGGGCAAGGCGAAGGACTTCGTCAACGGCCTGGACGAGCCCAAGTAACGCCCGGCGCGGACCGTCCCCGCCCGGACCCCGGACCGGCCGGGTCCGGGGCGGGACGGGCCGCGCTCGGCCGGCCGTCAGACGGTCGTGGCCAGGCGCTCGATCCAGCGGGCGCGCCACGCGAGCGCGTCCCGGACGCCCTCCGCGATGCTCCGGCGCGGCTCCCAGCCGAGCAGTTCGCGCGCCGCCGTCACGTCGCTGTAGCAGCCGAGCACGTCCCCGGGGCGCGGCTCCGCCTCCCGGACGTCCAGCTTCTCGCCGATCGCCTGCTCGAAGGCCTCGACCAGCTCGCGGACCGTGGTGCCGTCACCGGTACCGATGTTGACGACCCGATAGCGGTCCTCGGCCCCGGGCCGGACCACCTCGTCGAACCGGACCAGCGCGGCGACGTGGGCGTCGGCGACGTCCTGGACGTGGATGTAGTCCCGGATCCCCGAGCCGTCCCGGGTGTCCCAGTCGACACCGGTGATGGTGAACGGGGTACCGCTGACGTGCGCCTCGATCAGCTTGCCGAGCGCGTGGCTCGGCGCGAGGTCCTGGAGACCG
This sequence comes from Streptomyces sp. TLI_053, assembly GCF_900105395.1. Taxonomy (NCBI): domain Bacteria; kingdom Bacillati; phylum Actinomycetota; class Actinomycetes; order Kitasatosporales; family Streptomycetaceae; genus Streptomyces; species Streptomyces sp. TLI_053. The sequence continues at coordinate 1,383,138 of NZ_LT629775.1, forward strand.
GTCCGCAGCCGCGGGTCGGCGCCGATCGGGTTGAAGTAGCGCAGCGCGACGACCCGCGTCCCGTCGGCGTCGGCCCCCCGGGTCCAGTCCTGGAGCACCTGCTCCATCATCTGCTTGGTGCGCGCGTACGGGCTGCTCCCGTCGACCGGGCAGCTCTCGTCGACCCGGCCGGTCGGGGTGGGGCGGTAGATGGAGGCGGAGCTGCTGAAGACCACCCGGGTGCAGCCGTTGCGCTGGAGCGACTCCAGCAGTTCGACGGTCTTGCCGACGTTCTCCCGGTAGTAGAACAGCGGGCGCGCGACCGACTCGGGGACGACGATCCGGGCGGCGCAGTGCAGCGTCGCGTCGATGTCGGGGTGCTCCGCGAAGATCCGGTCGACCAGCGCCGGGTCCGCGATGTCCCCCCGGTAGAACTCCCGGCCCTCGACGAACTCGGCCCGGCCCTTGGAGAGGTCGTCGAGGACGACCGGGGTGATGCCCGCGTCCAGCAACGCGGACGCCACGGTGCTTCCGATGAATCCTGCCCCGCCGGTGATCAGTACCTTTCGCACGATCCGCATGCTCCCTCGCCTCATGACGGACGCCCCGTGACGCCCGTTGCGGGGAGGACGAGCAGTTCGCACCCGGTGGTTCCCGGCGGCGGATCGCCGGGGTGCCGCCGGGCCGGGGTCGACTCGGGGACGGCGACTGGGGAACGGCGGGCCCTGCGGACCGGGAACGGCGGCTCAGGAACGGCGGGCCCGGCGGCGCAGGAACGGCGGCTCAGGAACGGCGGGCCCGGCGGCGCAGGACGAGGCCGGTGGCGACCAGGGCGACTGCGACCACGGCGGTGCCCACGGCGGCCCAGGTGCCGAGATCGGACCCGTCGGACCCGTCGGACCCGTCCGCTCGGGCGGCGGCCGCAGTGGCGTCGGAGGCGGAGGCGGCACCCGGCGGGGTCCGGGTGGCGGCGGGGTCGGGAGCCGTGCCCGCCGCCGTCGGCCGGACCGTGGGACCGTGGGTACCCGGACCTGCCGTGCCCGGACCCACCGTGCCGGGACCCGCCGTGCCCGGACCGGTGGGCGTCGGCAGCGTCGGGTCGGAGATCACCGCCGTCTCGACGTCGAGTTCGCGCTCACCGTGCCCGAGCGAGGGGAACGCGCAGTCCACCACGATCCGCCAGTGCCCGGCCGGCAGGAACTCCCGTGTGGTGTAGGTACCCGGCCGCCCCGGCACGGCGACCAGCCGCCACGGTCCGGCCGCCCGGCCGTCGGCGGAGGTGGCGGAGAGCGTCCCGGCGAACTGCTCGGTGACCGGGTCGTGGTCGTTCTCCCAGGTGGCGACGGTGGTCACGTGCCCGCCGTCCTGGCCGGACACCTCCAGGTGGACGGTGTCCCCGTGCGCGGCGGCGGGGACTGCGGCGGGGGCGAGCACGACCGCCCCGGCGAGGGCCAGAGCGGCGAGGGACTGACGGGTGCGGGACATCGCGGGTCTTCCTGGTGAAGTCGAACGGGCCGGGTGCGGCCGCCACTGCGTCAGCGGCGGCCGCACCCGGCTCGGGTCCGGGGATCGGGGGTCGAACCCCGGACGTCAGGTGGTCTTCTGCAGGTTCCAGCTCTGGTAGGTCTGGCCGTTCGGCTTCTGCAGCTCCAGCAGCCAACCGCCGTAGTACCAGCGCTTGCCGACACCGAGGACGAGCTCGGAACCGTCGGCGGTCAGGACGACCGCACCGCCGGCGGAGGTGACCCGCCACTTCTGCCCGGCCGCGTCCGAGCAGGGGCGCTGCGCGACGTACTGTCCGGCGACCGGGTTGCCGCCGAGCTGCAGGCACTTCTCCGAGCGGACGGACTTGATCCGCAGCGTGCCCGCGCCGCTGTCCTCGAAGGTCCACTTCTGGTTGGCGTAACCGGTGCGCTGGTAGGCGATGGCCACCGTGCCGTCGTTGAGCGAGCTGCCCCAGAGGTCGGCGGCCTGGCCGGTGAGGCCGTTCAGCAGGCTGTAGCGGGTCCCGGGCTGCGGCTTCCCGGCGTCGGCGGCCGTGCGGAAGGAGGCCGCGCGACCCGGCTTGGAGACCGCTCCGGCGGCGTCCCGGACGGCCACCGCGACGGAGTAGGCGGTGTCGGGCGCGAGCCGGACCACGCCGACCACGGTCGCCCGGACGGTGCCGATCGTCTGGCCGTTCAGCAGCACGTCGTACCCGTTCGCGCCCTTCACCGCGGGCCAGCTCAACACGGCCGAGGTCTGGGTGACCTGACTGACCGTCATGGCCGGGCCGGTGCCGCCGGTGGGTGAGGCGGTCGGGGTCGGGGTCGGGCTCGGGGTGGTCGATCCGGTGGGACTCGGCGTACCGGTGGAGGTCGGGGTGCCGGTCGGCGTCGGGGTACCGGTGCCGGTCGGAGAGCCGGTCGGGCTCGGGGTGCCGGTCGGGCTCGCGGTCGGCGAGGCGCTGTTGGTGGCGGTCGGCCCCGCGGTGGGCGAACCGGTCGCGGTCGGCGTGCCGGTGGGCGTCGGGGTGCCGCCGGTCGCGGTGGGCGACGGGCTGCGGGTCGGCGAGTTCGTCGGGGTGGGCGAGCCGGTCGGGCTCTTCGTCGGGTCGGGCGTCGGCCCGGTGCCGCCGCCGGCGATCAGGAAGCGGTTGTTGGCGACGTTCCAGTGGGTGGCGAGGTAGCTGCCCGGCGCCGGGTCGGTGTGGTAGTAGTCGTCGTGCCGGCAGTCCAGGCGCATGTCACTGGCGTTGTCCGGGCAGACCGTGCGCATCGCCGGGTAGTACGGGGTGTCCGAGTAGCACATGATGTCCCACTCGTCGACGCAGTGGCCGCCCTTGCTGGAGTTGGGCGCGCTGTTGCTCACCGCGCCCAGGTTGTGGCCGAGTTCGTGCGCGGCGGTGTGGCCGCCCCAGCAGCCCGAGTCCGTCCGGCCGTAGGAGGGGCCGAAGTTGCTCAGGTTGTCCTGGCCGGGCCGCTCGTCGCCGGCGAAGGTGCCGATGCCGCAGTACACCTTGGCGTCGGCGAAGATCATGTACTTGCGGTCCTTGCGGTTGAGGCCCTGGGCCGCGATCGCACGGTTGCTGGTGTTGAAGTCGGCCATCTCCGCGTCGGACACCTGGATGTTCAACACCGAGGCGGAGCAGTCGGATTCGGTGACGAACCGGACGTGCCGGACACCACCCGTCTCCTGGGCGCTCGCGTTGTAGATGACGTCGACGTCGGCGGCCCACTTCTTGAAGGAGGCCAGGTACTGGGCGAACCGGTCGTTGCCCGGGGTGTGCGCGTAGACCACCTGGACCCGGTTGCCGGCACTGCCGTCGCCCTCGCAGACGACGCCCTGGCCGCCGGCGGCGGGCGCGGCGGCGACCGCCTGGTCACCGGCCGCGTCGGCCAGCAGCGTCTTGGTCGCCGCGTCCAGGACCGGCATCGAACCCTTCACCAGGTCCGCGGCGGTGGGCGGTTGGGCATCGGCCGGGGGCGTCAGCGGGGCCGGCTGGGCGACGGCGGCGGCCACCGGCGGGACGTCCTTGCGGATGTCCACGTCCTTCGGCGGCGCGTCCGGGCCGTGGCTGCACAGCTCGCCGCCGGTCACCTCCAGCGAACCGGCGCAGCGGTCGCCGGCGGGCAGGTTCAGTCCGGCGTAGACCAGGCCGCGTTCGGGCTGGTCCTTGGGTATCTCCTTGATCGGCGCGGCCTTCTGGTCGCGCTTCGGCCCGGGGGCCCTGGTGGCGTTCTCGGCGGTGCCGGTCTCGCCCGTGCCGTCGTCGGCGATCGTGCCCGCCATGGCACCGCCCACCCCGTCGGCCGAACCCGCCACCGCGCTCGCCGCGGCGGTGTCGTGCACCGCGGACGACTCCATGGCGGTGCTGATGCCCAGCGCGCCCGCGACCAGTCCGGCCGCGACCGCCAGTGAGATCAGTGCCGTGCGCTTGCCCGTCCGTCGACGCCGCCGACGGCGGAGCTCCGTGCTCCGGTGCCCCATCGGGTGACTCCTCTCCTCGTGCGAGGGTCCGGCCACCGCTCGGGGTGATGGCCTGAACCTTCCGACACTCCGGAGACCGGCCCGGGCGGGCCGGATAACAAAAACCTCTTTTCGAAATTCGCGCGGGCGGACGAGGGCGTCCGGCCGGGACTCGAGGCGCGGTCGGTGACACGTCGTCGGCGCCCCGCCCGGGGGCCGGTGCGCGCCTCGGGACCGGCAGGACTCCCTCGTGAGCGGCAGGACGCCCTCGGAAGCAGCAGGGGCGCCCTCGTAGCGGTAGGACGCCCTTGTGAGCGGCAGGACGCCCTCGGGACCAGCGAGCCCGTCTCAGGCCGCGACGTCGAGCCGCTGCGGGGCGAGACCGAGGCTGCCCTGCCGGTGCAGCGCGGCGAGGCCCGCCGCGAGCTGCCCCGGATCACCCGCCAGCCAGTACCGGAGCGCGGCCGACAGGGCGGCGCTCGCCGGGCCGATCCGCAGACCGGTCACCGCCGTGATCCGCTCGCCGACCAGCGGGAGCAGATCGGCGACCGGCGCCGGCAGCCAGAGGGTGACCGCGCACGGCGCCGGCCGGGCCAGCACCCGCAGCAGCCGCAGCACGTCCGCGTCCCCCGGGCCCGGCCCCGGCGCCGCCTCGGGCCCTGACGCGGCCCCGGCCCCGGCCCCGATCCCCTGGGCGACGGGCAGCACCGTCGGCTCCGGCCGGGCCGGGAACAGCGGGAGGACGTGCAGACTGGGGACGACGTCGATCAGCCCGTCCGCCGCGACGTCGGACATGTCGGCGCCGTGTCCACGCGCGAGTTCACGCAGCAGGGCCCGTTCGGCGGCCGCGATCCTGACGGTCAGCATGACTTCTTCGCAGTCCATGGTCCCAGTTCCCCGTCCAGAGCGTGAGGGTGTGCTCGTCCGTTGTCGGTCGTGTACCGGTCAGCCCTTGCCGATCATTACCTGCCCGTCAGTAGGGGTCCGCTATCGGCGTGATCAAGCCATAGTGGCCGTCGTAGCGGCGGTACAGGATCCGGCCGCGCCCGTCACCGGGATCGGTGTGGAAGACGAAGGGCCAGCAGGTCAGCCAGAGTTGGCGGGCCGCTTCGAGGACGTCCAGCCGGGAAGCCGGGTGCGCGCTCTCCGTCAGTGGCAGCCCCGAGCTGCCGAGCCGGGCCGTGGAGTGGGCCCGTACCAGCCGGAATCCCCCGCTCGCGGGTGTCCGGTGGACCACGCTGTCCTGGCCGGTGAGCACGTCCGAGAAGAGGTGGAACCGGTAGTCGAGGGCCAGCATCTCGCGCACCGCCTGCTCGGGCGTGTGCCGGACCAGGAGCACCGACTTCCGCCGGACGATCCGCCGTTCGGCGAGCGGCCGCGGCGCGTACTGGGGACGGTAGGAGCTCTCGTACGCCGTCGCCAGCCCGATGTCGCCGAGCTCGCGCAGCCGGACGGCGCGCCCGGCGAGAGTGCCGAGCGCCAGGTCGACCGCCTCCCGGACGGTCACCGCCGCCAGTTCCACCCGGACCCGCCCCACGCCCGCCAGGTCCAGCGCGGCCTGGGCGACGGCGGGCCTGGTCACCGACCGGTCCCGCGGCCGGGTGAGCCGCAGCCGGGCGGTGTGCGCGTCCGGCCCGAGGTCCGCGATCAGCGCCAGGCACCGGCTCCGGGCGTACTCCGCGTCCTCGCGGGGCAGTTCGCCCCGGATCTCCACCCGGACGTCGAGGGCGGGCCGGTGGCGCAGACGGGTCATCAGGGGATCCTCCTCGGTTCGGCACCATGCTGGACCCGTGCACGCCCTCCCGCCGAGGGCCGAAAGGCCCTGCCCACCAGGCAGGACGACCCGGGCGGACCCGAACGGTCCGCCCCCCGGGCGGGGTCGCCGACGGCCGTCCGGACGGCCCCATCGGGACGCCACGCGTACACCTTGAGGACACTCCACCGATGGGGTGATCAACCCGGGTACGGCGCAACGCTCACGGGACCGGCGCGTTTCCCATGGCGTGCGCCCTCTGGCAGCGGCGCGCGCGGGGTCCGCGTCGACCGGCCCCCGGAACCCGGCGGTCGCGGCGGCGGCTCCGGTGGTACCGCAACGCCGGGCCGTTCGACCGGTCCGACACCGACCGGTCGCGCCGGACCGTCCCACCGGTCCGTTCCCCGGTCCATCTGGTGAGAGGTGATGTCATGATCCTGACGAACGAGACCCGCAGACCGCCCGCCCCGCCGAGAACCCCCCCGGCAGGGCCCCGCCGAGCGGTCGTTCCCCCGCTCGCCCCCGGCGCACTGCCCGGGCTCGGCCACGCCCCGGCCCTGCTGCGGGACCCGCTCGGCTTCCTCGGCTCCCTCTCCCGGTACGGCGACGTGGTCCGGATCCGCCTCGGCCCGCGCACCGTCTGCGTCGTCACCGACGCCGGCCTCGTGCACACGCTGCTCGTCGCGCTCGCCCACGACTGCCCCCGCGGCGCCGTCCAGGACACCCTGAGGACGGCTTTCGGGGACGGCCTGCTGATGTCCGAGGGCCGCGCCCACCGCGACCGCCGCCGGATCATCCAGCCCGCCTTCGGCCCGGACCGGATGGCCGACTACCTGGCCGTCATGCACCGGGTCACCGAGGAGCGGGCCGACCGCTGGCGCCCCGGCCAGGTCCTCGACGTGGCCAAGGAGATGAACCACCTCGCGCTGGAGATCGTCACCCGCGCGCTCTTCGACGCCCGGCTGAGCGAGGACGCCACCCTCGCCTTCCACCGCGCCCTGCCCGACCTGGTGAAGGGACAGATCGTCCAGTCCCTCTACCCGCACCCGGCGCTCGCCCGGCTGCCACTGCCGGTGAACCGGCGCTTCGACGCCGCCGTCCGGGTGCTCAACCGCGTCGTCGACCAGGCCGTCAACGGCACCGCGCCCGGCGGCCGGTACGGCGCGCGCGGCGGACCGGCCGAGCACGGCGGACCCGGCGGACCCGGCGGACCGGCTTTGCGCGGCGGGCCGGTCGGGCCTGGCGCCGGTGCGGCCGGGGGCGGCTGCCCGATGACCGGGGGCGGGGCCCGGCGCACCGGCCTGCCCGCCCTGCTGCGGGCCGCCGTCGACCCCGCCACCGGACGGCCGCTCACCGAGGCGGACGTCCGCTCCGAGGCGATCACCATGTTCGGCGCCGGCACCGAGACCGTCTCCACCACGCTGACCTGGCTGATCGACGAACTGGTCCGGCACCCCCACATCGAGGCCCGCGTCCTGGCCGAACTGGACGAGCACCTCCCGGCCGGGACGGTGCCCACCCCGGAGGCGCTCGCCCGACTCGCCTACACCCGTGCCGTCACCCAGGAGGTGGTCCGGCTGCACGCGCCGAACGCCTTCCTGATGCGCACCGCGCGCGTCCCGGTCACGCTCGGCGCCTACCGGATCCCGGCCGGCACCGAACTGCTCTACAGCCTCACCGCGATCCACCGCGACCCCGCCCTCCACCCGGACCCGCTCCGGTTCGACCCCGACCGCTGGTACGACCCCGACGGGACCGGGGGAACGGGCACCGGCGGTACCGCCGCGGCCCGGCAGGCCTTCCTCCCGTTCGGCGCCGGCAAGCACAAGTGCATCGGCGAGGCCTTCGCCTGGGCCGAGTTGACCGTGGCGGCCGCCGCCGTCCTGCGGCGCTGGCACCCGACGGCCGTCCCCGACGGGCGGGCCCGCGAGGTCGTCTGGACGACCGTCCAGGCCCAGGGCCTGCGGGTGCGGCTCACGCCGCGCGGCGGAAGCCGGGCGCCGCACGCCCCCGGCTCGCGCCGCACCCCGGCGCCGGGCGGCCGGGACGACGCGCCGGCCCGGTGCCTGCCGATCGCCGGGCCGCGCCGCTCGACCCTGCTGCCCGCACGGTCGACGGTGCTGCCCGGCCGGTCGGCCCGGTCCGCTCCCGGCCGGTCGTACCCGGCGGCGCTGCACACCACCGCGCTGCGGACCGCCGCCCGGACGGTCGCCCGCACGGCTTCGCGGGCCACCGATCCGCGTACCTCCGACTCGCGCGCCCCCGACTCGCGCACCTCCGATCCACGTGCCTCCGGTCCACGCGCCCACGACCCGCGTACCTCCGACTCGCGCGCCACGGAGGCGCGCAGCGTCTCGCGCAACGCCGACCGAACGGGCCCGCGCCCTCGCGGCGCCGGCAGCGAGCCCCTCGCGCCTGGGCCGGGCACCGCTCGGCGCCTCGTCCTCCTCGGACCCGTAACGGCCGTCCCCCGGCCCGCGCCGTCCCCCCGAACCACGCCGCGGGCCCGACCGGCGGGCCGCACCGGCACGGCCCGCCGTCCGCTCCTCCGGCCCGGCACCGAATTGGCCCGAACCCCGGCCGAACTCACCGCCGCCACCGCCCGGCACGACGACTGGGCGCTCGCCCACGGCCTGCTCGCCCCGGCCGACCTCGCCCGCTACCAGTCGTTCGCGCTGCCCGAGCTGATCGGCCACGCCTACCCCCGCGCCCGCGGCGCGGAACTGGACCTGCTGATCGACATCCTGGGCTGGTTCACCATCCTCGACGACCGCTTCGACGGCCCGCCGGGACGGGACCCCGCCACGGCCCGCGCCGTCGTCGCACCGCTGCTCGCCGTCGTGGCCGGCCGCCCCGTCCCGGCTGGCGGCCCCCAGCCCCACCTGGTCGACGCCTGGCGGGAACTGTGGCAGCGCCAGACCGCCCCCATGTCACCGGAGTGGCGCCGACGCACCGCCGACGAATGGCGCTCCTGCCTGGAGACCTTCCTCGCCGAGACCGCCCACCGCGCCGCGTGCACCCACCCCGACCTCGCCGAGACCGTCCGGCTGCGCCGCCACGCCAGCTGCCTCTATCCGTTCATGGGCATACTGGAGCACGTCCACGGCGGCGAGGCACCGGCCGCCCTGCACCGGGACCCGGCGCTGCACCGCCTGCGCGCGAACACCGCCGATGCGGCGACGCTGATCAACGACCTGTACTCGGCCGACCGGGAGGAACGCCAGCAGGTCGCGGCCTTCAACACCGTGCTCACGCTGCAACGGGTCCGCGGCTGCACCCGGGCGCGGGCGGTGCGGTCCGTCGGCACGAGGATCGCCCGGCTGACCGCGGAGAGCGAGTCGCTGCGCCGCCGGCTGCTGCTCCGTCACCCGGAGGGCGGCTGGTACCTCCACGGCACCCGGGAACTCGTCGAGGGCGTCCACGCGTGGACCAGCACCAGCCGGCGCTACACCGGCGGGGACGCCGCGCGCTGATCCCGGGCGGGCCGGGTCACTTCCGGTCGCCGAGGGCGAACAGCAGCAGGACGAAGCCGGCGAACAGGTGCGTGGCGAAGATGTAGATGCCCGCCCGGATCAGCATCGCCCGACGCCGGGCCTTCTCCTCCAGCGTCGCCCGCCGGCCCGTGGTGCCGTCGTCGCCCGCGGCACCGCTACCGGGTGCGGTGCCGTCGTGGCCGGTGGTGCCGTCCGGGCTCATCGGTGGCCCGCCGGGGTCGCGGGGGTCTCGGGCCCGCGCAGCTCGCCGAGCAGCGCGTCCTGGTCGGTGATCAGCTCGGTCAGGATCCGCCGGGCGGCCCGCAGCAGTTCGGCGACGTCCGGTGTGCTGAGGGCGTAGACGACCGTGTTGCCCTCGCGGGTCGCGGTCACCAGCTGGGTACGGCGCAGGACGGACAACTGCTGGGAGAGATTGGACGGCTCGATCCTGATCTCGGCCAGCAGCTCGCGCACCGGTCGCGGTCCGTTCTGGAGCAGTTCCAGGACGCGGATACGGACCGGGTGTCCGAGCGTGCGGAAGAACTCCGCTTTCGCCTGGTAGAGCGGGACCGGCATCGTCCGTTCTCTCCTGCGGGTCGGGGACGGGCTCGTTGGCCGCCGGGCGGCGTGAAGCATCATCCTTGCGGATGAAGATTTCTTCAAGTCGTCATCACCGAACACGGAAAGCGGATGCAGAGCGGCGGGAAAGCCGGGGGACGCCGAGGGGCCGACAGCCGCGGGGAGGCAACAGTGCGGGCCCGGGACCGTTGGCCCCGGGCCCGCACCGCCCTACCGGGCGCGCGTCATCAACACGGCACCACGACGTCGACGGTCACCGGAACGGGACCCCACGGGTAGGCGGAGGCACTGAAGCTGCCGTGCACGGTGGAACCGCACGGAACGGTGCCGCCGACGCCACGCACCTGCACGGTGCTGGCAGTGAAGCGGGTGTACCCGCTGACCGAGCCGAGCGACGCGCCGCCGACGACCTGGCCGGACAGGCCGGTGATCAGCTCGACGGTCTGCGGCCACGGGGTGCCGGGGCTCGGCGGGCCGGCCAGGCTGATCTGCCCGTACAGCTGGACGTTGTCACCGGTGATCTCGGCGCACACCCGGGTCGACAGACCGGCCTGCAGGCCGGAGGCACCGCAGGTGGTGGTGGTGCCGATGATGCCCGTGGTGGCGGTCTGGGCGGCACTCGCCTCGGCCGGCACGGCCAGCAGGGCAGCCGCGCCGACGATCCCGGCCGCGGTCAGGGTGAGTCGGTTCATCCGCATGTCCGCTCCTCCTCTTCTCTCTTTGACTGCAAGGAATCAACATGGCCACATGTGACATTTCACATGTGGCATGTCGTAAGACTTTCATGCGATTCCAATGCAAGAAAGGGCCAAGATCAGAACAGTTGATGATCAGACTGGAAACTGGCCTTCGATGGCGTGATTCTCAGCCCTCGATGGCGTGAATCACTACTCGCCCAACGGCACTCGGCCGGCACTCAGCCGCTGGGCGCTCTCGATCGCCATGTCCATGAACGCGAGGGCGTCGGCCCGCCGGGTCAACGGGTTCGGATAGCGGGAGCGCCCCCGTCCGCCGTCCCGGATCCGCAGGCACTCGTCCACGATCCGGTACCAGCGCTCGTCGAACACCGCCCGGGCGTACTCGCCCGCCCCGCGCTTCGAGGCGATCCGCCCGGTCGCCAGCGTGAAGTGCGCGCGGCTCACCCCGAGCACGCCGTGGGCCGGGCCGGCCCCGTCCAGAAGGGCCAACCCCGCCCGCGAGGCCAGCCGCGAGGAACGCCGCCGCCACGGGCGCCAGTAGTCCTCCAGACTCCCGGCCGTCCACACCGCGAGCTCCCCCGGCGCGGTGTCGATCATCAGCTCCTGGGCCCGTGGACCACAGAGCGTGACGCCGTGCCGCGCCAGGGTGTGCCAGAGCACCGGCGTGCGGTCGGTTCTCACCCGGTGCCGGACCGTCCCCCCGAGCACCTGCGGTCCCGGCGCCGCCTGGGTGGGCGGGCCCGCGAGTTCGTGCCAGGTCAGATAGGGGCCGTCGAACGCGGGGCGCGGATAGCGGGCCGCCAGCCGGGCGTGCGCGCGCTCCAGCCCCGCGAGCTGCGCCGCCGTCACCGGATCGGCGGACACGGCCACGAAGTCGATGTCGCTCCGCGCCGGGTGGAAGTCCCCCAGCGCGGCCGAACCGACCACGTAGAGGCCCTCGACCAGCCCGGGTGCGGCGGCGTCGACCAGGGTCAGGTAGGCGTCGGCGATCTCGTGTACGAGAGGGTGCACAGTCACGGCGGCAAGCCTGCCATCCGGATGACCCTCCGTGTCCGCTCGTTTCCGCTAAGGATCGGCGCGTGTTGGTCAGCTGTGCACCCTCTTCGCGCCACCCTCACTCCCTTTTGCGCCACCCCCTCGCCACCCTCGCCACCCGCGCCACCCCGGGTGGGAGCGGGCGGACAGGCTCTGCGGGGGCCGGCCGACCGGGGCGGCGGGGGCAGCCGGCCGGGCGGCGAGCGCCGGTGGACGGGGGCGGGTGCGCGCGGATGCCGAAGGCACGGGCGTAGGCACGGGCGTAGGCACGGGCCTCGGGTGCAGGCGGGACTCAGCGGGCGTGCGGGAGCCGGAGCGTGCGGGCCCAGGGACGGACGGGCCGGGCAGGCTCAGGAGCGGGCAGGCTCAGGAGCGGGCGGGCTCAGGAGCGGGCGAGCTCAGGAGCGGGCGAGCTCAGGAGCGGGCAGGCTCAGGAGCGGGCGAGCCGGGCCGGGCAGGCTCAGGGCCGACTGAAGGAAGTGCGGAGGGTGTCCACGCGGCCGACGGCGCTGCTGAACTCCCCGGCGTCCAGACGGCCACTGTCGAGGGCGACCGCGATGGCCTCCGCGGCGGCGTCTCCCTGCTGGACGTCGCGGGCGGAGCACAGCAGGAGGTCCATGCCCGCCAGGGCCGCGGCGACCGCCCGCTCCCCGGTGTCCCCGAAGGCGGCGAGAGCACCGGCCTCCAGGGCATCGGTGACGGTCACCCCGCGGAATCCGAGGCGCCGACGCAGCTCGCCCTGGACGACGGCGCCGGACAGTCCGGCCGGGCGCTCGGCGTCGAGGGCCGGATAGACCGCCCAGGAGGCCATCACCAGCCGGACCCCGCCGGCGATGGCGGCACGGTAGGGCTCCTCGCCCCGTGCCCGGAGCTCGGCCAGCGGGACCGGCAGGACGACCGGGCGTTCGTCGGTGTTCTCGTCACGGGCCGCGGCGCCGAGACCGGGGAAGTGCTTGGCGGTGGCGGCGACCCCCAGCTGCTGCTGGGCGGCGAGGAAGGCGGTGGCCGACTCGGCGACCGCCTCGGGATTCCCGCCGTAGGAGCGCTCGAAGTGGTCGATGAAGTTGTCCGGTGCGTCGAAGACGTCGAGTACCGGCGCGAGGTTGACGTTCAGGCCCGCGTCGATCAGGGTGCCTGCCGCTCCCGCGCCGGACCGGGCCGCGTCCCCGGCCGGATCGGCGGCCGCGCCGGTCTGCCGGGCCGAGCGGACGGGCTCCCCGGGCAGCCGCCGGACCTTCCCGCCCTCCTGGTCGGTCATCAGCAACAGCGGTGCGCCGGAGGGCGATTCCTGCGCCGCGCCCTTCAGTATCTGCATGGCCACCCGGAGTTGCTCGGGCGAGGGAGCGTTCTCCTTGAACAGGATGACACCGGCGGCGCGGCCCGCCCGGATGGTGTCGAGCAGTTCCGGCGGAGGGGTGTCGCCGCGGTAGGAGTAGACGATCCGACGGCCGGCGAGCCGGAGCGACGCGGCGGTGGGCGCAGCGGTGGGCACGGTGGTGCTCCTTCCGGTGGGAGTCGGGTTCCCCGGGGTCGTCCCGACCCCGTCGGTGTCGCCGGCGGCGCGGGTCGCAGTGCCCGTGCCCGGGTCGACGGGCCCGGTCGGCCGGTCGGGTGGCGCCTGTACCGCCACCGGCGCGACCGGGCCGAGCCCTGTCGCCGGACCCACCGCCGCCAGCAGCAGTACCAGGAGCGCGAAGCGGACCCGTCGGCGGGACGTCCGACGGGTGCTGCGGCGTGACGGGCGGGGCATGGGGCCTCCACGGCGGGGCGTCGACATCCGGCCTCCCTCGGTCGGTCGGGATCCGGGCCGGGCGGGATCCGGACCGGGCGGGCGGGCCGGTCGGGTCAGGCGGGTCGGGCGGGCGGGTCGGCCCGGTTTGGTCGGGTCGGGCGGGTCGCCCCGGGAACGGCCAGGATCGTCGATCGGTGCGCGGGAGTCGACGGGTTCGACCGCGGACACGCCGCCGGTGCCGCGGACCCCGCGACCGGACGGCGTAACAGCAGCAGCCTCACCCCGGGCACGGTGGTCCCGCCTCCCGGAGCAGCCGTCCGAGGACGGCGACGCCCTCCTCGATCTCGCCCGGTGTGCCGGCCCCGTACCCGAGGACCAGTCCCGGCGGGTGCGGCAGCCGGGCGTGCCAGGACAGCGGGTGCACCTTCACCCCGTGGGCCAGCGCCGCCGTCGCGAGCTCGGTGTCGGTGCAGGGCAGACCGTCGGGGAAGGTGAGCATGAGGTGCAGCCCGGCCGCCGCGCCGTGGACCGCGGCACCGGGCAGGTGGGCGGCGAGGGCGGCCGTCGTGGCATCGCGTCGGCGCCGGTGGCGGGTGCGCTGCAGCCGGAGGTGGCGCTCCAGGGCGCCCGATTCCATCAGGTGGGCGAGGACCAGCTGCGGGAGTGCGGCGTTGCCGAGGTCGCTGAGCCGTTTCGCGTCGACCAGGGAATCCCGGTATCGGGCGGGGGCGAGCACCCATCCGGTGCGCAGCGCGGGGGCGAGCAGCTTGGAGACGCTGCCGAGGTAGACGACCTGCTCGGGGAGGACACCGCGCAGGGCGGGCACGGGCGGGCGGTCGTAGCGGTGTTCGGCGTCGTAGTCGTCCTCGATCACGAGCCCGCCGTCGGCCGCCCATTGGAGCAGTTCGCGGCGTCGGGCGCCGCCGAGTACGACGCCGGTCGGGAACTGGTGGGCCGGCGTCAGCAGCACGGCCCGGGCGCCGACGGCGCGCAGCGCGTCCACCCGGATGCCGTCCGCGTCGACGGGGACGGGCGGGGTGGCGGTGATCCGGTGACCGAGGTGCTGCCGGGTGCCGAGGGAGCCCGGGTCCTCGACGGCGACCACGTCCAGGCCGTCCGCACGCAACACCTCACCGACGAGGGCGAGCGCCTGGGCCGCCCCGGCGACGACGAGAACCTCCCCGGGATCGGCGCGGATGCCGCGGTTGCGGGCCAGCCAGTCGGCGACGGCGCGGCGCAGGGCCGGGGTGCCACGCGGGTCGCCGTAGCCGAAGTCCGGTGCGGCGAGGTCGCGCAGGACGGCGCGTTCGGCGCGCAGCCAGGCGGTACGGGGGAAGGCGGCGAGGTCGGGGACGCCGGGGGTGAGGTCGATCCGGGCGGGGGCGGTGCGGAGGGAGTCGAAGACGGTCGTGGCGGGTGCGCCGTCGAACGGCGAGGCGGGCGCGGGGGTGGTGCGGGCGGGTCCGGGGCGGGCGGGTCCGGGGCCGGTACCGGCGGGGTGTGTGCCGGCGGGGCGGGGGGCCGGCGGGCGGGTGGTCGTGGGCCGGGGCGGCGGCACGGTCTCCGGGGCGAACTGGTCGACCACGACGGTGCCGCCCCGGCCCAGGCCCGCGATCCTCCCCTCCTCGGTGAGGCGGCGGTAGGCCTCGGTCACCACGCCGCGCGAGACCCGCAGGTCGGCGGCGAGCACCCGGGTGGCGGGCAGCCGGCTGCCGACGGGGAGCCGGCCGTCATCGATCGCCGCCCGGAGCCGGCGCGCCAGCCAGTCCGCGAGTCCACCGGCGGGCGCCTGCCCGGGGTCGAGCTGGAGAAAGTCCGCACCCGCCGTTCTGGACCTGTCGATCGAATGATCATTGGACCTGTGCACCGGTCCATTGTGCCGGGAGGGTGAAGACATGACGACCACCAGCGCATCGGCCGACACCACCGCGATCGCTTCCCCTTCGGCCCCTTCCCCTGCGGCCCCTTCCCCTGCGACTCCTTCCCTTTCGACTGCTTCCCCGGCGCACCCCGACCGGGCCTATGTGCACGGCTACTCCCCCGCCGAGGCCCGCCGCCTGGGCGATCAGGCCGACAGCCTCGCCGGGCTGCTGCACGCCGGCACGGTGTACCCGCCGGGCAGCAGGGTCCTGGAGGCCGGCTGCGGGGTCGGCGCCCAGACGGTGCACCTGCTGGAGTCCAGCCCGGGGCTGCTGCTGACGGCCGCCGACATCTCCGCCGACTCGCTGGCCCGGGCCCGGGCCCGGGTCGCGGAACAGCTGCCGGAGGCCCAGGTCTCCTGGCACCACGGCGATCTGCACCGACTCCCGTTCCCCGACGGTTCGTTCGACCACCTCTTCCTCTGCTTCGTCCTGGAACACCTCGCCGACCCGGCGGCCGCGCTGACGGCACTGCGCCGGGTGCTGCGCCCGGGCGGCACCGTCACGGTGATCGAGGGCGACCACGGCTCGGCGTTCTTCCACCCCCGCGGCGAGGCCGCGCAGCGCGTCGTCGGCCACCTGGTCCGGCTCCAGGCGGACGGCGGCGGGGACGGCCTGATCGGACGGCGGCTGTACCCGCTGCTCACCGGGGCCGGGTTCCGCGACGTCTCGGTCGCCCCGCGCACGATGTACGTGGACGGCGGCCGCCCCGAACTGGCCGAGGGGTTCACCCGGCGCACCTTCGTCGCGATGGTCGAGGCGGTCCGCGCCGACGCGCTCGCGGCCGGCCTCGACACGGCCGACGACTTCGACCGCGGCGTCGCCGAGCTGCGCCGCACGGCCGAGCCGGACGGGTCGTTCCACTACACGTTCTTCAAGGCGGTGGCGGTCGGTCCGTGACCGGCCGTCGGGTGCGGCCCGATCATTCGGGGTCGTCCCCGAGGGTGCCGAGGAGGGTGCGCAGGGCGGCGACGAAGTCGGCGGTCCTCGGCTCGTCGAGGTCGCCCAGGATCCGGCGCTCGGTCGCCAGGTGGTCCGGCAGGGCGCGGTCGATCAGGGCGTAGCCCTCCTCGGTGAGCTCGACCTCGCGGCTCCGGCCGTCGGAACCGCTGGGGGTGCGCGTGACCAGGCCGCGCGCCTCCAGCCGGTCGAGGCGCTGGCTGATCGCCCCGGAGGTGACCATCGCCGACTGCATCAGCAGGGTCGGGGTGAGCCGGTACGGCGGGCCGCTGCGGCGCAGGGTGGCGAGCACGTCGAAGGAGGCGAAGTCGAGGTCGTGCCGGGCGAAGGTCTCCTTCAGCTCGGCGTCGACCAGTCGGGACAGCCGCTTGAGGCGGCCGATCACCTCCATCGGCGAGACATCCAGGTCGGGGCGCTCGGCACCCCACTGCTGCACGATCCGGTCCACATGATCCACGCGGTCTGCCATGCCCCCACCCTAAACGATGCCTTAGCGGTGAGATACCTCACAGCACCCGCCCCTCGGACTGACCTTGCGAAGATGCCTTAGCGCTGAGATATATTGGCTTAGTGCTAAGGAATCGACTCGCCATCGTGCTGCTGACCGCCCTGGCCCCCGCCATCTGGGGCTCCACCTACCTCGTCACCACCGAACTGCTGCCGCCGGGACGCCCGCTGCTCGCCGGCGTGCTCCGCGCCCTGCCCGCCGGACTGCTGCTGATCGCCCTCACCCGCCGCCTGCCGACCGGCAGTTGGTGGTGGCGCTCGCTCGTCCTCGGCGCCCTGAACATCGGTGCCTTCTTCGCCCTCCTCTTCGTCGCCGCCTACCGTCTTCCCGGCGGGGTCGCCGCCACCGTCGGCGCCGTACAACCGCTGATCGCCGCCGGCCTGTCGGCCGCCCTGCTCGGCGACCGGCTCTCCCCGCGCACCCTCCTCTCCGGCATAGCCGGGGTGGCCGGCGTCAGCCTGCTCGTCCTGCGTGCCGGCGCCCAGTTGGACGCCCTCGGCATCGTGGCCGCGCTCGGCGGCGCGGTGGTCATGGCGACCGGCGTCGTCCTCTCCAAGCGCTGGACCTCACCGGCGCCGCTGCTCGCCACCACCGGATGGCAGCTCACCGCCGGCGGCCTGCTGCTGCTCCCGGTCGCCCTCCTGGTCGAGGGACCGCCCCCGTCCCACCTCACCGGCGCCAACCTGCTCGGCTACGGCTATCTGAGCCTCATCGGCGCGGCCGTCGCCTACGCGCTCTGGTTCCGCGGCATCCGCGCCCTCCCTCCGACC
Organism: Streptomyces sp. TLI_053; assembly: GCF_900105395.1. NCBI lineage: Bacteria > Bacillati > Actinomycetota > Actinomycetes > Kitasatosporales > Streptomycetaceae > Streptomyces > Streptomyces sp. TLI_053. Next base: position 1,400,492 of record NZ_LT629775.1, read on the forward strand.
TCCGTCACCTTCCTCGGACTGCTCAGCCCCGTGGTCGCCACCGCCCTCGGCTGGCTGGTCCTCGGCCAGGACCTCTCGCCCGTGCAGGCCCTCGGCGCGCTGATCGTGCTCGGCTCCCTCGTCGCCGCCCAGACCCAGCGCCCGCGCACCCCGTCGAGGACGGTGACGGCCCCGCCCGTCGGCGTACCCTCCGACCACAGCGGTCGACCGGCCGACGACCGCACCCGCCAGTCCGTCTGACCGAGCGCCCGCGTCACCTCCGTCCCGCCGTTCCGATCCGTTCGACCCACCCGAGGAGAACCGCCCATGAACATCACCGTCTTCGGCGCCACCGGCAACGTCGGCAGCCGGGTCGTGGCCGAGGCCGTCGCCCGCGGCCACCACGTCACCGCCGTGCTGCGCGACCCGCACCGCCCGCACACGCTCCCCGCCACCGTCCGGATCGCCACCGGGGACGCCCGCGACCCCGAGGACGTCCGCCGCCTCGCCGCCGACCAGGACCTGCTGGTCACGGCCACCCGCCCGGCCCCCGGGCGGGAGGACGAACTGGCCGTCGCCACCAAGGGTCTGCTCGCCGGACTGGCCGGCACCGGCGTCCGACTCCTGGTCGTCGGCGGCGCCGGAAGCCTCACCGTGCCCGGTGGCGACGGCGTCACCCTCGCCGACTCCCGGGACTTCCCCGCCGCCCTGCTGCCCATCGCCAACGCCTGCGGCGAGCAGTTCTCCCTCTACCTCGCCGAGACCGAGGTCGACTGGACCTACCTCAGCCCCTCCGCCCTGCTCGCCCCGGGCGAGCGCACCGGACTCTTCCGGCTCGGCCGCGACGAACTCCTCGTCGCCCCCGACGGCACCTCGACCATCTCCATGGAGGACCTCGCCGTCGCCCTCCTCGACGAGGCCGAGCGGCCCGCGCACCGCCGCGTCCGCTTCACCGCCGGCTACTGAGTGCCGTCCACCAGCATGCCTCCCCCCGCCCGCTCCGCCCGAAACACCCCATCACCGACACGGTGGTGTGTTTCGGGCGGAGTCGTGTGACGACACGTCAACTACTGGACGAGGCCGTCACTCCGGAGGACGGCCGGCTGCACCGGGCCACCGGTTCGGGGTGGTGCAGGCACCACCGGAAAGACGGGTGCGCACCTGATCGACCACGATCGATCCGACCGTCAGGATCGTGCCATGACCACACGAGACCTGACCCGTACCAGCACCCCCAGCACAGGTACCTCCGCCACCGGTACCTCCACGACCGGCGCCCCCACCAGCGGAGCCTTGGCCCGCCGCGTCCGCCGAACCGGGCCCGGCCGGCGCACCGCCGCGCTGCTCACCCTCCTCGCCCTCGCCTCCACCACCGGCACCGCCGGTGCCGTCGCGGCGCCCACCGGGGCGGCCGCCGCCGTCCCCACCCGCTACGCCCACCAGCAACTCACCTGGCAGACCTGTGCGGAGGAGGCCACGCTGGAGTGCACCACCATGACCGCACCCAGGGACTGGCACCACCCGGGCCGCGGCCCGGACATCACCGTCGCGGTCTCCCGGCACCGCGCGACCGATCCGGCCCGGCGGATCGGCACCCTGCTCACGGCCGCGGGCGGCCCCGGCGGCGAGGGGCTGCTCCGCCCGGCCGACCACGTGCGCAACGCACCCGCCCTCGGCGCCTCCTACGACATCATCGGGTTCGACCAGCGCGGCGTCGGCCACAGCACCCGGGCCGTCTGTCGGACCACCGAGGAGCTCCGCTCCTTCTTCGCCGGGGACTTCCGCGACGACACGCCGGCCGACCGTGCCCGCGTGATCGCCGGCTCCGCCGCCTTCGCCGCCGACTGCGAGCAGCGCAGCGGCGGCCTGCTGCCCTTCCTGACCACCGAGCAGACCGCCCGGGACATCGACCTGCTGCGCGCCCTCCTCGGCGAGCGCCGGATCAGCTACTACGGACCCTCCTACGCCACGATGATCGGCGCCTACTACGCGACGCTCTTCCCGCACCGGATCGAGCGGATGGTGCTGGACAGCAACATCGGCTTCGACGACACCTGGGAGCGGTTCCAGTCGGGCCAGCCGATGAGCTTCCAGCGGCGCTTCGAGGAGGACTTCCTGCCGTGGCTCGCCGCCCGCGACGGCGTCTACCACTACGGCACCACCCCCGCCGAGGCGAAGGCCCACTGGGAGGCCCGTCGCGCCGCACTCCACGAGCACCCGATCGTCGACGGCCGGCTCACCCTCGGCCCGAACCAGCTGGACAACGGCACCATCCAGGGCATCTACCGCGAGAGCAACGGCTTCGCCCAGCTGGCCACCGCGCTGACCGCACTCGACGACTGGCCGGGCGCCGACCCGGCCGCCCGCACCACTGCCCGGCGGGTCTTCGGCGACTACCTCGGCCCGGGGTTCCTGGCCGAGTACTTCGCCGTCACCTGCAGCGACACCCCCTGGGACCGCGACCTCTCCCACTGGGCCGCCCGGGGCACCGAGAACACCGCCCGCTGGCCGCTGGTCGGGGCCCGCACCCTCGCCTTCGCCGCCGTCTGCGCCTCCTGGCCGACCCCGACCGCGCCCCGGGTCCGGGTCACCGGCGCGGGCCTGCCCCCCACCCTGATGCTCAACTCGGTGCACGACCCCGCCACGTACTACGAAGCCGCCCTCTCCGCCCACCGAGCCCTGAGCGGCTCCCGCCTGGTGACCGTCACCGGCAACGGCGACCACGGCCAGTACCCGGGCCCCAATGCCTGCGTCCGCAACGTCGTCGAGTCCTACCTGCTGACCGGCGCGGCCCCCGCCGACGACCTCACCTGCCCCTCCCCCACGACATCCTGAAGGGCGGGACGCGTGGCACGGCCGACCACGGAACGCCCCGCCGCCGGGTCTCCCCCCGGAGGACCCGGCGACGGCGCGCACGGCGGGTGCGGGCGGCGGCCCGCCGGTTCAGGGACTCAGGCGCTCAAGGGCGAGCGGCCCGGGCGTCCAGGGGCTGAGGCGATCGGGGACTCAGGGGCGGTCCAGGGTGATGGAGTTGATCGGGGTGAGGTCGGCGTAGACGCCAGCCTGGGCGGCGATGTCGTAGCCGCAACCCCCGCCGTTGGAGCGGGTGCACAGGTGGGCATGGGCGCCGCCGGACTGGTTGTTGAGCACCCAGTGCCAGCCGTACTGGTTGTGGAGGTTGTGGGGGCCGTAGCTGTAGAAGACATCGGTCGGCGGCCGGCTGGTGTCGGAGTCCTGGGGGTAGATGCAGACAGCCCCGTACGGACACCCGTCCCAGGAACCGTCGGCCGCCTGGGCGCCGGAGCTCCCCATCGTGGTGACGGCGGCCGCCGCGAGGGCGAGCGCGGCGAAGGTGTGCATGATCTTGCGCATGGTGGTTCTCTCCCATTTGCCGGTCCGGCCCGGATTCGGCCGGTGTTCAGCAGCGTAGGAAGCCACCGCCCGCAGCGGTCCCTGACATATGACAGGGTGGCGCGGGGCCGGGCCTCACGACACGGAGCGCGCCACCGGCGGCGCACCAGCGGCGGCGCACGATGGGCGACGCACGACCGGGAGCACGGGTCAGCTCGACGTCGCGAAGGTGTCGCAGCGGGCCGGGTCGCCGAAGCGGTAGCCGGCGGTGAACCAGGCCTTGCGCTGGTCCGAGGAGCCGTGGGTCCAGGTGTCCGGGTCGATCCGGCCGGTGGACTGCTTCTGGATCCGGTCGTCACCGACGGCCGCCGCCGCGTCCAGTCCCTGGGCGATGTCCTGATCGGTCAGGGTGCGGATCAGCGGCCGACCGGTGGACGCCTGCGGGGTGGTGGTGGCGTGGTGGGCCCAGACACCGGCGTAGCAGTCCGCCTGGAGTTCGAGCTTCACCGAGGCGCTGTTGGCACCCTGCCGGTCGCGGCCGACCTTCTGCATGGTGCCGGTCAGGTTCTGGATGTGGTGTCCGTACTCGTGCGCGACGACATAGGCCTCGGCGAACGGGCCCCCGGAAGCGCCGAAGCGGGTGGCCAGCTCGTCGAAGAAGCCGAGGTCGAAGTAGGCCCGCCGGTCGGCCGGGCAGTAGAACGGGCCGACCGCCGAGCTCGCCGCGCCGCAGCCGGTGGACACCCGCCCGGTGAACAGGACCGTCTCGGCGGGGCGGTAGGCCACCCCGGACCGGGGCAACTGACCACCCCAGTAGTCCTGGAGACTGTTGGTGACGGCGACGATCCGGCAGTCCTGACGGCTGTTGGCGTCGGCACCGGTCCGGCAGACCTGTTGCACCTCACCCGCCGTGGTACCCCGGCCGGACCCGGCGCCCGTGTCTCCTCCGCTGTCGGAGAGCCCGAGGACGCTCGGGTCGACACCGAAGAGCACCGCGATCAGGACGGCGATCAGACCGGCCGCACCACCCCCGACAGCGACCTTCCCGCCGGGGATGCGGCGCCGGTCGTCGACCTGCGAGGTGTCGAGGTCGCCCTGATCGTCGAACTGCATGCCTGCCGTCCCTGGTGGTGCCGACGGCGCCCGTAGACGCCGCGCGACCGGCCGCGGCCGCCACGCCACGCTAACCGCTCACCCGTCACCTCCGAGGAAGGACGCGCAGGTCAGAGGCGGTTCTCCGCCCTCCCCGGGCGGAGCACCGCCGAACGGGCCGAACGGGCCGAACCGGGCACCGCCACCACCCGCCCACCATCTGCCGACCGCGCGCCCAGCAGCTTCCCACCACCTGCCCACCATCTGCCCACCGCTCGCCCACCACCAGGCCGACGGTGCCGCCGGACCCACCCGTAGGCGGGTCCGGCGGCCGACCCGCCTACCGGGCGGCGGCCGGTGCCGGGGCGTACCCGGCCGGACGAGTGGTGAACGTGCCCCGGCCCTGGGTACGGCTGCGCAGGGCGGTGGCGTAGCCGAACAGCTCGGCCAGCGGCACGACCGCCGTCACCGAAGCCGTCGCACCGTGCGGGTCCGAACCCTGGACCCGCCCCCGGCGGGCGGCGAGGTCACCGAGGACGCCGCCCACCGCCTCCTGCGGCACCGTCACCGTCACCTCGACGACCGGCTCCAGCAGCACCACCCGGCAGGCGCGCAGCGCGTCGCGGAGCGCCGTCCGCCCGGCGGTGCGGAAGGCGAGGTCCGAGGAGTCCTTGGTGTGGGTGGCCCCGTCGGTCAGGGTGACCCGCAGGCCGGTGACCGGGTGGCCGCCCAACGGGCCCTCGGCGAGCGCGTCCCGGCAGCCCGCCTCGACCGCCTGGACGTACTCCTTCGGTACCCGCCCGCCGGTCACGGTGGACGCGAACACGAAGCCCCCGCCCTCCTGCGCGCCGACCGGCCCGTCCAGCGGCGCCACGTCGATCACGACCTGGGCGAACTGGCCGGCGCCGCCGTCCTGCTTGACGTGACGGTGGACGTGACCGGTGACTCCGCGTTCGACCGTCTCCCGAAGGGCGACCTGCGGGCGGCCGACGGTCACCTCCAGACCGTTGTGATCACGGCGGATCTTCTCCACCGCCACCTCCAGGTGCAGTTCACCCAGGCCCGAGAGCACCCGCTGCCCGGTCTCCGGATCGGTCCGGACGACCAGCGACGGGTCCTCCTCCGCCAGCCGGGCCAGCGCGACCGCCAGCCGGTCGGTGTCCACCGAGCGCCGCGCCTCGACCGCGACCGTCACCACCGGCTCGGCGGTGACGGGCGGTTCGAGGACCAGCGGCGCGCCGGGCGCGCACAACGTGGCGCCCGTGCGCGCGGCCTTGACCCCGATCACCGCGACGATGTCCCCGGCGACCGCCGAGTCCGTCTCGGTGTGGCTGTCGGCCTGCACCCGCAGGATCCGGGCGATCCGTTCGGTACGACCGGTCGTGGCGTCCAGCACGGTGTCCCCCTTACGCAGCGTTCCGGTGTAGAGGCGCAGATAGGTCAGTCGGCCGGAGGCGGTGACGTTCACCTTGAACACCAGCGCGGTGAGCGGACCGGCGGGATCGGCGGCCCGCTCCACCTCCGCGCCCTCCGCGCCCTCGGCACCCTCCGCACTCTCCGCACTCTCCGCACCCACGGAGGATCCGCGCACCGCGGGGACGTCCAGCGGTGAGGGCAGGTAGGCCGTGACGGCTGCCAGCAGCGGTTCGACACCTCGGTTGCGGTAGGCCGATCCGCACAGCACGACCACGGCCTCTCCGCTACGGGTGAAGTCCCGCAGCGCGGCGGCCAGGGTCGCGGTGGAGAGTGCAGAGTGCTCGTAGTACTCCTCCAGTGCGGCCGGATGGAGCCCAGCCACGGCCTCGTCCAGCCGTCGGCGCCGGTGCTCGGCCTCGGCCCGGAGCTCCTCCGGCACCGGCACTTCCCGCAGGCCGTCCCGTCCTGGGCCGTCGTCCCAGGTCAGAGCACGCATTGTCAGCAGGTCGACGACGCCGATGAAGTCGCCCTCCCGCCCGACGGGCAGTTGGACGGCGAGCGGGACCGGGTGCAGCCGTTCCCGGATCGAGGCGACGGCCGCGTCGAGATCGGCTCCGGCCCGGTCCATCTTGTTGACGAAGGCGATCCGGGGCACGCCGTGCCGGTCGGCCTGGCGCCAGACGCTCTCGCTCTGCGGCTCCACCCCGGCGACGGCGTCGAACACCGCGACCGCTCCGTCCAGCACCCGCAGCGAGCGTTCGACCTCGTCGGCGAAGTCGACGTGTCCGGGGGTGTCGATGAGGTTGATCCGGTGGCCGTCCCAGAGGCAGCTGACGGCGGCGGCGAAAATGGTGATGCCGCGTTCGCGCTCCTGCGGGTGGCAGTCGGTGACGGTGGTCCCGTCGTGGACCTCGCCGCGCTTGTGGGTCTCGCCGGCCAGGAAGAGGATCCGCTCGGTGACGGTGGTCTTGCCCGCGTCCACGTGGGCCAGGATGCCCAGGTTGCGGACGGTGTTGATGCCGGCCAGGACGGCGGCGGCAGCAGCGGTGCTGGTGGTGGTGGTGACGGCGGTGTGCGTACGGCGGACGTCGGTGCGCATGGCCCGGTGCCTTTCGAGGTGGAACGAGGTGCTGGGGGCAGCGCGATTGCGGCGACGACGTACCCGGCCGGGCCGGCCCGCCCCGTCCGGTCCACCCCACGAACCCACCCCCGCCCCTCCCAGCCCGGCCCGGCCCGGCCCGGCCCGGCCCGGCCCGGTCACCACGATCAACATGATCGATCTGATCGACGTGATCGACACGGGGACGGCGGTGGTCGAGCACCCGATGACGGCACCCGGGGCACCCGGGGGCCTGGGAACCCACAGGCAGAAGAAGAAGAAGAAGGAGGAGAGCAGCAGAGCCGGAAGGGCGGCGGACGACCGGAGGAGTGACCCGAGGTCAGCGGTGCGTCGCGCGGATCCGGTGCCGGCCGCGCAGCGGGCACCGGAGGAACGAGGACACCAGGATCACCTCGAACCGGGACGAGGGGACGACGGCAGCGGTGCGGTGTCGCACGACCGATCCTCCCTCGGCTCATCACGGCGCGCGCACCGCCACCGGAACCACGGCGGTGCGTCTCTGGCTGCCGAGTGTAGGGAGCGGACCGCCTCCGGGTCACGTGGTTTTCCCGTTCCCCCCTCGCGCCGGCCCTCGGCGCACCGGCCTTGTGACGAAAGTGTCCTGATCGTGCAACAGCACCGCGTACGCACCGACCGGGGCGCCTAGGCTCCGCCGCATGAGTCTCTCAACTGCCGACGTCGTCGCCGCCGGTGCGGCCTGGGTGTGGAAACCGGACGACGCCGAGGTGGTCGAGACCGCCGAGTACACGATCCTGCGACTGCCCGAGCATGTCGCCTTCGACCTCTCGGTGGTCTCCTTCACCCCGGCCGGTCCACTCCCGACGGCCGTCGAAGCGGTCCTCGACCGGGCCCGCGCCTTCGGGCCGCCGATCCTGGACTGGCAGGTGCCGGTCGGCTCCCCCGCCGGCCTGGCCGCCGAACTCGCCTCGCGGGGAGGGCGGGTGAAGCTCGGCCTGGAACTTCTGGCCGCGGACCTGAGTGGGGGCGCGCCCCCACTGCGGCCGCCGACGGTGGACATCTCGCTCCGCTGGGCGACGGACCCGGCGACAGCGCGGGACGCGGCGGCGATCGAGGTCACCGGGTTCGGCGGCGCGCTCCCGCCCGAGCAGCGGATCGAAGCGACCGCGGCGAGGGTCGCGAAGGCCTTCCCGGCCGGCGAGGGCGGCACGGTCGTCGCCCATGTGGACGGTGAACCGGCCGGCTGCGGCGGCGTGTCGATCGTGGACGGGGTCGCACGGCTGACGGGCGGCGTGGTCGCGCCGCCGTGGCGGGGCCGGGGCGTGTACCGGGCATTGCTCGCCGCCCGGCTCTCCTACGCGGCGACGCACGGGGCGACCATGGCCCTGGTCAAGGCCAACAGCACCACGTCCGGCCCGATCCTGCGCAGAAGCGGCTTCACCGCCTTCGGGCCGGAACCGGTCTACGCCGTCCCCCTGCACTGAGACCCCGCAGCGCAGCACCGTCCCCGAACCCCTGCGGACGGACCCGCCCCCGGACGGACCCGCCCCCGGAAGGAACCGTCCCGCTCCTCCCGCACGTCGAAGGGCGTGTGCGTACGCACCGGCCGCCCACCGCAGCCGTGCGGAGTCGTCGGTGTCGGAGGAATCCGGGGAGGCTCTCCAGGTGTTGATCCCACTCGTCCTGCTGGTCGCCGGTGTCGGCCTGGTCCTCGTGGGCGCCGACAAGCTGAACGGCGCCGAACCCACCTGCTACGGCCGGCCCATGTCACCCGGCGAGATCTGCCACGTCCAGGTGAAGGGCTCGTTCGGTGAGGGCATGCCGGAACCTCACGACACCACCTACCAGGAGCAGTTGGACAGCATGACCAGCGGTGGCTGGACGGCGATCGGCTTCGGAGTCGTCCTGCTGGCACTCGCGGCCGTGATCATGATCTCCTGGACCGTCGCCGCCGCCCGGCGGGACCGGGAGTACTGAGGCGCGACGCACTCCGTCCTCACCCTCCACCCGCCAGGCCCGCGCCGCACCCCACCGCATCGCCCAGGCCGAATCCCACCGGCCGCATCGCGCCCGGCCGCTCCTCCGGGGACATCACTCCCCGCAGGAGCGGCCGGACCGACCAGACCGGACCGGTCCGCGCCCGTCAGCCCTTGGCGGCCGCGTACGCGGTCTCGGCGGAGAAGCCCCAGCCCGGGGCTTCGTCCCAGGGCACCAGCAGTTCGTCGTCCGTGGCGTAGACGTACCCGGCGCCCCGGGTGAACGCGGCGTCGAGGGCGGTGCGCATCGCGGCCCGGTCCGGGGTGTCGTACACCAGGTGCCAGAAGGCCGTGCCGCTGGCGTCGAGGGTCGCGCCGGAGTAGTAGCCCGCCGTGGGGTTGAAGACGTTGCCGCCCAGCCAGGCGCCGGTGTAGTCGTCGTAGTCGCCCTCGAAGGTCACGAAGACGTCGGCCGTACGGTGACCGGGTTCGAGGTAGCAGTCGGCGACGGCGGTTCCCGGGTTGTTCACCACCAGGTCCTGGGCCTGCGGGGCGACGGCGTAGACGGTCTCCTGGACGTAGCGGCGCAGGTCCGCGTAGTAGTCGCGGGCACTGTCGCCAGGGCCGCAGTCGCGCCCGGTCTGGTCGAAGAAGATGCCGTCGACGTGCAGCCGGTGGTCGGCCGTCCTCAGGTAGTTGTCGACGACCGCGCGGACGGCGGACTGCGGGAGCGAACCGTGGCCCGTGTCGACGTAGCCCAGCACCCGGGTGGCGGTGCCGTGCGCGGTGACCCCGGCACGCAGCGCGTCGGCCTGCGCCTGCCAGGCCGCGTCGAAGGGGGCGTAGCCGTTGGACGGGTTGAGGACGACGATCGACGGTGCCGGGCGGGCGCCCGCCGCGGCGACCAGCATGGCCTCGCCGGGCAGGACGTAGGCCGGCACGGCGACCTCCAGACCGTGGGGTCTTTCGGTGGTCGCCGCGTCGGCCCCGCCGGGGGACGCCAGCGCGGCCGCGGTGAGCGCCACGCCGGCCAGCAGGACGGGCAGGGTCTTGGTGAACGAACGCATCGGGTCCCTTGCTCGCAGAAGACAGGAAAGCCGGAGAGGGCTCCCCCGCGGCGCCCGGGCACGGTCGGTCCAGCCCCTCGCGCCCCGTCCCCTCCACCCGCCCCGGCCGGGTCGGGCGCTCCCATTCCTACCGGTCCGATCCGCCCCTGGTGGCCAACTTTCGGTGAACGCAAGGAAGTTCGAGCAAGCACCGACGTCACTCGGAATCTCTCCGAGCACTCCTGCCCCATCCGTCCCCAGCGCCACTGCCCCCACCGGCGCCGCTCCCAGCCCCTCCGGCGCCCCCTCCGACCGCCCTTCCGACCACGCCCGCCGCCACGCCACGCCCGGACGGGCCGCCTCCGAGGCCGGCCTCCGAATCACCCCCTGAACCACCCCCTGAACCACGCCCCCGACCACCCCCCGAACCGGGCCGCGGGCGGCCGAGCGCGACCCCCGCCAGGACCAGCAGCAGCCCGGCGACCTGCGGCGGGCCGAGCCCCTCGCCCGCCACCACGGTGCCGAGCAGCACGCCGGTCAGCGGATTGAGCAGCCCCAGCAGCCCGACCGTGCCCGCCGGCAGCCGGCGCAGGCCCGCGAACCAGGCGGCGAAGGCCAGCGCGGTCGCCACCACCGCGACATAGCCGAAGGCCGCCGACTCCCGCCCGGTGGGCACCACGGGCGGGCCCTCGACCAACACGGCCAGGGGCAGCAGGACCAGTCCGCCCGCCAGCAGTTGCCAGGCGGTGGTGGCGAGGACGTCCGCCCCCTCCCGCCAGCGGGCGGCGAGGACGTAACCGAGCGAGGAGACCAGCATCGCCGCCGCCGAGGCGGCCAGGCCCGGCAGGCTGACCGGTTCGCTCCTGGCCAGCAGCATCAGCCCGACGCCGGCCAGGCCGACCAGGGCTCCGAGCAGGTGCGCCCGGGCGGGGCGGGCGGCGGTCAGCACCCAGGCCAGGAGCAGCATCGCGAGCGGCGAGGCCGCCATCACGGTGGAGGCGACGCTGGTGGCCAGGGACTGCGAGGCGACGTAGAGCAGGACGAAGAATCCCGCCGTGTTGAGCAGCCCGAGGACGGCCGTGCGCCACCACCAGGCTCCCCGCGGCCGACGCGGGCGCAGCGCGAACAGGAGCAGTCCGGCGGGCAGGGCCCGCAGGGCGGCCCCCCAGAGCGGGCGGTCCGCCGGGAGGAACTCGCGGGTGACGTAGTAGTTCGCGCCCCACGCCACCGGCGCGACGGCGGTCAGCAGCACCCATCGAAAACTTGCTTCCATGGAAGCCAATATACCTTCCATGGAAGCTATAGCGTTAGGATGGAGCCATGGCACCCACGCCCACCGACTCCGACCACGGCCCCAGCACCCCTGCGGCCACCGGTCCCGCGGCCACCATCCCCTCGGGCGCCCCCGCGCACACCGGCCGCGCGGCCTCCGACCGTGCAGGCCAGGACCGTACGGCCCGGGACCGTACGGCCCCCGACCATGTGGCCACCATCCAGGCCGAGTGGCGCCGGGAGCGTCCCGACCTGGACGTCTCCCCGCAGGCGGTGATCGGACGCCTGCACCGGCTGTCCGGCCGGCTGACCGAGGAACTCTGCCTGGTCTACGGCCGCTACGGCCTCGGCGAGGGCGAGTTCGACGTGCTCGCCGCACTCCGCCGGGCGGGCGCACCGTTCGAACGGGCACCCGGGGAGCTCGCCGCCCGCACCATGGTCACCACCGGCGCCATGACCAAGCGCATCGACCGGCTGGAACGGGCCGGTCTGGTCACCCGCCGCCGCAGCGAGGCGGACGGCCGGGGCCGCGTGGTGGCACTCACCGAGGCCGGCCGACGGCTGTTCGACGAGGCCTTCACGGCACACATGCGCAACGAGCACCGCCTGCTGAGCGTCCTCACCCCCGAAGAGGCGGCCGCCCTGGAGACCCTCCTGACCGCTTGGCAGCGCCGGCTCGACCACCCCGAACCGCCCCCGGCCGGACACCCGGAGCCCTGACCCGGCGTCCCGGCGGCCCGGCGTCCCTGCGGTCATCGGGCCCCCGGGACCGCCGACAGGGCCGAGGGTGCCGGGCCCCCGCCGCTGGGCGGCCGCCCGGGAACGTGTGCGGACCGCCGTGCCGCCCCGGGACGGTGCCCGACAGGTGAGAGCAGGCCGCATCGCCGGTCCGCTGCCGCAAAATGCCCGCGAACCGTCGGGCACACGTTCTAGGCTGCCTTCCACCCCTGGAGCGAGGAGGCACCTTGACGGTCGAGCACTTCACGCTGATCTGCGACAACGTGCCCAACGACGTGGTTCTGACCGACTTCGGACCCCGGGTGATCGAGGTCGTGAAGGTGCTCCGCCGGCGCACGGAGCTCGGCCTGTGGCAGAGCAGGTCGCTCCTGGACCGTCTTCCGGCGACCGTCCTCGAGGACGTGTCGCAGGAGAGGGCCGAAGCCACGGTCCGTGAACTCCTCGCCGTGGGGGCCAAGGCCGAAGTACGGGAACAGAGATAGCCGCCGAACGCATGCGTGGCGGAGCCGAAGGGGAGGGAGCGGCTGTGAACGAGCCTCGTCACCTCGGCGCTCCGCCGCCCTCATCACCCCGACGACTCAAGGGCGGGTACATGTCCGAGTTCTCCGTGCGGGACTTCTACGACCGGTTGGCCGGTGACTACCACCTGATGTTCCGGGACTGGGACGCGAGCGTGGCGCACCAGGCCGGGGTGCTGGGCGAGTTGGTCCGCCAGGGTCTCGGGCCCGGGCCGCAGCGGGTGCTCGACTGCTCGTGCGGGATCGGTACCCAGGCGATCGGGCTGGCCGCGGCCGGGCATCGGGTGGTCGGCGGCGACCTCAGTCCGGTCGCCGCCGCCCGCGCCTCGGCCGAGGCGGCGGCCCGGGGCGGCCGGGTTCCGGCCGTTGCGGCGGACATGCGCCGACTGCCCTTCGCGGACCGGGCCTTCGACGCGATCGTCTGCGCGGACAACTCGCTGCCGCACCTGCTCTCCGGCGAGGACGTCCGGACGGCGCTCCTCGGCATGGGGCGGGTCCTCCGGGAGGACGGACTGCTGATGGTCACCGTCCGGGACTACGACGAGGCCCGGCGGGCCTGACCCACCACGACGCCTCCGCAGGTCTCGGGGACGAGTGCGGGAAAGGTGATCACCTTCCAGCTCTGGCACTGGCACGAGGACGGTGAGCGCTACGACCTGGAGCACTTCCAGCTCGTTCCCGCGGGAGGCACCTGGGACGTCCGGGTCCGCCGGACCACCTACTGGGCGCTGACGCGCTCGCAGTTGACGGAGTTCGTGGCCGGGGCCGGTTTCACCGACATCACCTGGCACAGCCCGGAGTCCAGCGGCTACTACCAACCGGTACTCACCGCCCGGAGCGGCGGCCCGGACGGCGGTTCCGTTCCCCCCGCGCGCTTCGTGCGGCCGTGACCGGCCGAACGGACCCACGGCCGAACGGACCCACCGCCGAACCGACCCGCAGGCGAACCGAACCACGGCCGAACGACCTCCTGAGCCGGCGGCCCCGGGCAGGCGGCCCCCGGCAGGCGGGGAAATCCGGATGATCCGCCCGGATCCCGCACGATAGTGTCGTCGGATGCCGAAACGGACCTGGGAACTCGTACTGCTCGGTGGCGCCTCCGGCGTCGGGAAGAGCGTGGCGGCCGCACGGATCGCGGCGGCGACCGGCGCGTTCGTGGTCGAGTTCGACGACGTGGTCGCCGCCGTCCAGGAGCTCACCACCGCCGAACAGCACCCGGCACTGCACCATTTCGACGGGCCCGACGCACCCGGGCGCCCCGAGGACGTGTGGGCCCCCGGGCACGTCCTGGAGCTCCAGATCGCCACCGCCGAGGCCCTGGAACCGGCCGCGCTCGGTGCGGTGCGCAACCGGCTGACCGTCCCCGTCCCGGCCGTGATCGAGGGCGACTACCTCACCCCCGCCGTCTGCGCGCGGGCCGTCGCCCTCGGGAGGGCGACGGGCCGGGACGTCCGGGCGGTGTTCCTGCACGAGGGCGACGCGGACCGGATCGCCGCCAACTACGCGGCGCGCGAACCGGCGAGCGGCGACCAGACGGGCCGCGCCGAGGTCGGTGCCCGGTACTCGCGCTGGCTCGCCGACAAGGCCCGCCGGCACGCGCTCCCGGTGGTCGACTGCCGTCCGTGGAGCACGCTCGCCGATCGCCTGGACGCGGCACTGGACGGAGCACTGGACGCGGCTCCGAAGACAACTCCGAGGACAACTCCGAGGACGACCCCGGACACGGCTCCGGACGTCGCTCCGACCGGCACACCCTGACCGACGCCTCGGCGGCAGGAGCGGCGTACCCTCGCGGGAGGCGCCGTGGCCCGGACGGACCGCCGTGGTCCGGGGGACACCGCCCGTCCTGGCATGATCGCCGTATGAACGACCGAATCATTGCCGCCTGTGACGGGGCGGCCAAGGGAAACCCGGGCCCGGCGGCCTGGGCCTACGTGGTGGCGGACAGCGCCGGGGTGCCGCAGCGCTGGCAGGCCGGACCGCTGGGGCACAGCACCAACAACGTGGGCGAACTCACGGCGCTGGAGCGGCTGCTGGCCGCCACGGACGCCGCCGTTCCGCTGGAGGTGCGGCTGGACAGCACCTACACCCGTGATTCGGTCACCAAGTGGCTGAAGGGCTGGAAGCGCAACGGCTGGAAGACCGCCGCGGGCAAGCCGGTCGCCAACCAGGAGCTGATCCAGCGGATCGACGAGCTGCTCGACGGGCGGGACGTCACCTTCGTCTACGTGCCCGCCCACCAGGTCGACGGCGACCCCCTGAACGCCGTCGCCGACAAGGCCGCCAGCGACGCCGCCCGCACCCAGGAGGCCGCCGGCGGAACGGCCGCCGACCTCCCCGTGCCGGACCCGGCCGCGAGCGGCCCGGCCCGCGGCGGAGCCTCGCGCGGGGGTGCGGCCAGGACCGGCACCCGAAGCGCGGGTGCCGCCTCCCCGGCCGCCGCGAAGCGCCGGTCCTCGGGCAGCGCTCCGACGCTGTCCGCGCGCTTCCCCGGCACCTGCCCGTGCTCGCGGCCCTACGCCAAGGGGGACAAGATCACCAAGGTGGGCGGCAGTTGGGGCCACCCCGAGTGCGCGACGGCCGCGCAGGACTGAACTCCCGCGCCCGGGCCGCCCCAGGGGTTGCCGAAGGATCCTTGACGGCCCGGGCGCCTCAGGCGCCGTCCGCCGTCCGCCGCTCCGAGCGGCGGGCCCGGAGCCAGCCGAGGGCGGCGACCAGTCCGACCGTGCCGCCGACGCCGATCTTCACGGCGCCCTTGGCGACCAGCCAACCGAGGCCGGGAGCCGTCCAGCCCAGCCCGTGCAGCACGAGGAGTATCACCAGCGCGCCGCAGACGGCGGCGAGCACGGTGACCAGCACGGCCGCGCCGGTGGACAGTTCGCGCTCCTCCGGCTCCGACGCGCGGTCCCCGGCCGTCAGCACCCGGGCTTCCGGCGCCGGGGCTTCCGGCGCCGGATCGTTCGTTCCCCCAGTGTTCATGGGGTGAGTCTAACGACGGGCCGACCCGCCCGGTCCCCGCCGATCGGCGCCTCCCTCCGCGTCCGGCCCCCGCCGATCGACCCCTCCTCCTCGAGGACTCCCCCGCCGTCAGCGCCGGGCGTGGTGGGTGTCCCCGGCGTGCTCGCCGGTCTCCCGGTCGGGAAAGCTGACGGCGAGGGTGACCCGGTACTCGAAGACGTCGTCGCGATGGCCGGGGACACGTGCCCAGGCCAGCGAGTGCACCTCGGCCTCCGGCGCCTGCCGGCACCAGGCGGCGGCCTCCTCCAGGGCGCGGGCCGCCGAACGCCCGGTGCACACCACCGCGGTGTACGCGGCCACCGCGAGGTCCCCTCCGCTCCGGCCGCCCCGGGACGCGGCCCGGACGGCGGCCGCCGCGTGGGTGAGGTCGCGGGCCAGGTCGTCGACGACTCTCGGCGGCGCGGGCAGCGCGGCCGGGGCCTCGACCACGGTCTCCGGCAGGTTGGTGCTCATTGTCAGGGCCTCCGTCCCTCAGGTGTCCCACTGGTCGCGCGACCCGCCCCGTCCCGGGATCCGCCTGATCACCGGCTCAGGATGACGGGCCGCCGTTCCTGGCATGACCACTTTCACCAGAACGTCACCCGTCCGGGGAAGACGCCCTCCGGTCCTCGACAGCGACCCGACCGCACTGGTATGGAGGGGTTCCGCATCCGGCCTGGTCAGTCGCTCGGCCGAGGGCGCCGCCGGGAGCCCGGCCGCACGTGCGCGTACCACCCCCGTGCCCCGGACCGCCGTCCCGACCCCCGGAGGCGCCGGCTCCGCGCCCGCGACGGGCTGTCCCGGCGCCCGTGGCCCGGCGGTCTCCGCTCCCGTGACCGGGTTGTCCAACTCCCGTAGCCGGAACGGGAAATATCGGCCCGTTCCCGGCCGTAGGATCCTGCCACCACGCAGTCCGCCGCACCGGTGGACGACCATCGGAGGGGGTTCCATGGACCGAAGGACACCGATCACGCCCCGCACCCGGATCACGTCGGGCCGCCGGTACGCCTGGCTGCCGGCGCTGGCCCTCGCGGCCGTCGCGGTGGCCGGCTGCTCCTCCTCGGGCGGCGGATCCACCGCGGCCTCCGCGCCGCCGAGCACCGCCGGCAGCACCACGGCCCCCGGTACCGGCACCACGCCCGGCACCACACCCGGCACCGCGAACAGCCCGGCGGCCACCAGCCCCGCCGCACCGCCCTCGGCCGCCCCCACCCCCGCGTCCCCGGCCGCCACCACCCCGGCCGCCACCACCCCGGCCGGTACCACCCCGGCCGGTACCACCAAGCGCCCCGCGGACGCCTGCACCCTCCTCACCTCCCCGCAGGTCGTGGCCGCCGTCGGTACCGCCGGCCCGTTCAACGGCACCCACCCCGACAAGGTGGACGGCAAGGAAGTCTGGGGTTGCACCTGGGGCTCCCGGCAGTCCTACGCCCACATCCGGGAGACCTCCCCCACCGTCCTCGCCGCACTGAGGACCAACCCGGACTACACGCTCACCCCGCTCCCGGGCGTGGGCGAGGAGGCCTACCTGGTCCAGCGCAAGGACGGCTACCGGCCCGAGGTGTACTTCGTCTCCTCCGGACGCCTCTACTCCGTCGAGGTGGTCAAGGACCGGGGCCCGAACGACGAGGCCAACGCCCCGGCCGAGGCGGCGGCGGCGAGCGGGCTGGCGCTCGCCCTGTCCAAGCTGGTCTAGCCGGCGTCAGGGCCGGCCGGGAGCGGACCAACGCCTCCGGCCTACGCAGTTCGGGTGAAGGTCCGTCCACCGACCGATGCGGCGAGCACCCGGCACCATAGTCTCGGTGACGGACCGTCACCGCCACCACCCGGATGCCCGCGGTCCGTTCGCAGCCGCGGGAACGCGGCTCTCCGGAAGGGCCATCGGCACCATGACACACACATCGGACGGACACGTGGCGGCGACCGGCGGGCAGGCAGGGACGACCGCCGGGCACGCAGGGACGACCGCCGGGCCCTCCCGCCGCGAGCTCCTGAGGATCGGCCTCGGGGTCGCGGTGGGGGCGGGGGCGATCACTGCGGGCGCCCCGGCGGCGGTCGCCAACGGTCCGTACGACCCGACCGCTCCGACGATCACGGTCAAGGTGAAGAACCTCAGCGGCCCGGCCGAGACCGGGCGGTTCGGGGCACCGTGGACGGACCTGGGCATCCCCGTCCGCTGCCCCGACGGCTCCATGCTCTTCGTCTGCGGCGACACCTTCGGCGGCGACCGGGTCCCCGAACCCGATTGGAACGCCCCGGTCGGCCTGCGGTCCGGCAGCGCGGACCTCGGCAACCTCCGCATCGACGACGTCGTCCGCGGCGCCCACGGCATCAGCCTCGTAGAGGAACCGCACAACCCGGTCGGCAACGACTTCACGACCGCGATCCCGTCCGACGCCTTCGTCGTCGACGGGGTGATGTACATGCACCTCATGCGCGGCGTCATCTACGACACCCACCACACCGACTTCTGGCGCTCCACGGACAACGGCAACACCTGGGAGTACCTCTGCCAGTGGCCGGGGGACCTGCACGGCGGACAGTTCCAGCAGAAGACCTACGCCGTGGCCGACGACGGCTACTGCTACGTGCTGTCCACGGTCTTCGACCGTGACGTGCAGTCGGGCATGCTGCTGCACCGGGTGCGCCAGGACCGCCTCGGCGACCCCGACGCCTACGAGCCGTGGGGCTACGACGGCGGCTGGCGGTGGGGCGCGTCCCCGACCTCGGTGTTCGGCACCCGCAAGTGGGGCGAGCTGTGCTTCCGCGCCATGGACGGCAAGTACGTCCTCACCTGGCTCAACACGGACCCGCTGTCGATCAGGGCGATGGTCTTCCCGCTCCCGACCTCCGACCTGACCAGGACGCCGGAGCAGACCATGGTCCTGCCCTGCGCCCCGGGCCAGGAGGTCGCCAACCTGGTCGCCGCCCCGTACGGCGGCTTCGTCGTCCCCGGCTCCACGTTCGGCAACTTCCACATCGTCGTCAGCCAGTGGTACGACCCGACGAACTACCGGATCATGCAGTACCGCAGCGCCCTGCTGTCCTGACCGGGGACCGGGCACCGCGTCCCGCCCGGGGCGCCGCCGCCCGGCGCAGTGCGTTCCCCCCGGGGCGTGAACGGAACGGGCTCCGGGGTTCGGGCGGATGCGGGTGCGGCGCGGGCGTTCGCAGAATGACGCCACGGCGCCGCAGCCGTACTCCCCCGACAGCCGAGGCGAATCGCATGAGCCGATCCCACCCGCCCGCCCGTTCCACCGGACCGCAGCCCGCCGGACCGCACCCGGAACCGATACCCCCGGGCCCGATGTCCCGGGGCCCGGTCCCCGGGCGCTCGGCGTCCCGGGGCCCGACCTCCCCGCCACCGGGCCCCGCGGCGCCGCCGGCCGGCCCCCGGCGCAGGCTCACCGGGGCGGCCCTGCTCTCCGGATTCGCACTGCTCGCCCCGGCCCTCGCCGCCGGTGCGCTCGGCGGCGCGGCCCCCGCCCGGGCCGACAGCCCGACCGTCTCGGTCAACACGATGCGCACCGCCTGGGACGCCAACGAACCCGGCCTCGCGCCCGCCCAGGTGTCCGGCTCCGACTTCGGCCGCCGCTGGTCGACCGCCGTCGACGGCGCGGTGTACGCCCAACCGCTGGTGGCCGGCTCGACCGTGGTGGTGGCGACCTCGACCAACCACGTCTACGGCGTCAACGCGGCGGACGGGAAGATCCTCTGGCAACGCGCGCTCGGCACCCCGGTGGCGTCCTCCAGCGCCTGCCTCTCCCCGGGCACCGGCATCATCTCGACCCCGGTCTACGACAAGGCCACCAAGACCGTCTACCTGGTGAGCAAGTCCAGCGAGGGCGGTGCGCACTTCTCGGTGCACGCCCTGGACGCCACCACCGGCACCTCGCGCAGCGGCTGGCCGGTCACCGTCGCGGGCTCGCCGGTGAACAGCCCGGGGGTGGCGTTCAATCCGAACAGTTCCGCGCAGCGGGCCGGACTGCTGCTGCTCGACGGCGCGGTCTACTTCGGCTTCGCCTCGGACTGCGGGATCGGCACCTACGTCGGCACGGTCGCGGGCGTCAACACCAGCACCCGCAAACTCACCCTCTGGTCCACCGAGTCCGGCTCCGCCTCGCAGAACGCGGGCGTCTGGATGAGCGGCGGCGGCCTGGTCTCGGACGGCTCCGGGCGGATCTTCATCGCGACCGGCAACGGCGCGGGCGAGGGCTCCTCGCCGCTGAAGGGCCCGGGCGACAAACCCGGCGGCCACTTCGCCGAGTCCGTCGTCCGGCTGGGCGTCAACAGCGACGGCAGCCTCGCCCCGCGGGACTTCTTCAGCCCCACCAACAACCGCGAGATGGACCACGGCGACGTGGACCTCGGCTCCGGCGGACCGGTCGCCCTGCCGTCCGGTTTCGGCAACGCCGCGCACCCGCACCTCATGGTGCAGGTGGGCAAGGACGGCCGGATCTTCCTGCTCGACCGGGACAAGCTCGGCGGCATGGGCCAGGGCCCCAACGGCACGGACGGCGTGGTCGGCACCACCGGCCCGTTCAAGGGCGTCTGGGGCCACGCGGGCGTCTGGGGCGGCGACGGCGGCTACGTCTATCTGACGGAGAACTACGGTTCGCTGCGCGCCCTGAAGTACTCGGTCAACAGTGCCGGGAACCCCCAGCTGACCAGTGCCGCGACCAGCCCCGAGGGCTTCGGCTACGCCTCCGGCTCCCCCGTCGTCACCTCCAACGGGACGGCGGCCGGTTCGGCCCTGGTGTGGTCGGTCTACTCGGGCACCGGACCGGGCGGCCAGAACGGCGAACTGCGGGTCTACGACGCGCTTCCGGTCAACGGCTCGCTCAAACTGCGGCGCAGCTTCGCACTCGGCACGGTGACCAGGTTCTCCGTCCCGGCGACGGACGGCGGACGGGTGTTCGTCGGCACCAAGGACGGCCACCTGGTGGCCTTCGGCCGGTCCACCTGAGCCCGTGGTCCGTCCGGACCGCCGTGCCGCCCGGGCCACCGCTCCACCTGGGCCACCTGGGCCACCTGAGCCGGTGGAACACACGCCGCACTCCGGCACATCCCGCCCGGAACACCCCGTCCCGCCCTGACCGGAACTGCCCGCCGCACCCCGACACACCCCGTGACGCCCACTCGACACGGCACTGCCGGACCGGCACACTCGACACCGGTTTCCCTCCCGGGCCCCGCCCGGGTGCGGAGTCCGTCGCGTCACCCGTTCGCTCGCGAATGTCACACGATCGCACGGTTCGGACCGGCGGGCGGACCCGGTGGCTCGTAGCGTCCTGCTCCAAGGGCCGCCGGACCCCGACCCCCACCCCCACTTCACCGAGGAGGGCAACTCCCATGAAGTCCACGCTCGCGCCCCAGCTGCCCGTCACCACCGCCACCGTCGCGCCGGCCGCTCCGGCCGCCGCCAAGCCCACCTGGTCCGCCCCGTCGGTGGAGTGCCACCGCACCGGCGCCGAGGTCACCGCGTACGCCGCGCGGACCACTCGGTGACCCAGGCTTCCACCACCGCGTCGACCCGCGACGAGTTCGCGGCCAGGCTGTACGGCCTGCGGGAACGGTACTGGGACACCCACCCGTTCCATCTGCGCCTGCACTCCGGTGGCTGCACGCCACCGGAGTTGCGGCGCTGGGTCGCCAACCGCTGGTACTACCAGCTGTGCCTGACCCGGAAGAACGCCGCGATCATCGCCAACTGCCCGCTCCCGGAGGTCCGTCGGGAGTGGACCCGGCGACTCGGCCAGCAGGACGGGCCGCAGGAGGGCGAGGGCGGGCTGGCCGACTGGCTGGTGCTCGCCGAGGCCGTCGGCCTGGACCGCGCCGAGGTCCTGGACGAACGGCACGTGGCGCGCGGTGTGCGCTTCGCCGTCGACGGCTACCTGCACTTCTGCCAGACCCGGCCGTGGACCGAGGGCGTCGCGGCCGCGCTGACCGAGATGTTCTCGCCCGACCACATGGCCGAGCGGGTGATCGCCTGGCAGAAGCACTACGACTGGATCGACCCGGCCGGCTACGCCTACTTCGAGCACCGGATCCCCGACGCGCGCCGGGACAGCGCCCGGACGCTCGACGTGGTGCTGGACCACTGCGTGACGGCCGAGCAGCAGCACGCCGCGGTGTCGGCGCTCGCCTTCAAGTGCGAGGTGCTGCGGGCGATGCTCGACGCGGTCGACTACGGCCCGGAGACCGCCGCCACCACCGCCACCACCGGGGCCACCGCCGCCGGAACCCCGGTGCCCGCCGGGGCCGGCCGGTGAACGCCGCACCCGCCGCCGCGGCCCCCGGGCTGCGGCGCGGGGTGCGGCTGGTCCACGACCCGGTCCGGCAACAGGCCGCCCTGCTCTACCCGGAGGGCGTGCTGCTGCTCAACGGGACCGCCGCGGCCGTGCTCCGGCACTGCGACGGACGGCGCGACGTCGCCGGGGTCACCGCCCGGCTGGCCGAGGAGTACGAGGGCGTGGACGCCGGTCAGGTGCTCGCCCTGCTGGCCGACCTCGCCGAACGGCGGCTGCTCGCCCTCGACGGCACCGGCGGCCCGGCCGATCCGCAGCCGGCCGCCGGCCTGCCCGGGGCCGCGGCCGGCAAGCGCGCGCCCGCCCCCCTCGGTCTGGTCGCCGAACTCACCCACCGGTGCCCGCTGCAGTGCCACTACTGCGCCAACCCGGTCGAACTCGTCCGGCAGCGGAACGAACTGGACACCGGGCAGTGGCTGCGGGTGCTCGACCAGGCGCGCGGGCTCGGTGTGCTCCAGGTCCACCTCACCGGTGGCGAGCCGCTGCTCCGCCGCGATCTGGCGACCATCGTCGCGCACGCCCGCGATCTGGGCCTCTACACCAATCTGATCACCAGCGGCCTGCCGCTGGACGGCCCCCGGGCCGCCGAACTCGTCGCGGCCGGGCTGGACCACGTGCAACTGTCCGTCCAGGACGCCGACCCGCGGCAGGCCGACAGCATCGCCGGGCTGACCCGGCTCAAGGGCCCCACCGGGCACGAGCGCAAGCTCGCCGCGGCCGCCCTGCTCACCGCCGCCGGGCTGCCGCTCACCGTCAACGCCGTGCTGCACCGCGCCAACGTCGGGCGCCTCGGCGAGATCGCCGACCTCGCGGTCGGGCTCGGCGCCGACCGGGTGGAGCTCGCGCACACCCAGTTCTACGGCTGGGCCTGGGTCAACCGGGCCCACCTCGCGCCGAGCGACGAGCAGGTCCGGCAGGCCGAACAGGACGTCGCCGCCGCCCGCGCGCGGCACGGCGACCGGATCGAGATCACCCATGTCGTCGCCGACCACCACAGCGGCACCGCCAAACCGTGCATGAACGGCTGGGGCAACGAGCAGTTGGTGGTCGCTCCCGACGGCGCCGTGCTGCCCTGCCTGGCCGCCGCCCAACTGCCCGGGCTTCGGCTGCCGAACGCGGTCACCGACGGACTGGCCGCGAGCTGGCACGACTCGCCGGCGTTCAACCGCTACCGCGGCACCGACTGGATGCCCGAACCGTGCCGCAGCTGCGACCTGCGCGAGCAGGACTTCGGCGGCTGCCGCTGCCAGGCCTTCCAGTTCACCGGCGACGCGGGCGTCACCGACCCCGCGTGCCGGCTCTCCCCGCAGCACCACCTGGTGCACGCGCCGGACCCGGAGGCCGGTCCGGCCCCCCGGGCGCGCCGGTTCACCGCGCCCGTCCCCCCGGTGCCGTCGGTCCCGGCCGTCCCGGCGCCGACGCCCGACCCGTCCGTGCCGGGCCCGGCGTGAGCGCCCCCGGCCCCGGACCCGTCCCTCGGAGCACGCACTGAAGATCCGGATCCTCGGCACCGCCGCCGGCGGCGGCCTGCCCCAGTGGAACTGCGGCTGCGCGGGCTGCGCCACCGCCCGCCGCACCGGTACCGCCCGCAGTCAGGACTGCCTCGCGGTCAGCGCCGACGGCGCCGCCTGGTACCTGGTCAACGCCTCCCCCGACCTGCGGTCCCAGTTGCTCGCCACCCCCGAGCTGGCGCCCCCGCCCGGCACCCGGGACACCCCGCTCCGCGGCGTCCTGCTGACCAGCGGCGAACTCGACCACACCCTGGGCCTGGTGACCCTGCGCGAGGCCGCCGGGCTGACCGTGCACGCGACCGCTCCGGTCCGGACCGCGCTGCACGAGGCGTTCCCGGTCGGCCCGCTGCTCGCCCCCTACACCGAGGCGCGCTGGCACACCGTCGTCCCGGGGGAGCCGGTCGAGCTGGCCGGCGGGCTGGTGGCCGAACCGCTGGCCCTCGGCGGCAAGCGCCCCCGGTACGCCGCCGATCTGGCCGCCCTCCCGGCGGGCGAACGTGCCGGGGAACCGGCCGGGGAACGTGCCGGGGAACCGGCCGGCGCGCGAACGGACTGGGTGATCGGCTACCGCTTCACCGAGACCGGCGGCCGCGCCCGCGCCGTCTACGCCCCCGGACTGGCCGCGTGGACGCCCGCCGTCGACCGGGCGGTGGCCGACGCGGACGTGGTGATCCTGGACGGCACCTTCGCGACGGACGAGGAGCTCGCCGAGCGCACCGGCGGCGCCCGGGGCTCGCGCGGCATGGGACACCTGGCGGTCGCCGACTCGCTCCCCCACCTGTCCGGCCGGCCCGGCCCGCGCTACCTCTACACCCACCTCAACAACACCAACCCGCTGGCCCACCGGGGTTCGCCGGAGGCGATCGCGCTGGCCCCGGCGCTGGCGGCGGCCGGCGCGGCCGTGGCCGAGGACGGGATGCTCCTGGAGCTCTGAAGCGCGGCCCGTCCTGCCCCGCCCCGGCCGCGTGTGACCGTGTCCGGTCGAACCGCTCCACCGTCCGTTCACCGAACGGTGGCGCCCGGTACTGCCCCGGGCCACCGGGGACCTGTCAGATCGTCGTGATACTAATCATTCGGGTGATGAGATCTGTCATGCACCGGCAGGCACGATGGTGACAGCCTGTCCGTTCCCAGGGGACCGGACGGTGACGGGGAGGGGCAGAGCATGGTGACCAGGAGCGGCACGGCCACGCGAGGCGACGGCGGAGCCACGGGGACGGAGCGACGGACCGGTCGGACGACCGGCCGCCGGCTGCGGCTCGGCAAGCGGCTCACCGGCATGCTGGCGGTCTTCACCGCCCTCGCGGCGCTGACCGGCTCCCAGGTGACCGGCCTCCGGCTCGCCCCGGCCGCCGCGGCCGAGCCCGTTCCCGACCGGCCCAGCGGCAGCGCAGCCCCGGTCCCGGGCCTCGGCGCCGACGGCACCGCCACCCCGTTCGGCACCGGTGCCACCCCGCTCCCGGGCATCCTCGGCACCGCGCCGGTCGACGGCGGCGGCACCCTGCCGCTCACCCAGCCGCCGCTCGCGCCGCTCACCTCGCCGTTCGCCGATCCGCTGCGCTCCGGGCCGGCCCTGCCGGAGACGGTGTTCGCCGCCTACCGCAAGGCCGAGGCCGCGCTGCTCCTGCGCTCCCCCGGCTGCCACCTGCCCTGGCAGCTGCTCGCCGCGATCGGCGAGGTCGAGTCCGGCCAGGCCGGCCGCGGCGCGGTCGACGCCGGCGGGACGACGTTCCGTCCGATCCTCGGCCCGGCCTTGAACGGCGCCGGCTTCGCGGCGATCGGTGACACCGACGGCGGCCGCTTCGACGGCGACACCCAGTGGGACCGCGCCGTCGGGCCGATGCAGTTCATCCCGTCCACCTGGGCCTCCTGGGGCGTGGACGCCAACGGGGACGGCAAGGCCGACCCGAACAACGTCTTCGACGCCGCCGAGGCGGCCGGCCGGTACCTGTGCGCGGGCGGCCGCGACCTCTCCGACCCGGCCCAGCTGGACCGGGCGATCCTCGGCTACAACCACTCCGCCGAGTACCTGCGCACGGTCCGGAACTGGATGGCCCACTTCGGCACCGGCAGCCCGGTCACCACCCCGAACCGCCCCGGCACCCCGAGCCCGCTGACGCCGCAGCTCCCGGTCGCACCGGTGGCGCCGCTCGTCCCGACCGCCCCGCCGGCCCCGATCCTGCCGACCCCTGGCACGACGCCCGCGCCGACGCCGGGCCAGAACACGGCTCCGACGACGCCCGGCACCCCGAGCACCACGCCGACCGTCCCGGGCACCACCCCGTCGGGCGAGCCCTCGCCGAGCGCGACGCCCTCCGGCACCCCCTCGCCCTCCGCGTCCGCCTCGCCGTCCGCCGAACCGAGCGGCACCCCGAGCGGCACGCCCACCGCCCCCGTCACCACGCCGTCCGGGAGCCCGAGCCCCAGCGCGACCGCGACCCCGACGACAACCCCCACCACGACGCCGACCGGCACCCCGTCGACGACGCCGACCGCCACGCCGACGGCGACGCCCACGGGCACCCCGACCAGCTGCCCCGCCCCGACCGGCACGCCGACCGCGACCGCGAGCCCCTCCGCGACGCCGTCCGGCAGCCCGTCGGCCGGCCCCTCGGTGACCCCGAGCGCGACGGCGACCCCGAGCGCCCCGGGCTGCCCCACCCCCACCCCGTCGGACACCCCGTCCGCGACCGTCACCCCGAGCGCCACGACCTCCCCGTCCGCCGCGCCGTCCCCTTCGGCCCAGCAGTAGCCCGACCACGCTCCCCCTTCCCCGGTCGAGGACTCGGGCGGGCGGGGTGCGGCAGCAGTGGAGCGAGACCCGAGGGCCCGGCACGACCGCCGGGCCCTCGTCGTGCACGCGCACCCCTGGATCGTCAGTCGTCACACTGATTGGATGAGCCGCATGTTCGACAAGCACTCGATAGACACCCCCTGGGGCGCGTCCGTGTTCGGCGCCGCGAGCGTGGACGCCACACCGGACCTGGCCCGGGTCCGGGTGGCGATCGCGGAGACACGACCCAAGCCGGCCGAGGCGTTCGAGGCCACCCGGGGCGGGGTCAACCGGATCCGGGAGGTCCTGCGCGGCCACGGGATCCCCGATACGGCGGTCTCGACCTCCCGGCTGGACCTGAAGTCCTCCTGGGACTACGGCAACGAGCGCACGTTCCTCGGCTACGAGTGCACCGCCTCGTTCGTGATCGAGCTGCGCGAGCTCGATCTGCTGGAGTCCGTGCTCGTCGATGTCGTCGAGGCCGGGGCGAACCAGGTCGACGGTGTCGAGTTCGACGTGAGTACCAAGAAGGAGCTGCGCGCACAGGCACGCACCGCCGCCGTGACGGCCGCACGGGAGAAGGCGGAGCTGTACGCCGGGGCCGCCCAGGTCCGGCTCGGTCCCGTCGTCCACATCAAGGACGTGGACTCCGAGCAACTGCAGAGCAGTTACCGCAGTCACCGCGGCAGCGGGGGCGGCGACGGCGACGGCGACCTGACACCGGGAAGGATCAGTGTCACCGCGGGCGTGGTCGTCGGCTTCGCGCTCATCGGGGGCTGACCGCGCCCGCCCGGGGCACGGTGCCCGACCGCGCGTACCGCCGGGCACCGCGACCCGTCGAGCGTGACCGGGCGGTCAGCGCCCGGCCCGCCGCGGGTGTCACCGTCCGTCCCGTCCCCGACCTCGTCGGCGCCGGACTCGATCGCGATGTCCTGGACCACGGTGGCGACGGCCGTTCTCCCTGCCGGTGGTGATGACTGACGGTCCGTCGCGATCGAACGGAACCCGCAGCCGACCGAAACGGGACGGGACCGGACGGACGGATCAGGCGGCGTCCGGGCCGGGGTCCGGGCCGGGGACCGCCTCGTCGGTACCGGCGGGGCCGCCGTCCGTCCGGCCGGGGGCCCGGCCGGACGGGGGGAAGGCCGCGATGAGCGTGGTGGTCACCGCGAGGCCGAAGTTCCCGGCGTTGACCGCGGTGGCTCCGGCGAGAGTCATGGCGATTCCGGCGATCGCGCCCGACAGGGCGAGTCCGGTGAGCCGGACGGTTCGGCCGGCGAGCCGGCCGCGGAGCCGGCGGCCTTGGGTCCGCCCGGCCGGCCGCCGCGGACCGCGGCCGGTCGAGGGTGTCTGCTGGTGCACGCGAAGCCCTCCTCCCGTGCGGCCCGGCCCGCCGGCCGAACCGCCGTTCTCCGAGACCTCGGAATATCGACATCCGATTCGATTCCGGAAATTTCGGTGCCCGTTCCCGCGGAGAACTCCCCGTAACTCCCCGTGCCGCGCGACGTCACCGGAATCGGCCGGTGCGACCGCGGAATTCCCGACAGCGCACCGCGTCTACAGATCACCACCCCGCGCGCCGTCCCGCCAGAACCGGAGCCGATCACGCGCCAGGTCCGGGCAGATCGCTCCTTTTCACGGACAACGGTTCGACGAGTCGGGACGCGGCGCGTCCCGGATTGGCACGGGACGCGTATGCTGTCGGACACCTCGGGACACCGTCGGACAGGCATGGGGGGCTGTGCGATCTCGATGAACGGGAACTCCGCGGATCGTCTCGATCCCGCTTCCGCCGCGAGCAAGGAAGACCTCGCACGCTGTCTGAGAACACTGCGGATCCGTGCGGACAGCCCTTCCTACCGGGACCTGGAGAAGCGGGCGCTCCAGAGCGGCCGCTCGCTGCCGAGGACGACGCTCGGCGAGGTCCTCTCCGGCCGCCGCTTCCCGAGCAAGGCGTTCCTGCTCGCCTTCGTCGAGCTGTGCGGCGTGGACCCGGTGGCCGAGCCGAGCTGGGAGAGTGCCTGGAACCGCCTGGCCGTCCACTACAAGACCGACGTCCGGAGCGAGCCGGGACCCGGCGCGGAGGATCCACGCCCCGATCTGTCCCGCCAGGAGCTCCGGGCCACCCGGCAGCGGGTTCGGGAGCTGGAAGAACGGGTGGCGGAGCTGCACGCCGCCTCGACCGCCCGGACCGAGGCCTCCCAGCGTGCCGGCGAGGCCGTCGGACGGGCCGTCGAGGCGTGGACGGCGGTGGCCGACGAACTCGACCGGCGGGGCGAGCGCGCGCTCGCGGCCCGCGCCCGCACCGCTCTCGCCGAGCTGGCCGAAACCGAGTTCGCCGGGGCCGGAACGGGGACGGGGGCAGAGGTCGGAGCAGTGGCGCGAGCGGGGGTGGGGGTCGGAGCGGGCACGAGAACCGCAGCCGCGACCGGGGCGGAGGCCGCAGCCCCACCCACCGGCCCGGAACCCGTCACCGCCGCCGGTCCCTTCCTCACTGCCGGTGCCCTCCCCACCGCCGGTCCCCGCCCCGCCGCCGTCCCGCCCGCCCGGTCGGCCCCCGAGGCCGACCCGGACGCCGCGCCACTGCCCGGCCGGGTCAGCGGCAGCCTCCCGGCGGTCTGGAACGTCGAACCCCGGAATCCGGAGTTCACCGGCCGGGACGCCGTCCTGTCGGACCTGCGCCGCCGCCTCGGCAGCGGGACCGCCGGCGGGGTGCAGGCCCTGCGCGGGGTCGGCGGCGTCGGCAAGACCCAGATCGCGATCGAGTTCGCCTGCCGGTTCGCCTCGCACTACGACGTGGTCTGGTGGATCGCCGCCGAGGACCCGGCGCTGATCGGCGAACAGGTGGCGGCCCTGGCGGTGGAGCTGGCGCTCGCCGAGCCCGGCACCGACACGGCGACGGCCGTCGCCGTCCTCAAGGCCCACCTGCGCGGCCGCAACCGCTGGCTGCTGGTCTTCGACAACGCCGACGACCGCGCCGGGGTGGCCAAGTGGCTGCCGGGCGGCCCCGGCCACGTGCTGATCACCTCGAGGGCCGGCGGCTGGGAAGGGATCGCCACCACCGTCCCGGTCGACGTCATGGAGCGGGACGAGTCGGTGGCCCTGCTGCGCACCCGTCGGCCCGAGCTGAGCCCAGAGGACGCGGATCTGCTGGCGAGCGCCCTCGCCGACCTGCCGCTCGCCCTGGCCCAGGCGGGCGGCTTCCTCGCCGAGACGGCCACCCGGGTCGGCGACTACCTGGCCCTGCTGGACACCCACGCGACGGCGGTGCTGACCGAGGGCAGCACCGGCGACTACCGCAAGCCGCTCGCGGGGGCCATCGACCTCAGCGCGACGAGGCTGGCCCGGCTGGACCCGCTCGGTCTGGCGGTGGTGCGGCTGTGCGCGTTCCTCGCCCCGGAGTCCGTCCCGGTGCACTGGCTGCTCGCGTTCGGACGGTCGACGGCGGGCCGGACCCCGCAGGCCCCCGGCCCGCTCGCTCCCGGCGGCCCGCTGGCCGCCCTGGCGCTGGCCGACACCGACCCGGTCGCCCTGCACCGGGGGGTCGGTTCGGCCGTCCGGCTGGGGCTGGCGACCAGCACCCACGACGGCGTCCGGCTGCACCGCCTCGTCCAGGCCGTCATCCGGGACCAGTTGGGCGAGGAGGCCGCCGACGTGCGCCGCCACGCGCGGAGCGTCCTCGTCCAGGCCGCGCCCGGCGACCCCGAGGACCCCGCCACCTGGGCGACCTGGGCCCGGGTGGTCCCGCACCTGCTGGCCGTCGACCCGGGCGGCGCCGACTCGCCGGAGCTGCGCGGCCTCGCCTGCGACGCCGCCTGGTACCTCACCGAGCGCGGGGACTCCGAGGCCGCCGCCCGCCTGGCGGTGGACCTCCGCACCAGCTGGACCGCGTCCTCCGGTCCCGACGACCGGCACGTGCTCTGGGCGAGCCGCTGCCTGGCGCGCGCCCACCGCGAGCAGGGCCGGTACGAGGCGGCGCACCTGCTCTACCAGGCGTCCATGCCGCGCAGCCGCCGCGCCCTGGGCGAGGACGACCCGCAGACCCTGCGGCTGGCCCACGGGCAGGCGATCAACCTGCGTCTCCGGGGCCGCTACGAGGAGTCCCGACGGCTCCAGGAGGACACCCTCGCCCGGTACCGTCGCCTGCTCGGGCACGACCACCCGCACACCCTGCACTCGGCGAACCACCTGGCCGCCGACCTCAGCGCGCTCGGCCGCTACGAGGAGGCCCGCGAACTCCACCAGGAGACCCTCGCCCGGTACCGCCGGGTGCTCGGCGACGACCACCCCGACACCCTCCGCTCGGCGAACCACCTGGCCGCCGACCTCAGCGCGCTCGGCCGCTACGAGGAGGCCCGCGAACTCCACCAGGAGACCCTCGCCCGCTGCCGGCGGGCGTTCGGCGAGGACAGCCCGCACACGCTCCGGGCGGCGGACTCCTACGGCACCACGCTGCGCCGCCTGGGGCGGCTGGAGGAGGCGCACCGCCTCCAGCGGGAGACCCTCGCCCGGTACCGCCGGGTGCTCGGCGACGACCATCCGCAGACGCTGCGGACGGCGCACAACTTCTCCGAGACGCTGCTCGCCCGGGGAGAGGCCGAGGAGGCCCACCGGCTCCAGGCCGACGCTCTGGAGGCCGCCAGGCGGGTGCTCGGCACGGACCACCCGGAGACGCTCCACGCGGCCCGGCACCTGGCGCTCATCCGGTCCGGCCTGGGTCGCTGAACGGACGGGACGCGCGGACTTCCGCCATTCCTGGGACAACCCTGGCCGCCGGCGGTCAGGACATTCTACGATTGACCGACACCGGTCAGTAATCGGCACCTCGATCGCGTGGGAATTCCCCGGGCCGGCCAGCTGGTAGCTTACTGCCGCACTGCCGCCCCCGAGCCGAGGAAATGGCCGATGATCGATCCTAAGATCGCACTGGTAATGGCTAGGCCCCGTCCGGAAATCAATGCCGACCATGACATGCCCCTGCTCCTCCGGGCGCTTTCCGAAGCGGGTGCCGACGCAATCTCTGCGGAATGGGACGATCCGGGCGTCGACTGGTCGGAATTCGATCTCGCGGTGATCCGGTCCACCTGGGACTACACCTGGCGCAAGCCCGAATTCCTCGACTGGGTCGACCGCTGCAGCCGCGCGACCCGGCTGGCCAACCCCCCGGAGGTGGTGCGCTGGAGCTCGGACAAGAGCTACCTCGGCACCCTCGCGGCGGCCGGCGTCCCGGTCGTCCGCACCCGTTACCTGGCCCCCGGCGACCCGGCCGACCTTCCGGACGACCACGAGTACGTGCTCAAGCCGGTGATCGGCGCAGGTGCCCGCTACGCCGCCCGGTACCGGCCCGAGCAGCACGACGAGGCGCACGACCAGGTGGCCCGGATGCACGCCGAGGGCCTCACCGCCATCCTCCAGCCGTACATGAGCGGCATCGACAGCACCGGCGAACGCGCGCTGGTCTTCGTCCGGGGACGCTTCCTGCACGCGATCCGGAAGAACGCCGTACTCTCCCCCGACGTGCCGTTCGACCGGCGCAAGGTCGCCCACCCGGGGCTCCAGCCGTGGTCACCGACCCCCGCCGACCTCGCGGTGGCCGAACGGGCGCTGGCCACGGTGCCGGGCTCGGCGGACCTGCTGTACGCCCGGGTGGACCTCGTCGACAACGCCGACGGCACACCGCTGGTGATGGAACTCGAACTGGTCGAGCCCAACCTCTTCCTGGCCGCCCACCCGGGCTCGATGTCCACCGTGGTCCAGGCGATCACAACGGCGGCCGCGGCGGCCGCGGCCCAGCGCGGCACCCGGCGCCGCGCCGAGGACGGCCGGGCGGTCCACTAGCGACGCCGAGCCGGGAACGCGACTGGCACCGGCCACCGCGGCCGGCGAGGGGGGACACGTCATGAGTGCGGGCAGCGACACCGGCACGGGCAGCGACAGCAGCGGCACCGGCACCGGGGCGACCGGCGGGAAAGCCGCCCGGGGGGCGGACGAGGACGCGGCCGGGACGGGCGCGCTTCCGTTCGCCTGCCCCGCCGCCCTGGCCGAGCCGCCCGGGCTCGCCGCGCTCCGCGAGCGCGGCGGCCTGGCCAGGCTCCCCACGGCCACCGGCGACCGGGCCTGGCTCGTCACCCGCCACGCCGACGTCCGCGCGCTCTGCGGCGACCCGCGGATCGGCAAGTCGCACCCCGACCCGGCCCGCGCGCCCCGGCTCTGGGACGCGGCGCTGCTCGGCCCGGAGACCAACCACGCCACGGCGGTGGCGGACCACCGGCGCTGGCGCAGCACCCTCACCGAGGCCTTCGGGGCGCGCCGCGTCGAACAACTCCGGCCCCGGCTCCAGGCGTCCTTCGACGCACTGCTCGGAGCACTGCTCGACACCGGCCCGCCGGCCGAACTGTGCGCGGACCTCGCCCGGCCCTTCGCCCTCGGCGTGATCTGCGACCTCATCGGCATCCCGGCCGAACGGCGGGTCGCGTTCGCCGCCTGGTCGGACCGGGTGCGCCGGGTCCCGGACCCCGGGGGGACGGCGGACGCGGCGGAGCGGCGGGGCCTCGACCGCATCATCGGCGAACTCCTCGACCAGCGCCGCCGCAACCCCGCGGACGACCTGCTCACCGAGCTCGCCGCCCGTGCCGACGGGCCCGACGCGACACGGCCCGGTGCCCTGCGCCCCGACGAACTCCCGCACACCCTCAGCGGCCTCCTGCTGGCCGGCTACGAGACCGTCGCCACCCGGCTGCCCTACGGCCTGCTGTACCTGCTCGCCGACCCCGCCGCCCGGACGGCGCTCGCCGCCGACCCCGGCCTCGCCCCCTCCGCCGTGGAGGAGGTCATGCGCCTCGCGGTGCCGGGCGGCAGCTGGATGCCCCGCTACGCCCGCGCCGACCTGGAGTACGGCGGCGGTCGGATCGCCGCCGGCGACCTCGTCGTGTTCTCCTTCCAGTCCGCCAACCGGGACGAGCGGGTGTTCCCGGACCCGGACACCCTCGACCTCGGCCGGACGTCCAATCCCCATCTGGCCTTCGGGCACGGCAAGTTCTTCTGCCTGGGCGCCGGACTGGCCCGGCTGGAGCTGCGGATCGCCTACGAGACCCTGTTCCGGCGCCTGCCGGACCTCCGTCTCGGCTGCGCGCCGGAGGAGGTCCGGGTCGACGGCGCGAGTGTGACCGGCGGCCTCCACGACCTCCCCGTCAACTGGGGCCGTCCCACCGACAGGTGACGGACCCGCGACCGGCCGGAGCGGGAGCGTGCCCGTTCCGGAACAGTCCCTCAGCCGTTCGCCGCCCCTGCGTCGTCACCGGCGCTCGCGTTCCCGCTCTCGCCCCCGTCCTCGGCGTAGCGGATGCCCGCCTCCAGGTCGCGCTGTTCCTGGAGGCGCAGCGGGAGTTCCGGGTCCCAGTCCGAACTGCGGGGCAGTTCCGGGCCGTCGAGGCCGAGGCGGACCACCGGCTCGACCCGGACCAGCCGGAAGTGGCGGTCCGCGGCGCGGAGTTCGTCGGAACGCTCGGCGTCCAGCCGGTCGGCGGCCTCCGCGTAGCGGGCGAGTTCCTCCGCACCGAGGCCCGGGTCGAGCCTGGGGGCGAACTCCCGGAGGTAGGCGGCCAGGGTGTCGCGGGCCTGCTGCGGGGTCTCGCAGGCACCGGTCATCGGGCCCCAGCCGCCGTCCCGGTACTCCGCGACCGCGCAGTGCACGGGCAGCACCAGCACGTTCGGATAGAGGTGGGAGGAGCGTCGCGCCTGCTCCCGGACGTTCTCCGGGATGGAACGGCCGGTCGGTACCAGCGACATCATGTCGAGCCGCAGGATTCCGTCGACCAGGGTGACGCCCGCGGCCGGGTCGATCACGAACCCGCTCGTCCGGGGCGGCAGCCGGTGCCCCTCTCCCACGGCAGCCGGGTCCGGATCGGTCGGCCGGGGCGGTTCGATGCCGTCCGGGCCCGAGCGCAGCACCTGCTCGGCGCGGAAGATCCGGTAGTCGCGCCCGCCGGCGGAGATCTCGTCGAGCGGCTCCCGTTCCAGCCGCTCGTAGGCCGCGCGGTAGGAGGCCCGCTCCTCCTCGTCGAGGCCCCGGTCGGCGGCCCCGCCCGAACCGGGTTCGGCGAGCGCCCAGAGGCGGAACGCGTGGCCCAGGTCGTCCCGGGCGGCCTGCGGGGTGGTGGCGTGGAACTCGACGATCCGCCAGGTGCCCGCGCCCGTCCGCTCCAGACTGCCGAACACGGGCGGCATCATCATCAGGTTCGGGTACTTCTCGCGGGATGCCCAGGCCTCCAGACCGGCCACCGCGGCGACCGGGTCGTCCGTGTGGGTGACCCGGATCGTCAGGTGCTCCGGCAGCTGCGCAGCGTCATCGTCCATGCGGCCAGTGTTAGCGGACCCGCCGAGAGCCCCGCAGGGTTATCGCGGAACTCCACCCGACCGCGCCCGGCCCCCGCCGGCCGGGACCTGCGGGCACCCGGACCGGCCCGTCCGGGACACCCGGGCGGGCCGTGCGACCGGGCTGCTGCTTCAGAGGTGCTTGACCAGCTCCGGCATGAGGTCCTGGAAGGTGCGGCCGCCGGCCGGCTGCCCGATCGCGGTCATCTGCCAACCGGCCTGGGTGCGCTGCATCTTGGCCATGATCTGCGCGGTGTAGGCGCCGCCGCCGGTGAGCGTGTACCGGGCGAGCTCGGTGTCGGTCTGGGTGTCGACCAGCCGGCAGAAGGCGTTCTCGACCTCCTGGAAGGTCTGGCCGGTGAAGGAGTTCACGGTGAACAGGATCTGGTCCAC
Source organism: Streptomyces sp. TLI_053 (assembly GCF_900105395.1). NCBI lineage: Bacteria > Bacillati > Actinomycetota > Actinomycetes > Kitasatosporales > Streptomycetaceae > Streptomyces > Streptomyces sp. TLI_053. Next base: position 1,435,313 of record NZ_LT629775.1, read on the forward strand.
CTCGGCCGGTACGGCGTTGAGGTCGACGGTGATGGTCTCGTCGTCGGTGGCGTCCCCGGCGCCACCGGTCAGGTTGTCGCCGCTGTGCCGCACCGAGCCGTCGTTGCTGGAGAGGTGCTGGAAGAACACCACGTCGACCGGCTTTCCCCCGGAGAACAGCACCGCCGAGGCGTCCAGGTCGATCTCCTGGGAGGCGAACAGCTTGGCGAGGAAGCCCTTGCGCTGCGCCGCCCGCCAGCCGAGGCCCATCCGTACCACGCCCAGGCGGCCTCCGCCCGGCTTCTCCAGGCTGAGCTTCTGCCCCTTCGCCAGCGAAACGCTCATCGCGCCCTCCTCGTTGCTCGCACTCGCGCTTTGAATCTACAGCACTGTAGATCTTTTTGGCGCTGCGGGACGCCTTCGTCCCGGGACACCTGCATACCCCGTGGGACCGCCGCGGATGCGGGAGACCTCGCACCGCGCCGCACCGCTCCACGCACTCGCACCCACGCTCCCGCCCACGGCGGGCGGGCCGCCCGGGCAGGTCGGTTCGGGCCGTCCGGACGGGTCGGGTCAGGCCGTCCGCTCCAGTCGGACCAGGGCGTCCACCGCCACCGTACCCCCGCCCTCGGCCCCTCCCCCGCCCCGGTGGCCGGCCTCGGCGGCGACCGGGCGGAGCACCCGATCGGCCCGGACGGTCCGCAGACCGGCACCGGCCAGGTCGGCGAGCACGTCCCCGGCGGTGTAGAGCACGGCCGGGTCCTGCGGACCGCCGAAGCCCTCGGTCAGGTTGTCGGAGTCGTGCCCGACCACCAGCAGGGTGCCGCCGGGCGCGACCGCCGCCGCGGCGCGCCGCAGCGCCGCCCGCCGGTCCTCGGCCGGGAGCTGGAGGTAGGCGACCACGACCAGGTCGTAGCCCTCCGGCGGGGCCTCGAAGCTCCGGGCGTCGCCGTGCCGCCAGGTGAGCCGGTCGGCGACCTCGTCGGGCAGCGAGGCGGTGAGCCGTTCGGCGCGACCGAGGGCGACGGTGGAGAAGTCGAGCCCGGTGACCTCCCAGCCGAGACCGGCCAGCCAGATGCTGTTGCGGCCCTCCCCGGCGGCCAGGTCCAGGGCCCGTCCGGGTGCGAGTCCGGCCAGTTCACGGACCACCCAGCGATTGGGCTCGGTGCCCCAGACCAGCTCGCTGGCGGCGTAGCGCTCGTCCCAGGCGCGGCTGTCCATGGCCGTTCTCCGTTCGACGCGGGGACTTCTCGGGAGGCCACCGTACCGGTCCCCGGGCCGGCCCACCGGGCGCCCGGACGCTCCGCGATTCCCCCGCCGGGCACCCTTGACGGCGAATATTGGTCCAGTCCAATCTGTGATGTCGTGATGCACCGGCCCCGGCCGGTCCGCATCGGGACGCCTGCACGCCCGCATGCCCGCACACCCGTACATCCGTACGCCCGCACACCGCACATCCGCACGCCCGCACTTCCTGCCGCACCGTCTTCACCCGGCCGCGCGCCCCCACAGCGCCCGGCCCGGCTCCCCTGGCCCGTCCGGGCCGTCGCACCGCCGGAAACCCCACTCCTCCGGAGGACAACCGCATGCACGACCGTGTCATGTCCGCGCGCCCTGACGAGCGCCGGGCCGTCGCGCCGCGCCGCCGAGCACTCGCGCTCGCCCTGGCCGCCACGCTCAGTACCGGCGGCGCCGCCCTCGCGCTCACGCTCGACACCGCCTCGGCCGCCGCCGCCAACCTGCTGGCCAACGCGGACCTGGAGACCGGAACCCTGGCCGGCTGGACCTGTGCCAACGGCTCCGTGGTCACCACCCCGGTCCACGGCGGCGGTTACGCGCTCAACGGCGCCGTCTCGGCCTCCGACACCGCCGAGTGCCGGCAGACCGTCACCGTCCTACCGAACACCACCTACACCCTGGCCGGCTGGGTCCGGGGCAACTACGTCTACCTCGGAGCGACCGGGACCGGCGTCAACTCCCAGAGCTGGACGCCCGGCACCGGCGGCTGGACACAGCTGAGCAGCACCTTCACCACGGGTGCGAGCACCACCTCGGTGACGGTCTTCACCCACGGCTGGTACGGCACCGGCGCCTACCAGGCCGACGACCTGAGCCTGACCGGCCCGGCCGGGCCGACCGGGACCGCCAGCCCGACCGCGACCAACAGCCCGACGGCCAGCCCGACCGCGACCGGCAGCCCCACGAGCAGCCCCACGGCGACGAACAGCCCGACGGCCAGCCCGACCGCGACCGGCAGCCCCACCGGGACCGCGACGGCGACGCCCACCGCCACCTCGACGGCCACCGGCCCCGCCGGGGACGGCAAGGTCACCACACCGGCCGGTGTCACCGTCACCAAGGTCACCCACAACGCCGTGGTGCTCCAGTGGCAGCCGTCCACCGCGACCGCCGGTGACGCCCCGGTCGCCTACAAGGTCTACGCCGGCGACCAGTTGGTGGCCACCTCGATGGGCACCTCGGTGGCGGTCAGCTCGCTGCTGCCCTCGCGCGGCTACGCCTTCACCGTCCAGGGCTACTCCGGCGGTCACGCCTCCGCCCAGTCGGCCCGGGTGAGCACCACCACCACCGCGGCGCCCGCCACCAGCCCGTTCCGCTCGGCCTACTTCGACCAGTGGGGCGTCTACGAGAACGCGTACCACGCGAAGAACGTCGACACCAGCGGCGCCGCCGGCAAACTGGACGTCATCAACTACGCGTTCGCCAACATCCACCCGAGCAACCTCACCTGCTTCCAGGCGGTCAAGGCCTCCGACTCGGCGAACGAGAACAACCCCAACGCCGGTGACGGCGCCGGCGACGCGTACGCCGACTACCAGGCCGACTACAACGGCGCGGCCAGCGTGGACGGCAGCGCCGACACCTGGGAGCAGCCGCTCAAGGGCAACTTCAACCAGTTGCGCCAGCTGAAGGCCAAGTACCCGAACCTGAGGTTCACCATCTCGATCGGCGGCTGGACCTACTCCAAGTACTTCTCGGACGCGGCGGCCTCGGACGCCTCCCGCAAGAAGTTCGTCTCCTCCTGCCTGGACATGTTCCTCAAGGGGAACCTGCCGGCCAACGTCGCCGGTGACCCGGCGGGCGGCGCGGCCTCGGCGGCCGGGCTCTTCGACGGCGTCGACCTCGACTGGGAGTACCCGGGTTCGGCCGGCGGCCACACCGGCAACCACACCTCGCCCGCCGACAAGCAGAACTTCACCCTGCTGCTGAAGGAGTTCCGCACCCAGCTGGACGCCCTCGGCAACGCCCAGGGCAAGCGCTTCCTGCTGACGGCGGCGCTCCCCAGCGGCCAGGACAAGATCGCCCAGCTGGAGACCGACAAGATCGGCGCGTACCTCGACTACGCCGACATCATGACCTACGACATGCACGGCTCGTGGGACGCCAAGGGCCCGACCAACCACCAGGACCCGCTGCACGACAGCCCGGCCGACCCGACCACGCCGATCACCCCGGGCAACCGGAAGTACAACATCGACACCACGCTCACCGCGTACACCTCCGGCCTGCCGGAGTACGGCATCGCGGGCGGGTTCCCGGCGTCCAAGCTGGTGCTGGGCGTGCCGTTCTACTGGCGCGGCTGGACTGGCGTGCCGGCCGGTGCCAACTTCGGCCTGTACCAGAGCGCGACCGGTCCGACCCCGGCCAAGCCGCTGAGCGCGGAGGCCGGTCTGGCTGCCTGGAAGGAGCTCAACCCCACCGCCGCCAACACCCGCTGGGACCCGGTGACCGAGTCCTCCTGGGTGTACGACGGCACCAACTTCTGGACCGGTGACACCCCGCAGGCCGTCCAGGCCCGCGGCGCGTACGCCAGGAGCAAGGGGCTGGCCGGGATGTTCGCGTTCTCGCTGGAGAACGACGACGCCGCCGGGACGATGCTCAACGCGATGAACAGCAGCCTGCACTGACGTCGAGCGGTACGGCGGGGCCCGACCGGCACATCCGGCCGGGCCCCGCCCACGTGCGCTCCGGCGCGCCGGAGCGGGACAAGCGCTGCGGGATCAGCACCGCGGCATCGGCACCGCGGCATCAGCACCGCGGCATCAGTGCTCCGGCACCGGGTCGACGCCGTTCCTCCGCCGGGCCGCCTCGGGCCGGCAGCGCAGCAGCCGGCCCGCCGTCAGCCGGGCGCCGCGCACCGCGCCGTGCCGGTGCAGCGCCTGCACCGCGTAGGTGGAGCAACTCGGCGTGTACAGGCAGCAGGCGGGCCGCTTCGGGCTGATCTCGGTGCGGTAGTGGCGCACCGCGCCGTAGAGCACCCCGGCCACCAGGCCCCGCGGCGCGGGCGCGGCCCGGTCGGCCGGACGGGGACCGGCGCCGTCTCCCCGGCCGGCGGTCAGGGCGAACCGGAGGCCGGCGGCCAGGACCGTCGGGAGCAGCGCGAGCAGGCAGGGGCCGTCGCAGCCGCCGCCTCCCCCGCCGCAGCCCCCGTTGCCACCACCGCAACCGCCGTTGCCACCACCGCCGTTGCCGCCGGTCCGGCAGCCGCCGCCACTTCCGCCGCTGCAACCGGGGGGCAGGAAGTCGTCGAGGTCGTTGTCCTTCTTCCGCTCCCCGTGCCTGCGCAGGTAGGCCTTCCACTCCTGCTGCCGGCGTTTGCGGTCGCGCCTCTCCTCGGCCGGCAGCCACCACCAAGCACGTCCGGGGCGCTGGGTCGTCGGGAACTGTTCACCCTGGCCGGGCTGCTGGTACGCCACTGCTCGCGATTCCTCTCCGCGCGCACGCCGGGGCCGACCCCCAGCGGCCCGATCAGATTATCGAAAGCCCGGATCGTGGGGGTCGGCCCGCAGGAGGATCCCGCGCGGTGCGCTCAGCCGCTGCCGCCACCCAGGGTGGGGAACAGGTCGGTGAACGTCTGGGTGGTGACCGAGACGCTCCGGCCGAACGGGTCGTCGAAGTCCCAGATCAGGAAGAGCAGGAAGGCGATCAGCGCGCTGAACGCGCCGGCCAGGATCAACTCCCGCGGGGAGCGCCGGATCTGGAGGAAGAACACCATGCCCACCGTGACGACGGCGCCGACGATCAGGCCGAACCAGACCACGCCGGGCATGCTCGGGCCGGCGTTCTGGCCGCGCGCGTTGCGGGCGTCGTCGACGACGCTGATCCGGTCCAGCATCGGCTGGTACGCCTGTGCCTCCAGGTCGGAGGCCGGCGGGCGGGTCGCCACATCGGTGCGCAGCTTGTCGAGCAGCTCGGTGCCGCGTTCGGAGATCTCGCCGTTCTCGCGCATGTACGTCCACTCCACGTCGACCACGTAGGAGACGTAAGCGTCGACGTCGGCCCGGATCCTGTCGCGGAACTCCACCGGGTAGACCTGCGCACGGGCGCTCACCTCGTGCAGCGCCTGCGCCTCGCGGAAGACGTCGTCCTGCGCCGCGCCGCGGGTCTCCCAGACTCCGGCGATGGCCAGGCCGAGCACGATCGCGTAGACCACGCCGATCATCATCGTCATGTACTCGATGACGTCGGGTGTCTCGTCGGTGTCCTCGTCCGCACCGGCGCGGCGGTGCCTCAGCAGCACCACCGCCACCACCACGGCACAGGCCGCCAGCATGGCGATGGCCAGCGCCAACCATTCGGACATCGGGACTCCTTTCTCGGTCGGGGATCGACATGAGTCGATCGAAATCAGTCGGACAGTCGGCCCGGGCCGCACCGGGCCCGGCCCGTGCGGACCAGGAACGCGTACGAGCGACGGGGCACGGACGCGGGAACGGGGGAACGGAGCAGGGGGTGGGGCGGCGTCAGGAGCCGCTCGAACCGGCGGAACCACCGGTTCCGGCCCGGCCACCGGCACGACCCCGGCCGCCTCCCCCGCCGCCGCGCGGGCGCAGCGCCGCCACGGCGAGCACGGCGGGCACGGTGACCACCAGCATGGTCCGCGTCGGCGAGCTGCCGTGGTGCACGGGTGGCGCCGCCAGCGGCTGGGTCTTCGGCACCGGCCGCAGCGTGGGGGCCGGTCGCACCGGGCTGGGCGCCGGGGACACCGGGGGCGGCGTCGGGACCGGGGCCGGCGGCGCGGGAGCGGCGGGAACCGGGGGCGGTACCGCCGGCGCGGTGGACGGCCGCGGGCTCGCCGGTCTCGGCGAGGGCGCCGGCGGCGGTGGCGTCGGAGTGGGCGCGGGCGGCCGGGGCGACGCGGGCGGCGGCGTCGGGGCGGGCGGGGCGGGCGGCACCGGGGCCGGGGTCGGCGGCGGTGTCGGCACCGGGGTGGGGGTGGGCGTGACGGTCGGCTTCGGCGTGGGTGTGGGCGTCGGCGTGGGCGTCACGGTGGGGCTCGGGGTGGGCGTGGGTGTCGGGGTGGCCGTCCGCGTCGGCGTCGGAGTCGGGGTAGGTGTCGGCGTCGGCGTCGGCGTCGGCGAGGGACAGGGGTGGTGGTGCGTCGGCTTCGGCGGCCGGGGCCGGGTGGGCCACGGCTTCGGGTGGTGCAGGATTCCGGAGAGGTCGACGTCCACCCCCACCTCCGCGTCCACGTCCACCTCGGTGTCCACGCCGTCCCGGCCCGCCCCGACCGACACACTCGTACCGCCGCAGACGCAGGTGTCGACGACCGGACCGTGCGGGTGCCCGCCCTGCCGGTCCGACGAGGAGCGGGCGGTGGCCGAACCGGTCAGCAGCGCGCAGAGCGCGACCACACCGGCGGCGGCTCCGACCAGTCGGACCCTCCGCGCCCGCGGCTCGCCGCCCTCGGCGGCGCCCGCTCCGGGTAAGCCGGCGCGGCTGCGGGGGGCGCCGTCCGCCGACGCCCGGCCCGCGGTCACGATGCCCCGTCCATCGGTATCCGCCGGGGCGGCTGGTGCTGCGGCATGGGCTCCATGCACCTCTCGTGTCGTCAGGAGGACCGGCCCACGCCGGAAGGGGGGCCGACACCGGACGGCCCGCCGCAGTGGGCGGGCCGTCCGGCATCAGGTGAAACGATCATGCGGAGAACCGGTTACGGCCGCTCCGGGGTGTGTGCCCGGGGTGGGCCCGGGTCATGCGACCCGGGCCCACCGCGCGGTGCGGGGCTCAGTGGCGGCCGTGCGCGATCTCGACGTTCTCCAGGACACCGACGGCGTCCGGCACCAGGATCGCAGCCGAGTAGTAGGCACTGACCAGGTAGGAGATGATCGCCTTCTCGTCGATGCCCATGAAGCGGACCGACAGGCCGGGCTGGTACTCGTCCGGGAGGCCGGTCTGGTGCAGGCCGATGACGCCCTGGTTGTCCTCGCCGGTCCGGATCACCAGGATGGAGCTGGTGTTCTCCTTGCTGATCGGGATCTTGTTGCAGGGCAGGATCGGCACACCGCGCCAGGCCGGCACCTGCTGTCCGCCGAGGTCGACGTGGTGCGGGTAGATCCCGCGGGCGTTCAGCTCGCGGCCGATCGCGGCGATCGCACGCGGGTGGGCGAGCAGGTAGTCCGGGTCCCGGCGGCGGCTGAGCAGCTCGTCCAGGTCGTCCGGGGTGGGCGGGCCGGAGTGGGTCTGGATCCGCTGGGCGAAGTCGGCGTTGTTGAGCAGGCCGAACTCCGGGTTGTTGACCAGCTCGTGCTCCTGGCGCTCGCGCAGCGCCTCGATGGTCAGCCGGAGCTGGTGCTCGATCTGGTTCATCGGCTGGTTGTAGAGGTCGGCGACCCGGGTGTGCACCTTGAGGATCGTCTGCGCGACGCTCAGCTCGTACTCGCGCGGCTTCAGCTCGTAGTCCACGAACGCGCCGGGCAGCTGGTACTCGCCGTGGTGGCCGGCGGACATCGCGATCTCGGCCTCGCCGCGCTCGTTCTGGCGCTGGAGCGGCAGGGCGAGGAAGGCGGTGAGGTGCTCCTGGAGCGCCGGCGAGTTGTCCCGGATCTGCTCGAAGTCGCGGCGGGGCAGCGACAGCACCGTGCCCGCCGTCACCGTCCTCGCGGTGAACTCCCAGACGGCGTCCTGGTCGAGCACGGACTGCTCGCCGAACCGGTCGCCGTCACCGAGTACGCCGACCACCGTCTCGTCACCGTACTTGCCGGTGCCGATCTGGTTGATCTTGCCGTGTGCGATCAGGTAGATCCGGTCCGCAGCCCCACCGCGTTCGGCGAGCACCTCGCCGGGACCGAAGTCGCGCTGCTCGCAGCGGTCGGCCAGCGCGGTCAGCACCTCGTCGTCCTCGAACCCGCGCAGCAGGGCCAGCTCACCCAGCTCCTGGGGGATGACCCGGACCTCGGAACCGGTCTTGATGAACTCGACCCGGCCGTCACCGACGGTGTAGGTCAGTCGGCGGTTGACCCGGTAGGCACCACCGGCGGCCTGCACCCAGGGCAGCACCTTGAGCAGCCAGCGGGAGGTGATCTCCTGCATCTGCGGCGCGGACTTGGTGGTGGTGGCGAGATTGCGGGCAGCAGCCGTCGTCAGGCTCGACTGCGCCACCTGCGGTGTCTCCGGGGCCGTCTCCACGGTCATCGGCAGGGTTCTCCATTTCGTGTGATCAGTCACGCCGACCCGTCGCGCGACCGGCGGCAGCCGGGGGCCAGGTATCGACGGATCATCAGATACGCGTATCGGTGCGGGTGTTGACTGTCTTCGCGATGCGGCGCGCCCGCTCGGGCGATCCATCGGAACCCTAGATCACCACCGCACGGCCCATCCCGTACGACAACCGAGTGCCCCCCGATTGGGTGAATCTCTCCGATCGGAAGGTTTGAATCCGTCGCCCTTGCGCCGGTGGGCCGACACGTTTCTGCGCATGCGAATCGTCCAGACGTAGGAACGATTCACCCCACCCGAACGGAGCAGCGCGAAGGCGCGCGCCCCAGCCGGTGGGGCGCGGGCGTGACAAACACACGTTCGATGCTCGAACACAGTGCGAATCCGGGTGCCGGTCGGCCCGGTGCGAGCGCCCCCGCGCGCCCCGCGTTTCCACCCACCGGCCGGACGCGCACGGACTCACCCGCCGGCCCCGTGCTCCGAGCGGGCCGCCCGCCGGGCCGCCCGCAGACTGCGCCGGTGCACGGTCCACCACAGCGCGCCCACCGTGACGGACAGGACGATCAGGACCGGGGCCAGCACCGGCCAGCGGCTGTCGGCGAGCCGGACGTCGGCCAGCAGCAGCCCGGCCACCGCCGCGACCGGGACGAGCAGCGCGGCCAGGGCCCGGCCCGTCGCGGCCACCACCCCGGGATCCGCGCGGGCCCGGTGCAGCCCGGGCCACCCGGTCGGGTCGCCGCCGAAGTAGTGGGCGACCCCGCGGACCGCCAGCCGGTCGGTGGCCCAGGTGTAGGACAGCGCCATGTACGGGAGCCAGACCAGCGGGGCCACGGTACCCATCAGAAGGACCAGCGCCAGCAGGGACCACTCCCCCGCCGACCGCCAGCGGGACGGCGGCGGGACGGTGTCCTCACTGGTGATGCCGAGCAGCCGGGCCATCCTCCGGACCAGCTCCCAGAACCCCCGGAGGCGGCCGGGCGGACGGGAGGCGGCAACGGGCTCCGGACCCGCCGCGAGCGCGCGCTCGGCGGCGGCGAGGTCGGGGTGGGCGCCCTGGAGGACGAGCAGTTCGGGGGCCCGGGCCCGGTCGGCCGGATCCTTCCCGGCGAGGGCGGCCAGCTCCAGCAGCAGCTGCGCCTGGGCGAGCAGGGCGGTGCAGAAGGCGAACGGGACGAGCCAGAGGAACGGCCCGCCGACGAAGGCGCCCTCGCTCTGGCTGACCAGCCGGGCGTGGTCGACGGCCCGCGCCGCCAGGTCACCGGTACTGGCCTCCGGGTGGGCGGCGCGGAGTGCCGCGACCCGGCGCGCGGCCCGGGGGCCCCGGTGCCGGACGGCGAAGACGGCGAGGAGTTCCGGCAGCCGGGCGGGGTGGGCCCGCATCGAGCGCACCAGTTCGGCGACGGGGGCGCTCTCCTTCACCGCTCCGGGGCCGGCGGGCCGCGGGGCGGCCGGGGCGTCGGGCGGTTCTGCGGGCCCCGGGCGCCCGGGGTGTTCCGGTCGTTCGGGGTCCGGGTGCTCGGGGTTCGCGTCTGTCCTCGGGGCCACGTTCGTCCCACCGCTCCGCCGCACGCTCCGGCCATGCCCGGACCGGCGTCCGACCGCTCACGTCCGACCGCTGACGTCCGACCGCTCACCCGGGCCTCCCTCCACCCTAGGCTCCGCCCTCCGGCTCCCGCCTGCCGGGCGGCCGCGGTCAGGCGACCTCGAAGCCGTGCCGGACCCGGTCGAGGCGGCCGACGGCGAAGTCCTCCTCGGAGATCCAGAAGGAGACGTTCACGCACTCGCCCCAGTCGACGGCCAGCGCACCGCTCCCGATCTGGAGCAGCGGGCGGTGCCCCTCGGGCCGGCCGGTGTCCGTGTCGCACCAGCCCAGCAACCGGACCTCGGGCCGCGGCATCCGCTCGGCGAGGTCCTGGGCGAGGTCGAAGGCGACCAGGAAGTCGTCCGGGAACAGCCGCTCCAGCTCCTGGTCCTGGTAGGACGGCGCGGAGAGCGCCCGGGCGGCCCGGACCGGAACGGCGGGGACGACGGGCGTGCCCCGCTCGACCACCGGGGCCGGCCGGGGCGGCGCACCGGCGGGGACGTGCAGCACCCGGCACCCCCGGCCGGTGAAGTCGGAGAGCCATTCGTCGTGGAAGAAGAGCAGCAGCCCTTCGGCGGGCAGCGGCCAGCCCTCGGCGCCCGGCCCGGTGGAGCGGAAGGCCGTGGCGAGGGCGGCGCAGTCGAGCTGCGCGAGCAGCTGCATCGGGCGGCCGGCGGCCTCGGGCCAGGCCGTACCCACCGGGAGCTCGGGCAGACCGCCGAGCCGCCCGACCGGCACCGCGTCCAGCGTCTCGCCCCGCGTTTCGTCCGGCAGCTCCTCCAGCACGAGGGAGAAGCGGAACAGCCGCTCGACCAGGGGCGCCGACCGCTCGCCGACCCGGGCCCGGATCAGCTCCGCGACGTCGCCCGGGATCGGCGGCGCGCCCTCGGCGGGCGCAGCCTCGGCGGTGTCGGTGGTCACGAGTTCGGCCATGCGCCAAGCCTGCCACGAGGGTCCGACAACACCGGGTCGGCCGGCCCGGCGAACGGCGGGCGGCGGGCGGCGGGCGGCGAACGGCGGGCGGCAGGCGGCAGGCGGCGGGCGGCAGGCGGCGGGCGGCAGGAACCGCGAAGGCCCCGTCAGATGCCGGTACGGGGGGATGACCGGCACCTGACGGGGAGCGGGCCGACGGCCTGTCGGCCCGGCTGGGGGAGCGGTTCTGCGGAGGCGGTTCGGACGGGGGCGGTTCAGGCGGGGGCGGTTCAGGCGGGGCAGACGACCTCGTTGCCGGGGACCTGGAAGATGCCGGAGTCACTGGCCGCACCGGCCGCGTACTCGTAGTAGAGGTACGTGTAGAAGTCGATCCGGGCGCCGTTGCCGCAGACCGAGTCGGTGCCGACGGTGTAGGTCAGGGTGACGGTGGTGGTCGCGCCCGCGGCGACCGGGACGGAGTGGTGGACCAGGCCGCTGGTGGCACCGGTGTCACAGGCGGTGACGTTGCCGCCGCAGGAGGAGAAGGCGTACTTCAGACCGGTGTTGAGGGTGGTGCCGTAGGTCGGCTGGACGGACTCGTAGACGAAGTAGGCGGCGGTGTCGTGCGGGTTCGTCAGGGTCAGCGTCAGGGTGACGTCCGAGCCGGGGGTGGCCGTCGTCTTGTCGACGGAGACCGAGAGCAACGGGGTGTCCGCGTGGGCGGGGGTGGCCGACAGCAGCAGGCCGAGGAGGAGGGCGAGGATCGCGGGCAGGCCGAAACGGCTCAGAAATGAAGTGCGCATGACCAATGAGCGTAGGCGGCCGTCCCCGCTCCGGGGCCCGCCTCCGGGCCGGTCCGTACTGGCATATGACAGCGGAGCGGACGCCACGGGCCATTGCCTCCCGGTTCCGCCCCGGTTGCACCCTCCGTCCGGCGGCCGGGCGCCTACCCTCCGCGCCCGCCCCTCAGAGCGGCGGCGGCAGGATGGCGCAGAGCGCCTCCAGCGCCGCCGGGTAGGCGTGGTCCGGCGGGGTCGCGTAGCCCACGACCAGACCGTCCGTCGCCGGCATCGCCTCCGCCGCGAGCAGCGGGTGCCGGTAGTCGGCCAGGCCGTCCAGCACCAGCCCCCGGTAGGCGGCGGCCTTGAGCACCGAGCGCTCCGTCCCGGGCGCGAGCCGGAGCACCGCGTGCAGCCCGGCCGCGATCCCGGTGACCTCGATGTGCGGGGCGTGCTCGGCCAGTGCGCCGACCAGCCGGTCCCGGCGGTCGCGGTAGCGGCGGCGCATCCGCCGCACGTGCCGGTCGTAGCCGCCGGACTCGACGAACTCGGCGAGGGTCAGCTGGTCCAGGGCGCTGGCCCAGGCCTCCCGCTCGCCCTTCGCCGCCAGCACCCGGTCCACCAGGTGGTCCGGCAGCACCATCCAGCCGAGCCGCAGCGCGGGACTGAGGCTCTTGCTGGCCGTCCCCAGATAGACCACCCGCTCCGGGTCCAGTCCCTGCAGAGCGCCGACCGGCTGCCGGTCGTAGCGGAACTCCCCGTCGTAGTCGTCCTCCAGGACCAGCCCGCCGCGGCCGCGGGCCCAGTCGACCACCGCCGCGCGGCGGCCGGGGTGCAGCGGTCCGCCGGTCGGGAACTGGTGGGCGGGCGTCAGCAGCACCGTACGGATCTCCGGATCCTCCGCCAGCCCGCCCACCCGGGCACCGTGCTCGTCGAGCGGGAGCGGGCGGGTGGTGGCACCGGCGGCGGCCAGCAGCCCGCGGTGGAACGCCAGTCCGTAGCCCTCGACGGCGAGCGCCCCGGCCGTCCGGGCCGGGAGGACCGCGCGCGGGCCGTCGAACAGCAGCCGCAGCGCGTGTGCGAAGCCCGAGCAGACCACGATCCGCTCCGGGTCGGTGCGGACGCCGCGGGCCCGGGCGAGGTAGTCGGCGAGGGCTTCGCGCAGCTCCCGCCGGCCCTGCGGATCACCGGGCCCGAACGCCTCGTTGGGCGCGGCGGTGAGCGCCCGGCGCCCGGCGGCGAGCCAGGCGGTGCGCGGGAAGGCGGCGGCGTCGGGCTGGCCCTGCCGCAGGTCGTGGGCGGGGCGCGGCGGGCGGGAGGAACGGCGGGCCCGGACCGGGGGGACGGGTTCGGCCCGTTCGGCGACGGTGGTGCCGGAGCCCTGACGCGCGGTGAGCCAGCCCTCGGCGACCAGTTCGGCGTAGGCGTCGGCGGCGGTGTTGCGGGCGATGCCGAGGTCCGCGGCGAGCGCGCGGTAGGGCGGCAGCCGGGTGCCCGGGGCGAGCCGGCCGCTGCGGATCGCCTCGCGCAGGGCGGCCATCAGGGCGGACCGGCGGCTGCCGGTGGCGGGCAGGTCCAGGTGCAGGTCGGCCCCGGCCGGGCCCGCGGACGCCGCGTCCGCCGCGTCCGCCGCGTCCGCTCCGGCGACGGCGCGACCGGCGGCCGAAGGGGTCGAACGGGCCGGAGGCGTCGAGGAGGCCGAGGAGGCCGCGGGGGCCGTGCCCTCGGCGGGGCGGGCGGTGGTCGGCCGAGTGCCGGGCGGGCGGGTGGCGGCGGTGGCGTTCCCGTCGTCCGGCCGGGTGGTGCCCGGCCGGTGGCCCCGCCGGGCGGCCGGGCGCGGTGCCTCGGCCGCTCCGGCGGGACTGCGGCGGGGTGTCCGGGGCGGATCGACCGAGGTGTCCGTCATGGTCCCGCAGCCTAGCGCCGGGCCCCGGCGGCCCCGGGGGCGGGCCTGCCGCCCGGGGGCCGCCGGACCGTCCGGCGCGGTTCGGCGCCGGGCGGCGCCGGGTCAGTCGATCCGGATCGAGCTGACGATGAACGAGCGCACGTCGTTGCGGGTGCGCTCGGCGAGCGCCGAATCGGTGGAGAAGGCGCTGACGGTCAGCCAGATGTTCCCGGACTGCGGGACGCAGACGACGATCGCGATCACGTCCGCGTTGCCCCCGATCACCTGGTAGTCGCCGTCGCCCGCGAGGTCCCAGACCTGGAAGCCCTGGCGCAGCAGCGCGGTCTGGGCCAGGCCGAGGCAGTCGCCGAGGGTGTCGTTCTTGGTGAAGGTGCCCCAGTGTGCGTACATACGGGTCTCCCGTTCGTGCCGTGGTGGCGGCCGCCGCCGGAGTGGTCCGACCCCGGTGGCGGCCGTACCTCGAGCGTCGGGGAGCGGCTGTCCCGGGCGCACGGGGCCGGGGTCCCGTTCCGGCCCGGTCCTCCGGCCGGGACGGACCCGACGGGCGCCCGCTCGGGGTCCGTCCGCACCACAGCGGCGGCCGGACCGCCCCTCCGGTGCGCCGGGCGGGCGGCGGGACTCCTGCATCGGTGTGCGGTTCCGCCTGCGATCGGGTGACCTTATGGTCGGATTATGTCGTTACAGGCGTGTCGACTGGCTATTCCTTCGCCATGACCAACACCAGGAAGTACCTGCTCGCCGCCGGCCTCAGTGCCGCGCTGGCGGTCCTCTCCGCCGGTCCCGCCCTCGCGCTCGACTGCGACACCCCCGTGCACCACACCCCGGCCCCGCCGGTCCACAACGGCCTCCCGGGCGGTCTCCCGGGCGGCGGCACCGTCTGCATCAACGAGGGCGGCGCCTACGCCAACGGCATCGTGGCCAACTCCCCGGGTGTGCTGTCCGGCAACCAGATCCAGATCCCGATCAACATCCAGACCAACATCTGCGGCAACGGCCTCTCCATTCTCTGACCGCCGCCTGGCGCGCGCCCGAGGTTCGCCCGGCGCCCCGCACCGACCGCACGAGGGCTGCGGCCCCGGCACCCGCCGGGACCGCAGCCCTCGCTCCTCCTCCCCGCTCCCCGTGCGGCGGCTACGGCACCACGGTGACCGGCCAGCGGCCCGCCTTGACCAGCCGGACCGCGACCGAGCCGATCACCCGGTGCCCGGCCTGCTCGGAGGCGCCGACCACCACCGCGTCCGCCCGCAGCTCGTCGGCCAGCCGGGCCAGACCCGTATAGGGGTCACCGCGCACGGTCAGGAAGCGCCACTCCACCCGCCAGACGTCGCGCAGCCGGTCCTCGGCCTCGCGGACGGCGGCGAGCAGTTCCTCGGCGATCTCCTGGGTGGTCTCCTCCACGGCGGCGCCCGCGAGCGCGGTGGCCGCGCCCAGCACCGGCTGGATGTACGCGATCGCCAGGGTGGCGTTCTGCCGCCGGGCCAGGCCCGCCGCGTAGGCGGTCGCCCGCCAGGAGGAGTCCGAGCCGTCGAGGCCCGCCACGATCATCTTGGGCCCGTCGGTGCCCAGCTCGAATCCGGACGGCGCCACGGCCGCGCCCGGCTCCTCGGCCCCGTCGGCGGCCGCCGCCCCCTGCTCCGCATCACTCTCGTTGCTCATGGCCCGAGGCTATGCCGGACACGGCGGGTGACGGCGTCGGGCACGGCGGGTGAGGGCTGTGGTCCGGACCACCCGGCAGCGCCTCCGGGGCCCGCCCGGGAGCCCGGTTTCCGCACCCGCCGGAACCGGGCCGCCACTCCTCGTCGACCGTGTGCCCGGCCTCACAGGCCCGCCGACGTGGCCCAGGCCACTTCCGGCCGGTATTCGATCTTGAAAATCGGGGCATTTGCCTTCAAATCAACCCATTCTCATGATCCATACCCACGGTAACCCCCCACTGACGTGCCTAAACCTCCGAATCCTTGAAACACCACCCCCACCCCCGTAACTTCGAATGCGTCGCACCGAACGAGCACACCGCTCACCGGGAACACCGTGCGAGCCCCCCGCAACCACAAGCCCCCAGGGCCTGGTTCCGCACGCCCGCACCCCCTCCGAAAGGAACCGCATGACCTTCCGTAACGAGACCACCGCCACCACCGCCGTCACCGCCACCCCGAAGCGCCGCAACCGCGTCCGGACGGCACTGATGGCCGGGGCGGTCCTCGCCCTGCCGGTGGCCGGACTCGTCACGGCCAACAGCGCCTCCGCCGCCCCCGCCGGCGTCTGGGACAAGGTCGCCGCCTGCGAGGCCACCGGCAACTGGGCCATCAACTCCGGCAACGGCTTCTACGGCGGCCTGCAGTTCACCAGCTCCACCTGGGCCGCCTTCGGCGGCACCGCCTACGCCCCCCAGGCCCACCAGGCCACCAAGGCCCAGCAGATCACCATCGGCGAGAAGGTCCTCGCCGCCCAGGGCCCCGGCGCCTGGCCCGTCTGCTCCGTCAAGGCCGGCCTCACCAAGTAACACCCCCGCCCCCACCACCACCGGGGGCCGCACCACGACACACGCCGCTGACACCCGACCACCCCCACCACAGGGAACGGTCCGGTATCAGCGGCGCCGTGCGTTCCCCGACCGGCAGTACCCGGGCAGCCTCAGACCGCCCGACCGCTCCCCCAGTCGTACAGACGCCGCGCACCGTCAC
Source organism: Streptomyces sp. TLI_053 (assembly GCF_900105395.1). NCBI lineage: Bacteria > Bacillati > Actinomycetota > Actinomycetes > Kitasatosporales > Streptomycetaceae > Streptomyces > Streptomyces sp. TLI_053. Next base: position 1,451,612 of record NZ_LT629775.1, read on the forward strand.
CGAGGCGGGTGGCGTAGAGCGTGCCGGCGCTGCCGCCCGCGAGTTCCTCGGTCGTGGTGGTGACGCCCACGACCGTGCCGACACCGGTCCGGGGGTCGAAGCCCGTGAGGTGGGGGCCTCCGCTCGCCCCGTGCGACATGTCGCAGGACTCGCCCCACAGCAGCGGCGCCGCCGGACCGGAACGGGCGGGTCCGGCGCAGTGGATCATGCGCGAGCCGGCGTACTCGGCCGCCGGGTCGTTGAGCCGGTCCTTCGGGTAGCCGAAGGTGTCGACGAACTCGCCCTCCACGGGCCGGGTGAACGCGATCCGCTGGCTTCCCGCGACCTCGGCGACCCGCCGCCCGTCGGCCGAACGGTTCAGCACCAGCATCCCGGTGTCGTGGCCCGCCACCGCGACGGCGTTCGAGGTCGTGCCGCCCGGGTCGGCGTCCCAGTGCGAGGAGGTGGCCATGCTCCGGACGCTGAATCCGCCGAGCGGCTTCGTGCCGTTGCGGTAGCCGGGGACGAAGTACAGGTTGTGGCGCCAGGTGTCGTCGGCGCCGGGTGAGCCGACGCCCCGCAGACAGTGCGCGGCGGTGACGGCGGTGCTGCGGTTCGCGGCGGTGACGACGGTGGCGGTGCAGCTGCCGTCGTAGCCGTCGGAGAAGGTGAAGAACAGCCGCCCCACGCTGCGGCTCACCGCCCCGCCGTGGGTCCAGACGGCCCCCGGGTCCGGGGTGCCGGCGGGCAGCGGCCGGGGGTCGTCCGGCGTGCGGTCGTCCTCGGGCACGGGCGTGATCTCGGGAACGAGTGCGCCCGCGAGTCGCATCCGGTCGGGGGTCCAGTAGGCGTCGGTCCGGTCGCGCTCCTCGGTGGTCGTGGCGCCGGCGTGCACCGTGACGGACTCGCGTTCCGCGGCGGCCGCGGCGGTCGGCAGCAGCACGGCCGCGGTCGCGGTCAGCAGCAGCACCCCCAGGGCGGCGCGCCCGCGAGGCAGGGTCCGGTCGGTGCCGGTGGTTCCGGCGGTGGTTCCGGGCGTCTCGGCAGTGGTACCAGGTGTCTTGGACATGGGCGGGACGCTAGCCGCGCCTCATCAGGCTTCTGTGTGGACGGCGTCGCGGGCGTCCGTCGATCGGGTCAGGATCCGGTAAAGGCGTCGCGGTCGTGTATCGGCGAACACCTCGGCGGTCGGGCGTATGCGGCCAGCCAGTATCCTTTACGGACTGTCGGGCCTGATGGCACACCAGCACGAGGGAGCGCATCCGTGGCGGACACCGGGCTGCTCGCCCACCAGCGGCAAGCGCTGATCGCCGAGACGGTGCGCCGCAGCGGGGCCGTGCGCGTGGCGGAGCTGGTCGACCAGTTGGGCGTCTCGGACATGACCGTGCGGCGCGACCTCGACGCCCTGGAGCGTTCGGGCGTGGTCAAGAAGGTGCACGGCGGCGCCGTCTCCGCCTCGGACACCGCCATCGACGAACCGGGCTTCGAGGCCAAGTCCGGCCTGGAGTCGGCCGCGAAGGCCGCGGTGGCCGAGGCCGCCGCCACCCTGGTCGAGCCGGGCAGCGTGATCGCCGTCGCCGCGGGCACCACCGCCTACGCGGTCGCGGCCCGGCTGCTGCACATCCCGCGCCTCACCGTGGTCACCAACTCGCTGCCGGTCGCGGAACTGGTCCGCTCGGCCGGCGACGAGCACGGGACCGGCGCGCCCGCCCTGCTGCTGACCGGCGGCTCGCCCACACCCTCGGCCGCGCTGGTCGGGCCGCTCGCCGACCAGGCCGTGCGCTCGCTCCACGTCGACCTGCTGATCCTGGGCGCCCACGGGGTCTCCGAGAAGGCCGGTCTGACCACGCCCAACCTCGCGGAGGCGCAGACCAACCGGGCGCTGGTCGCCTCGGCGCGGCGGGTCGCGGTCGTCGCCGACCACACCAAATGGGGCGTGGTCGCGCTCAGCGGCTTCGCCACGCTCGACGAGATCGACGTGTTCGTCACCGATTCGGGACTGAACACCCAGGCCCGGGCCGCCCTGACGGAGTCCGTCGGGGAGCTCGTCGTCGCCCCGGTCGCCGGGGCCTGACCCGGTGGCGCCGGTCCGTGCCCCCGGGCGGCCGGGTCAGTAGCCGCCGAACCCACCGTAGGAGTGGCCGCCGGTGAAACCGCCGGTCCCGCCCATGCCGGTACCGCCGTAGCTCGGCCCGCGGCTCCGGGAACGGCGGCGTGCCTCCGGTGACAGGAAGTACGGGCGGGGACCGTCCGGCCCGTCCGACCAGCTCCGCCCGGCGAGGTCCTGCCACCACTCCAGGAAGGTCCCGGACAACGTCCGCGCCCGGCACTCCTCCTCGGTCGCGACCCTCGCGCGCTCGTCCCACCCGACCTCGACCGGGCTCTCGGCCGACCGGTTCAGGGCGTTCAGCGCATCCGCCAACTCCCTTGCGGTCAGCGGCTCCGCGCCGCCGTCCTCGGCCTCCGGCCATCCGTCGGGCCGGGGCAGGTCGACCCGCCGGACCCGCACCGGCTCCCCCGCCCGGCCCTCCCGGTACTCCCACACCCGGCGGCCGGCCAGTTCGTCCAGGACCGCCCGGCGGTGCCGCTCGGCCCGGTGCGCGGCCACCCGGGCCTCCTCGCGGACCACGCGCTCCGCCTCCACCCGCAGGGCGATCTCCTCCCGCACCGGCCGGTACTCCTCGACGGCCCGCCCCACCTCCGACGCCAGCAGCCGCTGGGCACGGCCCGACCGTTCGGCGACCCGCCGCTCGCGCCCCGGCCAGCGGCGCGGCGCGGTGATGCCGTAGCGGCTCTGCCGGCCGTTGACGAGGTCGATCTCGATCATGGTGCCGCCGTGCGCCCAGTAGAAGTCCTCGAGGGCCTGCGACAACCGGCCCAGACAGGCCACGGCCGCCAGCTCCCAGCGCTCGTGCTCGGCCGGTGTGCAGGACAGCGGCTCGCCCCGGCCGTCCAGGATCCGGTAGACCTCCACCCGCTCCGGCAGCACCACCGAGGGGTCCGGGCGGAATCTCGCCCCGGCGATGCCGGCCGCGTCGAGCCGCACGTCCTCGAGCGACACCCCGGTCCATTTCGTGGTCACTGCTGCGCCCTCCCGTCCTGCCGACGGACGGTGACCCACCGGAGGCCGCCGAACGGTCCGCACCCGGGCGGTCACCCACCACGAGGGGTCACCTGCCCGCGGGCGCCGCCCTGTACACGCCCCGCCGGTACCCGACGGGGAACGGCGGGCGGGGCAGAAGGAAACGGCGGAGGACGGCTACCCGGGCAGGCCGACCGCCCGTTCGCCGGAGCGGGACTGCTGGATGACCACCGCGACCACCAGCAGCGAGCCCTGGGCGACGTTCTGCCAGAAGGAGTTGATGCCCTCGACGGTGAGGCCGTTCTCCAGCGCGCCCAGCAGGGCGACCGCCAGCAGGGTGCCGCCGATGCCGCCCTTGCCGCCCTTGAGCGCGCAGCCGCCGAGGGCCGCGGCCGTGATCGCCTTGAGTTCCAGGCCCTCACTTCCGGAGACCGGCTGCCCGGAGCCGGTGCGGGCGGTCAGCAGGATCCCGGCGAGTGCGGCGACCGCGCCGATCAGGGCGTACACGGCCACCAGGTACTTGTTGATCGGGATTCCGGCCAGCCGGGCGGCGGTGTTGTTGCCGCCGATCGCGTAGAGGTTGCGGCCGAGGTCGGTGTACTGCAGCAGGACGTGCACCGCGAGCGCGACCAGGATCAGGATCCACACCATCACCGGCAGGCCGGCGATCTTCCCCCGGCCGAGGAAGACGAACACCGGGTCACCCAGGACGTAGCCCTGCGCCCGTCCGTCGGAGACGAGTTGGGCGACGCCCTTGTAGGCGGCGAGGCCGGCCAGGGTGGCGATGGTCGCGTTGACCCGGCCGTAGACGATTACCAGGCCGTTGACGACGCCGACCAGGACACCGACGGCCACCGCGGCCGCCGTCCCGGCGACGGCGTTCGACCCGGCCGAGGTGTAGGCCATCGCGCTGACCACCGAGGCCAGGCCGGCCTGCGAGCCGACCGAGATGTCCAGGCCGCCGCAGATGATCACCACGGTCTGGACCACGGCGAGCAGGCCGGTGATGGTCGCGGCCTCGGCGATCACCTGGACGTTGGTCCAGCTGAGGTAGTTCTCGTTGAGCGAGCCGAAGACGGTGAGGACCAGGGCGAGGGCGCCGAGCAGGCTGAGGTTCTGGCCGCCGAGGGCGGCCAGGACGGCGAGCGGGCGGCCGTTCCCGCGCGCGGGCCGGCCGGGCGGTGCGGGCCGGTCGACGGCGGGCGGGGTGGTGGCGCTGGTCACGAGGCTGCTCCCGGGGTCTTCGTACGGGTGATGTCGTCGGCCATCGCGAGTCGCAGGACGGCCTCCTCGGTGGCGTCGGCGCGATCCAGCTCGCCGGTGACCCGCCCGCCCTGCATGACCACGATCCGGTCGGCCAGGCCGAGGACCTCGGGCAGGTCGGAGGAGATGACCAGCAGCGCGACCCCCTGCTCGGCCAGGTCCGCGACGATCCGGTAGATCTCCGCCTTGGCACCGATGTCGATGCCGCGGGTGGGTTCGTCGAGGATCAGCAGCTTGGGGCGTCGGGCCAGCCAGCGGGCCAGGACGACCTTCTGCTGGTTGCCGCCGGACAGCTTGCGCACCTCGTGCTCGATCGACGGGGTCCGCACCCGCAGCCGGCCCGTGTACTCGGCGGCCAGCTCGCGTTCGGCGGCGCGCCTGACGAAGCGCCGGCGGCGCAGCCGGTCCAGCACCGCGATCGAGGTGTTGTCGCGGACCGACCGGTGCAGGAACAGCGCCTGGGCCTTGCGTTCCTCGGGGGCGAGGCCGAGGCCGGCGCGGATCACCCGGCCGGGGTGGCCGAACGGCAGCGGCCTGCCGTCGAGGGTGACGCTGCCGGAGCGGACCGGAAGGTCCCCGGCGAGTGCGAGGGCGAGTTCCGAACGGCCGGCACCGATGAGGCCGGCCAGGCCGACGACCTCGCCGGCCCGGACGGTCAGGTCGATGTCGCGGACGTGGTCGGTGGTCAGGCCCCGGGTCTCCAGGACGACCCGGTCGGTGGCGACGTCGGCACGGGTGAACATCGCGGACAGGTCGCGGCCGACCATCTGCCGGACGAGTTCGGCCTCGCCGGTGTCGCGGGCGTCCTGGACGCCGACCAGCTCGCCGTCCCGCAGGACGGCGATCCGGTCGGCGAGCCGGAAGATCTCCTGCATCCGGTGCGAGACGTAGACGATCGCGATGCCCTGCGCGCGGAGCCGCCCGATCAGCGCGAACAGGGCGTCCACCTCCTGCTCGGACAGCGAGGAGGTGGGCTCGTCGAAGGCGATCAGCTTGGCCTCGCCGGTGAGCGCGCGCAGGATCTCGACCAACTGCCGCTGGGCGGGGGTGAGTCGGGAGCCGAGCAGGTCGGGGTCGAGCACCCCGGCGAAGCCGAGCCGCTCCAGGTCGGCGGTGATCCGGCGGCGCAGCTCGGCCCGGTCGAGCCGGCGGCCCCGGCCGGTGGGGAGGGCGCCGGCGTAGACGTTCTCGGCGACCGAGACGTGCGGGACGATCTCGGGTTCCTGCGGGACGATCCGGATGCCGAGCGCGCGGGCCTGGGCCGGGGAGCGCAGGTCGACGGGGCGGCCGTCGAGCAGGACGCGGCCCTCGGTGGGCTGGTGGTCGCCGGTGAGGATCTTCAGCAGGGTGGACTTGCCGGCGCCGTTCTCGCCCATCAGCGCGGTGACCGCGCCGCGGGGGAAGTCGAGGGTGACTCCGCCGAGGGCCCGGACGGCGCCGAAGGTCTTGGTGACGGCCGCGACGCCGGTGACTCCGGCCGCTTCCGCGGCGGCCGGAGCGGCGGGGCCCGGTACCGGGGACCCGGATACCGAGGAGCCGGACAGCGAGGCCCCGGACAGCGGGGTGCCGGTTGCCGAGGTCCCCGGTACCGAGGGCTCCCGCCGGGAGGAGGTCGGGTCACCCACAGGTGACGCCCGCGCTCTGCCAGCCGGCCGCGTCGACCATGGTGGTGGGGGCGAACTGCTCGGCCGGCAGGTCCTTGCCGTTCCTGAGCTTGTCGACCATGCTCTGGACCGCGAGCGCGCCGACCTCCTTGCCGTTGATGAACAGCGCGGCCTTCATCCCGGTCGGCTTGCCGCCGCTCCAGTCCTTGCAGGCGAGGTAGGCGCCGAGGCCGATGCCGATCACGTTGTCGGCGCCGATACCGGCGTTCTGGAGCGCGGTGACGCCGCCGTGCACGTTCTCGTCGTTGCAGCCCCACACCACCCAGTGCTTGACGCCGGCGTTGGCGGTGATGATCGCGGCGACCTTGTCCTGCGCGCCGGTGGGGGTGTTGTCGGTGGCGACGTCGATGTTCTGGACGCCGGGGACGACCGCGTCGAAGGCCTGCTTCGCGCCCTTGACCCGGTCCCCGCAGACGGTGACGTCCTGCTTCCAGGCGGAGACGATCCGGGTGTCGGCGGCCGTCCAGCCGGCCTTGGTGTACTCCTCGGCGGCGCGCTTGCCGACCTCGGCGCCCATCTGCGCCCCGCTGAAGCCGACCCGCGGCACCAGATCGGCCTTGGCGCAGGCGGCGGGGTCCGGACCGGTGGCGCAGACCTGGTCGTCGGAGGTGAGCAGGGCGATCTTCGCGTCCCTGGCGGTCTGCACGACCTGCGGCCCGACGGCCGGGTCCGGGACCACGACGATGATGCCGTTGGTCTTCTGGGCGATGGCGGACTGGACCTCGCTGACCGTCTTGTTGGCGTCGTTGCCGAGGTTCACCACCTTGAGGTCGACGCCGAGTTCGGCGGCCTTCGCCTTCGCCCCGGCGGCCTCGCCGATGAAGTACTCCTGGTCCCCCTGCTTCTGCAGGTAGGTGATCGAGATCTTCCCGCTGACCGGAGCCACCGAGGCGTTGGCGCCGGTGGTCTCCTGACCGTCGGAACAGGCCGTGACCAGGCCGAGGGACAACAGGAGGGAACCTGCCGCGGCGACGCGGCGGTTGGTGCTTCGGATCATGGAGGGGACCGCTCCTCATCAGCAGAATCAAACAGATTCAAACGCGATGTGAAATATCACACCCCGCTCTGACGAGCCGTCAAGTAGCGTTCGCCGCCGAGATCAAGTCGTGACACGCCATATGGGACAAGTAATGACAACGGCCTCCGGGGTTCGCACGCCCTCTTGAGCGGCGGGTTCTGTCGTGTCTATGCTGCGTTGCTTTCTGTTCGAAAAAGAGACAGAAAGCATCACGGCGACTCCCCTGCCGCACCTCAGTGCCACCTCCGCGCACTCCCCGCCCACCCCCACTCGCGCCCTGGAGCGCCCATGCGCAGAACCGCGCCGCACCTCCCCCACGCCCTCCCCCGCCCTCTGGCCCGCAGCCTGGCCCGAGCGGTGCCCCGCACCCTGCTCGCACTGGCCCTCGCCTCCGCCGGACTCGGCACGCTCGCCCTCGGCCCCTCGGCGACCCCCGCCGCCGCCGTCGAGAACGGACAGGCCCTCACCCCGCCCATGGGCTGGAACTCCTGGAACACCCTCGGCACCGCCGTCACCCAGGAGCAGGTCCTCCAGACCATCGACTTCATGGCCTCCCGCGGTCTGGTCGCGGCCGGCTACAACACGGTCACCATCGACGACGGGTGGTCGCTGGGCCACCGCGACGGCCAGAGCGCGGACTTCGCGAAGACCGCCGAGGGCGCCATGCAGCTGTACGACGCCAACCGCAACCCGGTCAGCGGCACCGACGGAACCGGCTTCGACCTCACCAGCGGCCACCTGGTGCCCGACCCGGCGCGGTTCCCGGCCCACACCGTCAACGGCCGGACCCTCAACGGCATCGAGTACCTCTCCTGGTACGCGCACAGCAAGGGCATGAAGTTCGGCCTCTACGCCACCACCACCTACACCACCTGCCAGGGCCGCCCCGGCAGCCTGGGGCACGAGACCACCGACGCCACCGACTTCGTCTCCTGGGGTGTCGACTACGTCAAGTACGACGACTGCCCCTACGGGCCGAGGATCGTCGGCCCCGACGGCCACGACTACTACACCCAGGGCATCGGCCGCGAGCTCACCCGGTCCGTCTACGCCCGGGTGCAGGACTTCCGCCGGGCGCTGGACGCCGCCTCGGCGGCGCAGAACCGACCCAAGGTCACGCTCAGCGTGTCCGCCCAGCCGGTGCACTCCGGCGTGCCCTACCTGCTGGCCGCCGACGACCCGGCCCGCACCGACCCGGTGGTGGTCGCCGCCGGCACCCCCGAGCGCGAGGCACCCGGCTACGCGCCGACCGGCAAGTGGTGCGGCCAGGTCGCCAACCTGTGCCGGATCGGCGGCGACCGGGGCCCGGACCTGGACGGCGTGCTGTACAACGGCCAGTTGCGGACGGCGCTCGAGTACCCGGCCAACGTCCGCCCCGGCAGCTGGAACGACATGGACATGATGTTCGCGGGGTGGCTGAACCCCTACGGCATCTACGGCACCACCGACACCTGCGTCTGCCACAAGCCGATGACCGACGACGAGTCGCGCGCCGAGATGTCGATCCTCGCCATGATGGCCTCCCCGCTCATCAGCGGCGCCGACCTGCGCACCGCCGCCGACTCCCGGCACAGCTACCAGGGGTACACCTGGTCCACCGGCATCAGCGACTCCGCCCTCGCGGTCTACAAGAACGCCGACGTCATCGCGGTGGACCAGGACCGTCTCGCCGAGCCGGCCACCCTCGTCGGCCGCGCGCCGAACAACGCCACCGATCCGATCGTCCTGAAGCGCCAACTGGCCGACGGTGACACCGCGGTGCTGCTGATCAACCAGGACCCGTCCGGCTGGCGCTACGTCACGCCCACCCTCGCCGACCTCGGACTGACCGGCCCCGGCTACACCGCCAAGGACCTCTGGACCGGCGCCACCAACACCTTCACCAGCACCGTCGGCGGCTGGGTCCCGGCCCACGGCGTCACCATGTACCGCCTCAGGGCCCTGCCCACCACCGTCCCGGCGGCGGTCGTCGGCGACGGCCGCTACCACGGCATCAGCGCCGGCGGCACCGGCGGACAGGTGCTGGAGATCCGCGGCATGTGCTCCGCGCCCGACGGGTCGACCACCGACATCAACACGTGGTGGGACTGGCACACCTCGGAGCAGTGGAAGTTCACCCCGAACCCCGACGGCACCGTCCGGATCACCGACAACTGCGACACCCCCACCCAGACCCACGGCACCCTGACCGGCGGCGGCGGCAACGGCTCGCCCGCCTGGGTGCTCAACCGCTGGGACCCCAACAGCCCGAACCAGAAGTGGCGGGTCACCCAGAACGCCGCCACCGGCGCGCTGACCATCACCAACGTCGCCAGCGGACTCGCCCTGGACGCCCCGCGGTCCGCCCCGACGTCCTCCGTGGAACTCAATCCGCCGAACCCGGCCGCGGCCGGCCAGGCCTGGACGCCGCTGAACTGAGCGGACCGCTCCGCCACCCTGGACGCCCCGACCCCACCAGCCGGTCCGACCGGTCTGCCGCCCGGCTCCCCCGCCAGGCCGGCCGGTCCGTTTTCCCCGCCCAACTCCGATCCCCCGATGGAGGATTCGTGCGAACCCCCGACGCCCGACCGGCGCGCCGTGCCGCGTCCGCGCTCACCGCACTAGCCCTGTTCGCCGGCGGCGGCGCCGTGACGGTCGGGCTCCAGCTCGCCACCGCACCGTCGGCAGCGGCGCTCGACAACGGCCTCAACCTGACGCCGCAGATGGGCTTCAACAACTGGAACTCCACCTACTGCGGCGCCCAGTTCAACGAGGCGATGATCAAGGGCATCGCCGACATCTTCGTCTCCAAGGGCCTCAAGGCGGCCGGCTACCAGTACGTCAACCTCGACGACTGCTGGGCCCTGCCCCAGCGCGACGCGAGCGGCAACCTGGTGGCCGACCCGGTCCGCTTCCCGCACGGCATCAAGGCCCTCGCCGACTACGTGCACGGCAAGGGCCTGAAGTTCGGCATCTACTCCAGCGCCGGCGACCACACCTGCGACGTCAAGGGCTTCCCGGGCGGGCTCGGCCACGAGCAGCAGGACGCAGACCTGTGGGCGTCCTGGGGCGTCGACTACCTCAAGTACGACAACTGCAACAACAAGGGCGTCGACGCGCGGACCCGGTACAAGGCGATGGGCGACGCGCTGAAGAAGACCGGCCGCTCGATCCTCTACAGCATCTGCGAGTGGGGCAGCACCGGGCCGTGGAACTGGGCGCAGCCGGTCGGCAACTCGTGGCGCACCACCGGTGACATCAGCGACAACTGGCAGAGCATGATCTCCATCGCGCAGGCCAACCAGGGCCTGGCGAACTACGCCAAGCCCGGGGCGTTCAACGACCCGGACATGCTGGAGGTCGGCAACGGCGGCATGACCGGCACCGAGTACCGGACCCACTTCAGCCTCTGGGCGCAGATGGCGGCCCCGCTGATGATCGGCACCGACCTGCGGACCGCCGAGCCGGAGACCCTGGAGATCCTCACCAACACCGATGTGATCGCGGTGGACCAGGACCCGCTGGGCAAGCAGGGCGCCGTGGTCTCCCGGGAGAACGGGCTGGTGGTGATGAGCAAGCCGCTGGCGGACGGCAGCCGTTCGGTCACCCTCACCAACGAGGGTTCCTACGACGCCACCATCAGCACCACCGCGCAGGCGGTCGGGATCGGCGGTGCCGAGTCCTACAAGGTCAAGGACCTGTGGTCGAAGAAGAGCAGCACCGGCGACGGCACGATCAGCGCGGTCGTGCCCGGCCACGGCACGGCGATGTTCCGGGTCACCCCGAGCTCTCCGGTCTCCCCGCCCTCGGGCGTGACCCGGCTGAGCGATCTGCCGTTCACCGCCGTGTCCAACTTCTGGGGCCCGGTGGAGCGCGACCGCAGCAACGGCGACCACGTGGCCGGCGACGGCGGCACGATCACCATCCGCGGCGCCCAGTTCGCCAACGGCCTCGGGGTGCACGCCCCCAGTGAGATCGGCTTCCACCTCGGCGGGACCTGCCGCAACCTGGTCACCGACGTGGGCATCGACGACGACGCCTACGGCAACGGCTCGGTGGTGTTCCAGGTCTTCAAGGACGGGGTGAAGGCCGCCGACAGCGGACCGGTCACCGGCCAGGACCAGGCCCGACGGCTGACCGCCGACCTCACCGGCGCGCAGGAGCTGAAGCTGGTCGTCACCGACGGCGGCGACGGCACTTCCTGGGACCACGCCGACTGGGCGAACGTCCGGGTCGCCTGCGGCGACGGCCCGGCCGCCGGGACGTACCAGGTCTCCGACCTCAACTGGTCGGCCGCGGGCAACAGCTGGGGCCCGGTCGAGCGCGACATGAGCAACGGCGACAACCAGGCTCGGGACGGCGGCACCATCACCATCGGCGGCGCCACCTACGCCAAGGGCCTGGGCGTCAACGCCTTCAGCGAGATCGTCTACTACCTGGGCGGCGCCTGCTCCTCGATCAGCACCGATGTCGGGATCGACGCGGAGGCCCAGGGCCGCGGTTCGGTCTCCTTCGAGATCTACGCCGACGACACCAAGGTCGCCGACAGCGGGCGGGTCACCTCCGCGTCCGGCGTCAAGCACCTGACGGCGGCACTGGCCGGGGCCAACGAGCTGCGGCTCGTGGTGACGGACGGCGGCGACGGCACCAACAGCGACCACGCCGACTGGGCCGCTCCGGTGCTCACCTGCTGATGCCCGTCCGTCGGTCCCGTCCGTGATGTGACGTTCCGTCGGTCGGTCGCCCGGCCGATCGATTCCCCGGCCGGCTGCGAACGCGGTCGGCCGGGGGCACGGCCGGGGCGCGGACACGGCCGAGGCGGGCGCGGTGCCGGAACCCCGGCGCCGCGCCCGTCCGGCGTCCTCAGACCCTGGTCACGTCGCGGGTCCCGGTGCCGGGCCGGACGACGTAGATCCCGGACCCGGGCAGTGTCTCCCGGGAGTCCGCCCGGAGCTGGTCGACGCTGACGGCGGCGGGCCACCGGGTGCGCAGCTCGGACCAGCGCACCCCGGCGAGGTCGACCCCGGCGAGGTCGACCGAGGTGAGGTCCGCGGTGGTGAAGTCGTCCAGCACCTCGGCCAGGAACTCCAGGTCCAGGGTCTCCGGTTCGCCGAGTTCGAGCAGTTCGCCGACCTGCTCGACCAGTACCCGGGACAGGTACTGCACCTCCCGGACCGCTCGGGTGAGGTCCCCGCCGGCCACCGCGTACATGAACACCTCGCAGGCGCGCAGGAACTCGGCGATCGCCGGGTGGTCCGCCGTCCGCACCCGGTGGTCGATCGTGGTCACCATCTCCCGCACCAGGAGCTGACCGACCCGGCGTGCCCGGTCGATCTCCGGGTAGTGGGGTTCGAGCAGCGCCACGATCTCGTGGGCGCGGTCCCGCAGGTCCCAGGCGAGGGCGGCCCGCCGGTCGAGCTCCTGCGCGATGCCCCGGGCGACCCCCTGGGCGGCGAACACCGCCCGCTGCAGCGGCATCCCGTGGTACCGGCCGAATCCCAGGCCGTAGGTGAGGTCCTGGGCCAGCACCACGGTTCGGATCAGCAGGTCCGCGAGGATGGCCGAGGTGACCAGCGGGTGCCCGCGCAGCACCAGGCGCTGTTCCGGGCCGATCAGCTCGAACCGCTGGTGCATCAGGCCGACGTCGTAGAGGGGGGCGGCGGCTTCCTCGAACTCCGTCCGGGCCGTGCCGCGGGACAGCACGGACACCAGCCCGGCCTCGATGTCGAGCACGGCGTCCAGGCCCTCCGCCAGCTCCTTGTGACGGGCGCACAGCATCACCTCGCGCAGCCCGGCCGCCACGTCCAGATGGGCGTCGAGCCCGTGCAGGAAGGATTTCCGCAGTGCCGCCATCCGGTCCGAGACATCACGGGTGCGGCGCTCGGGAGAACCGCGCTCGGCCATCATTCCCCCTCTCGATCGGTCATTCTGCTGGAGACGGCCAGCCGCGCCTTGAACAGGCTGGCGCGGACCGCGGCGGGGCGCATGCCCAGTTCGGCGGCGATCTCCGTCGGCGTGTAGCCGTCCAGCGTCCAGGCCAGGACCTGGCGCTGACGGGCCGGCAGGCCGCCCAGCAGCCGCAGGATCTCCTGCTCGCCCTCCCACTCGGCGGCGTGCCCCGGGGCCGGCAGCAACGAGGTCGGTTCGAGGGCGAGTTCCTCGATGCTGTCCTCGACCTGGCTGAAGGCGCGCACGAGTTCGCGGGACGCGACTCTCCGGCACCAGGCCTCCGGGGACTGGATCCGGTCCCACCGCTCGTACGCCTTGACCATGGTGTCCTGGGCCAGGTCCGCGGCCAGCGCGGCCGGGGCTCCCTGCCACATCAGGAACGCCACCAGCCGGCGGAGGCAGGTGCGGTAGAAGTACGCGAACTCGCCGTGCCGGGTTCCGGTACCGCTGCCGTCGGCGGGGGCCGGAAGGTGGCCGAGGGACGCCGCCGACGCGGCCTCCCCCTCCGGGCCGGTCTCACTCATGCGCGCCGCGACCCCGATCCTCGTGCGGCTCCGGCCGCACCGGCCGCTGCTGTCCGTCGTCCTCGGACCGGCGCGCGCGGACCGCGAGGACGACCACGACCGGGGGCGGCTGGGGCCGGTCCCGCCGGCGCGGCCGTAACTGCCCCACCAGGGTGACCAGGGCGCCCACCAACCCCAGTACACCCGCCACCACCGAGCCCGTCACGGGATCCACCAGCGCTCCTGTCGTCGTTGCCACACTTCCACGACCAGGAGGGCCGCCGGGGCGCCCGCGTTAACCGGTCCGGGGATTCTGTTACAGAGCGCCCGGAGCGGGCGGGACCCCCGTGCCGGTGCGGCACGGGGGTCCCGGGGGACTTCGCGGTGGGCGGCGACGGCGGGCCTCCGCGGTGGACGGCGGTGTCACCGGCGGTGGCCGGCGGCCGTGGCGTCACCGGCAGTGGTCACCGGCCGTGGCGTCACCGGCAGTGGTCACCGGCAGTGGTCACCGGCCGTGGCGTCACCGGGTCATGTAGACGCTGTCCATGAAGTCGACGATCTGCTGGTCCGTCAGCCGCTGGCCCTCGCGGTGGCCCATCGCGAGGTCGGCCTCGCTGATCATGCCGACCAGCCGGTCGCCGTCGATGACCGGGATGCGGCGGATCTGGTGCTGCTCCATCTTGTGCAGCACCGCGTCCATGCTGTCGTCCGCGTGGACGCAGTGCAGGTGGCCGGCCAGCTCCATGGCCTTCATCGCCGCCGGGTCCCGCCCCTCGGCGATGCACCGGACGATGATGTCGCGGTCGGTGATGATGCCCTTGAGCTTCTGGTCCGCGCCGCAGATCGGGAGGGCGCCGACGTTCATGTCGCGCATCATCCTGGCGGCATCGGCGAGGCTCTGGTCGGCGGCGACGCACTGGGCGCCGGCGTGCATGATGTCTCGGGCAGTAGTCACGGGGACTCCTCCTCAGGCGTCTCCCCCGAGCACCGGGTGTTCCGGTGCGCCCACCCTACGCACGGGTGCCGGGGGTCCGCGAGCGCATCCGGGGCGGCCGTTGCCGAGTGTGGCCGGGAGGCCGTCACCGGGCACGGCGGGGAGGCGGTCGCCGGGCACGGCAGGGCGGCGGTCGCCGGGCGTCGCCGGGGCTCCGGCGGGACGATACTGGGGGCGTGACGGAGGAGTTCACCGGAGCGCCCGGTCCGGTACGGGCGGCGGACCGGACAGCGGTGACAGCCGCCCCCGACCCGGTCGACGAGGCGGTCCGGGCACGGCCCGCGACCGCTCTGCGCCCCTATGTGGCCTGGTACTCGGGCTACCGCCAACGGGGTCTGCCGCCCGCCCTGCACCGGGGCCTGCCGTCCCCGTACCTGACCTTCATCGTGACCCTGGACGAACCGCTCACCATGGCGGGCCACCCCGACCCGGCACAGCCGCCCGGCAGCTTCGCCACCCTGCTCGGCGGGCTGCACACGGCCCCGGCGCTGATCAGCCACGACGGCCGGCAGTCCGGCATCCAGGTCGCCGTCCACCCGCTGGCGGCGCGGGCACTGTTCGGGCTGCCGGCCGGGGAGCTCGCCGAGCTGGACGTCCCTGCGGAGGCGGTGCTCGGCGCGGTCGCCGAGCGGCTCCAGGAGGCCGTGCGGGAGGCCCGGACCTGGCCGGAGCGGTTCGCGGCGCTCGACGGCGCGCTGCTGCGTCTCGCGCACCCCTCCGGCCGGGTGCAGCCCGAGGTGCTGCGCGCCTGGGACGCGCTGCGGCGCAGCGGTGGGGCGCTGCCGGTGGCCGCGCTCGCCCAGGAGACCGGCTGGAGCGGCCGCCATCTGCTGGACCGGTTCCGCCGCGAGACCGGGCTCACTCCGAAGGCCGCCGCGCGGGTGATCCGGTTCGACCGGGCCCGGCGGCTGTTGGCCGCGCCCGGTCCGGCGCCACGGCTGGCGGAGCTCGCGGTGCGCTGCGGGTACTTCGACCAGGCTCATCTGGCCCGGGAGTTCCGTGCGCTCGCGGGGTGCGCGCCGACGGTCTGGCTCGCCGAGGAGGGGCCGGACGCGGCGAGGTTCCGAAACGTCCAAGGCGGGGCGGCCGGGCCCGGGCCAGAGTGGGAGGCATGACGGCGGACCGGCCCCATCCGGGCGGGTCGCCCCGAACCGAGGAGGTACCGGCCATGGACACCGACGGCGCGAACAGCGGTGGCACCGGCGCGGGGACGGCACCCGCCCCGCAGGTCTGGCCCAGTCTGCGGGCCCGCGACGCCCGGGCGCTGATCCGCTTCCTGGTGGAGGCCTTCGGCTTCGAGGAGGTCGTCGCCTACGGCGAGGGCGAGTTCGTGGCCCATGCCGAACTGGCGTGGCCGGAGGGCGGCGGGATCATGCTGGGCTCCGACCGGCCGGCCCCCGAGGACGGCGAGCCCTGGCCCGGCGGCCCCGGGACCTTCTCCGCCTACGTGGTCACGGCGGACCCGGACGCCCTGCACACGCGGGCGGCCGCCGCCGGGGCCCGGATCACCACCGCGCCGTACGACACCGACTACGGCTCGCGCGACTTCGCCGCCGCCGACCCGGAGGGCAACCACTGGTACTTCGGCAGCTACCCGGGTGCTCCGCGCCCCTCGGCGGGCTGAGCGGTGCGGTCAGCCGACCGGCCGGCGCAGGCCGACGGCGGGGCGGGCGCGGCGCAGGCCGACGGCGGGGCGGGCGCGGCGCAGGCCGACGGCGGGGCGGGCGCGGCGCAGGCCGACGGCGGGGCGGGCCCGGTTCCCGCCGGAGACGACCGGCCCGCCCCGGTTCCCGCCGGCGACGCGGCGGCCGTCGACGACGCGGCGGCCGTCCAGCGGCTGCGGGCCGTCTGCCTGGCCCTGCCGGAGGTCGACGAGCGGGTCAGCCACGGCGAGCCGACCTGGTTCGCCGGCCCCGGCCGCCGAGCGCGGGTGTTCGTGATGCTCGCCGACCACCACCACGACGACCGGCTGGCGTTCTGGTGCCCGGCGGCCGCCGGCGCGCAGGAGTTCCTGGTCGCCGAGGAGCCGGAGCTGTTCTTCCGCCCGCCGTACGTCGGCCACCGGGGCTGGGTGGGCGTCCGTCTCGACGTCCCCCCGGTGGACTGGGAGCGGGTCGAGGACCTGGTCGCGGACGCGCACGCCCTGGTGACCGGCCGGGGCGCCGGGCGGCGGCCCCGATCCGTCGACGCCCCGCCGTCTTGACAGAATTTTTAGGTCAGGTGACCTAGTTTTTGCGCATGACCACTTCGAACAACACCCCGGCCCCCGGCACCGACAGCCCGGACCTCCTCACGCTCGACCCCCACGGACCGGTCCTCCTGGTCGGCGGCTACGGGACGGTCGGCGGCGAACTCGCCCGGATGGTCGCGGCCGAGCGCCCCGTCCTGCTCACCGGCCGGTCGGAGGAGCGCGGCGCGGCCCTCGTCCGCGAGCTCGGCGGCGCCCCGCACGCCGCCGTCCGCCGCTGGGACCTCGCCGACCCCGCCCCCTTCACCGCGGCGGTGAGCGCCGTCGTCGGCGTCGTCAACGACCCCGACGACCGGGTGCTCCGGGCGGCCGCCCGCGCCGGTGTCCCGTACGTGGACGTCACCCGCTGGACCGTCCGGCTCCAGCGCGCCGCCACCGTCGCCGCCCTGCTGCGCCCCACCGCGCCGGTGCTGCTCTCCTCGGCCTGGATGGGCGGCGTGGTCGGTCTCGTCGCGGCCGCGCTGGCCGAACGCCTCGGCGGGGCGGACCGGGTCGAGACCTCGATCCGCTGGGACCTCGCCGACCGGGCCGGCGCGGACTCCGTCGAGTTCATGGACCGGCTCGGGCTGGACTACGAGGTGATCAGCGCGGGCCGGCGCCGTACCGTCGCCCCGCTGACCGAGGCGCGCACCGTCCGGATCGGCGACCACCCCACCCGGGTCGCCCGGATCGACACGCCCGAACAGTTCACCCTGCCGCTCACCCTCGGCACCACCACGGCCACCACCCGGATCGGCTTCAGCTCCGACCTCAGCACCCGGGCCCTGCTGGCCGCCAAGCACACCGGCTTCTTCCGCTGGGGCCGGGGCGACCGCTGGCAGTCCGCCCGCCGCGCCCTGCTGTACTCCCCCGGCGAGGGCGGCACCGCGCTGCTGCGCGTCGACGTCCGGCACGCCGGCCGCACCCTCGGCGCGGTCGTCGAGGACCGCGCCGGCCAGGCCCACCTCACCGCCGTCGGCGGCCTGCTCGCCCTCCGCCGCATCCTTGGCTCGGACGGCGCGGCGGCGGCACCGGCCGGCGTCTCCTTCCCCGAGCAGACACCGCACCCGGCCCGGGTGGTGGCCGACCTCGCCGCCCTGGGGGTCGCGGTCGACATCAGCCCCGCGCCCGGCTTGGATGCTGCTGCATGAGCACCGCACCCGACCCGGCCCCCGCCCCGACGGCGGACGACGCTCCGTCGCCGCCCTCCGACCCGTCGCCTTCCCCCGGGGGCGCCCGGGCGGAGGGCCCCGGGAAAAACTCGCCCGCCGCCCCGTCGGCCGGCCCGGCCCGCGGGCGGCGGCGGACGACCGCCCCTGCCGCCGACGGCGACAGCCGCACCCCGGCCCGGGGGCGGAAGGGCGCGGAGCGCCGGGAGGCCCTGCTCGACGCGGCCGAGGAGGTGCTGGTCGCCGAGGGCGGACCGGAGTGGACGATGCGGGCCGTCGCTGCGGCGGCGGGCGTCCGGCTGGGCCACCTCCAGTACTACTTCCCCACCCACGCGGACCTGGTGGCCGCCGTCCTGGAGCGGGTGCTGCGGCGTTCGGCGGAGCGGCTGGCCCCCCTGCTCTCCACCGACCCCGACGCCCCGGGAGCGCCCACCGGGGTGGTGACCACCCTGCTGGCCGAGCAGGAGGACGCCCGGCTGATGCGGCTGTTCGTCGAGGTGTGGGCCCTGGCCGCCCGGGACACGACCGTGGCGGCGGCGGTACGCGGGTTCTACGACGACTACCGGACCCAGGTGACCGCCTTCCTCGCCCGCCGCCACCCCCACCTCCCGGAGGAGGAACGCCGGGCCCGCGCCGGGGTGTTCATCATGCTGGTCGAGGGCGCCTCGCTGTTCCGCTCCGACGTGGCGGGCGCACCCGACCCCACCACCGACACCACCCTGGTCCGCACCGCGCTCACCCTGCTCGGGCCGTGACCTTCCCGGACTCGGAGGGCAAATCCGATTCTCGTCGTCCGCGCCCGGAAGGATGCCCCTGTGCCACTGGTTCTTCGGCAGAATCGGGCGAGTGGCGAACCATATCGAGGGCGGAGAGTTCCACGGTCCGGTGGTGCAGGTCGGAACGGTGGGCGAGCTGCACATGTACACCAGTGGTGCACATGGCGTCGGACAACCGGTTGCCGAGTCCGAACCATCCCCCGCCGATGATGAGTTCGCTCGCCGCATCGACCTCGATCGCAAGGCTCTGGCTACGGCGCGCAGCGTCCGGCGGCGTGCCGGCGCCGACGGGCTGGAGACTCCATGGCTGCACACTCCGCTCAGCGATGTCCTCGAGGAGTTGACCTCCCCCGGGACGGGCGCGGCTCGCATCCGGTTGGCGGCCGATGAGCTGCGGCGCTGGGTCGACTGGGATCCGTCTGCCGAAGGATTTCGACAGCCGGCGGCCGAGCGGGTCGAATCGGCCCTCGCGGTGTGGCGTGGCCAAGGGGGTGAGCGCGCGGAATGCCTTCGGAGGATCGAGGATCTCGCCACCGTGCTCGAAGGCGTGCCGCCCGAGTCCGCGAGGGGCGACGGCAGCACCATCACGCCGGTTCTGGAACGGGCGGCCTCGGTGGCGGAAGCCATGGGAGCCGTGATCCGTGAGCTGTGCGCGGCCTTCGAAGCGTCAGAACCGCGTGACGGTTTGCCTGCCGAGCACATTTCTGCCGAGCGAAGGCTGTTCTCCGCACTGCAGGAACTGCACGCGTGCCAGCGCCGGCTGGCTGCGGTCGCCGTCGACGCCTGCCTGCTCGCCCGAGCGTCCGGTGCTCTGCTGGTTGCCGGAGGGTGGGGCACCGGCAAGTCCTACGGGCTCGGGGCCTGGGCGGAGGCCCGGGTTGTTGCCGGGGCTCCGGTGGCGTTCGTCAGTGGTGGCGAACTCGGTGGCGAGCACTGGGAGAAGGAGATCGCCGACGCGGCCGTGCCGGGCGGTCGGGTCGGTTCTGTCCGGAAACTGCTGGCGGTGCTCCAGACGCAGGCACGTGCCAGTCGAAGGCACGCCACGCTGGTGATCGACGCCCTCAATGACGTTGCAGCTCTGCGCGGTCGTGAGCTGGACGGGTTCGCGTCCCTGACGGCATTGCTGAGGGAGTTCCCCGAGGTCCTGCTCGTTGCATCCACCCGCCTGGACCGGCGCAGGTCACGGGACGAAGGTACGGTCGGGGGGTGCTACGGGATCCACTGGGCGAGCGGTGTGGCGGACCCGGTGAAGGCATGGGAGGTCCTGCGGGATGTCTACCAGGTGCCCGCGCTGGTTCTTCCACCCGATGTCGCCGAACTCCGCCGCCCGTTGATGCTCACCGTGCTCGCCTGGTGCCTGTATCGCGAGCGTGGCGCAGTGGAGGACGATGCACCCGTGCCGGTGCCCAGCGTCGGCGACCTCTTCGAGCGGTGGCTGAAGGCTCTCGACAGGGACTACTTCGAGTACCTTCACGGTCGACCGTCCGCCGCTGACCATCCTTTGGTGAGCCGGGCCTGTGCACTCCTCGGCGAGCGCCTGGGCCTGCAGGACTCGCTCGACCACGGCTCGGCCTGTGCCGCTCTGAGCAGTGCACCTGAACTGGGAGAGCCCGTACAGCTCCTGGAATGGCTCTTCCAGGCCGGCGTGCTGGCGTCGGACCCGCAGAACCAGCGGATCGGATTCGCTGTGCAGAGGTTTGCCGAGCACGTCCGGGCCGGCAATCTGATGAACGAGACCGGGCGCCGCCGTCATCTGGCTTCGCTGGTGAAAGACCTGTCCGGCCCTGACGAGACCGCCGATCGGGCTTACCGACTGCTGTCCGCCCTGGCCGGCGTGGTGCCCTACACCCACCCGGAGAAGGAACTTCCGCATTTCCTGCCGAAGCGGTTGCCGTCGGCAGTCGTCATGGCTGTTCTGGATTCTCTCGAAGGCAGGAACTGCAGTCGGGTCACCGGTCAATCGCTCCGTTTCCTGAAGCGTTGTACTTCCGACCCCGAGCTGGCACCGTGGGTCTGGTACACCGTGCTGGCGAACTCGGCCTGCCGGGGACATCGAGCCGGCGCCGCCTTCCTCCACCGTGAGCTTCACGGGCTGGGGAAGCGCCGGTTGGCAAGCCGCTTCATCGTCCCGATGCTGCATCTCCTGGAAGATCGCGACGGAATGGCGATGGTCCAGCAATTCATTCGCTGGGCAGCCGGAGGGGCCGCCGAGATTCGGAAGAACGCCACGGATGTCACCAGAGTACTGCTGTGGCTTGCGACAGTTCCGAGCCCGCCACTGCGCGCCCAGTGCGTGCGCGCGGTGGCACAGATCTGGCGGGACGTTCCCGGAGCGGCGATCGAACAGGTGGAGATCTTCGGGAAGCACCACGATTCCTACGTGGCCGAGGCGACTTGGTTGGCCGCCTACGGTGCGCTGCTGCTGGGAGGCGAGGCGGTTCCAGTGGAGCAGTGGAACGCCGTCATGACGCGTGACCGGTTCAGGGCACACCGAGGCATCCAACAGACGATCTCCAGCCTGGGAACACTGCTCGGACCGTCGTCCGCCATGCCGCGCGAGGAGCCGAGGGTCGGACTGCCATGGGCTCCTCCACTGCCGGTCTCCCGGCGGACGTCGGAGCGGTGCAAGAGCTACTTCGGGTCGATGGTGGAGAACACCGACAGTCATCCGGGCCGCTATCGGTGGCTGGTCCGGCGGTCCCAGGCTTTGAAGCCGAGGCGGCTCGAGGTGAAGATGCGAGGCCGGAGGGGCTATCGCCTCGGGGAGTGGCCTGCCTACGCCCAGCAGCAGAAGGTCCTCGAGACCGTCCTGGAGGAATGGCACGGCTCGACCTCGTCCGGTCCAGGCGGGGTGCGCGCCTGGTCCGAACTCTCAGTGCTGGACCGACGTCACGGGATCGACCCGACCGTCCCACCGGGATGGCCGACATCCTCGGCCCACCTGAGTCGGCGATCCGACTCCTGGTGGTGCGCCCCGGTGGGCGACGGTGACATCGCCGCCGTGCTGAGGGACATGCAGCCGTCCCGGTTCACGACGGTGCAGGACCCCGATGGGGTGGCCTGGTGCGTGCTGCGCGCCGAATACAACCTTGACCGGCCTGACGACACGGCAGCAGAAGACCGACTTCCGGTTCTCGTCACCGACCCGTACACCGTCCTGCGACTGGACGGGGACCGGTCGTCGGCACCGGCCAGACCAGGCGCCGACCAGAAGTTCGTCCACGTGGAGGTGGAGACGGTCCTTGTTCGGAGGGGCATGCGGGAAGGCACCGTCGCGACCGTGTCGGGTTCGGGGGCGTCACCACGGCTGAGCGAGCGCTGGCCGCTTCAGATGTACCTGGCGGAGTACTACCGGCGGCCAGCAGCCACCACCGGACCGTCGTCCGGTGGTGAAGGCACGTCCCCCAGCACGGCGGAATACGAAGACACCTTCCTCGTACGACTGTCGGACGGTGTCAAGGGCAAGCCGGACAATCGGGCGGTTCCATCGCGGACGCTGGCCGACCTGTTGGACCTCGACTGGAGCGGTCGACACCTCGACTTCCATCTTTCCGGGGAAGATCGGCCGGTCCTCCACGACCCGGGCATCGACCGCCACGGACCGCCGGCCTTGCTGCTTGCGACCGCTGCCCTGGACGCCCTGGCCGCAAAAGGCTGGAACCTGGCTTGGAGAGTCAGGGTGACGGAAAGCTGGAGGTTCGGCTCGACGACCTGGACCGGTGTCTGCGGATTCAACGGAGAAGATCTCGGTGGTCAGGACGAATCCGGTGAATCGACCGGCGATTGGCAGGTCGAACGTCGCGACCACTGGCGTCGGTACTGACGGTCCCGGACGGGCGAAGGCGTTCTCGAGGCTGGTCGGCCGAAGTCCGACGCCGGGGCGTGGGAGCTTTCGGGCGACGGAATCCGGAGTGACCAGAACCCCGGACCGCGGTCGGTCGGCGCATGGGAGACCCGGCGATTCCGAGAATCACGAGTTGCGGCTCGGGCAGCACAGGATCACCCTCCCGGTCTCGGTCCGCGATCCTGGAGCGGACCGAGACCGATCGTCCTGACCGGGTCGGCGGCCACCGATGGCCGCCGACCCGTCACCCCGTGCGGGTGTCAGGCCAGGTCGGTGAGGAGTTGGAGGTCCGGCGGGCCGGCCAGGAGGGTGGCGCCGGCGGCGAAGGCCTCGGTCATGTGCGGCGCGGCGAGGTGGGCGTCGAAGTCCGCCCGGCTCGCCCACTGTTCGACGACCACCCAGGACGCGGGGTCGAGCGGGTCCTGGTACGGGCGGTAGAACAGGCAGCCCGGCTCGGCGAGGGTCGGCGCGACCAGCGACAGCGCCTGGGCCCGTACCTGCTCCTCCTGCCCCGGCGCGGCCTTCAGTCTGGCGACAGCGGTGATCGGTCCACTCATGACATCCCCCTGGGTCCGGTGATTCTCGGCGGTCACCGGTGGGCAACGCTGCCAGGGCGGCACCTGTTCCGGCCGCCGGGACGGCTCGCGCCGCGGCCCCGGCGCGGGCAGACTGGCCGCGACGGGCCCGGTGGACCCGGGCGGCCCGGGCGGGCCGTGCCCGGGACCGGGGACGCGCGCAGCCCCGGAGGCGGCGATGCCGCAGATGACGGTCGACGGGCGCACCCTCGCGCTCTCGCACCTGGACAAGGTCTACTACCCGCGGACCGGCACCCGGAAGGGCGAGGTTCTGCGCTACTACGCCGCCGTGCACGCCGCCCTGCTGCCGCACCTGCGCGACCGTCCGGTCTCCTTCCTGCGCTGCCCGGACGGCGTGGCGGCCGAGGTGTTCGTGGCGAAGAACCCGCCGCCGGGCACGCCCGACTGGGTGCGCACGGCGGAGGTGCCGAGCAACAGCGGCGAGCTGCGCCAGGTGGTGCTGGAGGACGGCGCCGGGCTGCTGTCGGTGGTCAACCTGGGCTGTCTGGAGCTGCACGTGCCGCAGTGGCACGCCGCCGCACCCGGGCTGGCCGACCGGCTGGTGCTGGATCTCGATCCGGGCGCGGGGGCGGACGTCCTGACCTGTCGCACCGTGGCCGGGCTGCTGCGCGAGCGGCTCGCGGCGGACGGTCTGGAGGCCTGGGTGAAGACCTCCGGCGGCAAGGGCCTCCATCTGCTGGTGCCGCTGGAGCCCACTCCGAGCACCCGGGTGTCCGCCTACGCGAAGGAGCTGGCGGCCGAGCTGGAGGCCGCCCGTCCGGAGCTGGTCGTGCACACCATGGCGAAGGCCCGCCGCACCGGCCGGGTGCTCGTCGACTGGTCGCAGAACTCGGCGAAGAAGACCACGGCCGCCCCCTACACGGTGCGGGCGCGGGAGCGGCCGACGGTGTCGGCGCCGCTCTCCTGGGCGGAGCTGGAGGCGGCCGGTTCGGCGGCGGAACTGGTGTTCACGATCGCCGAGGTGCCGGAGCGGCTGGCGGCCGACGGCGATCCGCTCGGGCCGCTGCTCGACCCGGCGCGGGCCCGGCCGCTGCCCGCGGCCCCGTCGCGCCGGGGCGGCGCCGCGGGGGCCGGAGCCGGGACCTCCGCCGCCCGGCCCCGGGACGGGCGCGACCCGGTGGTCCTGACGCCTCTGGTGGAGGTGATGCGCCCGGCCGCCGTGCCCGCGGTGCCGCCGGCGGACGGCCTCGGCGGCGCCGGGGTGCTCTACGAGCTGAAGCTGGACGGCTTCCGCTGCGTGGCTTTCGCCCGCGGTCCGGACTGCCCGCCGTTCCTGCAGTCGCGCTCCGGACGGGACCTCGCCGCCGAGTTCCCGCCGATCGCCGCGGCCGTCGCCCGGCTGCCGGCCGGGCTGGTGCTGGACGCGGAGCTGGTCGCCTGGCGCGGCGGCCGGTTCGCCTTCGAGGAGCTGCTGCGGACCCGGCGCGACCGGGCCTCCGAGGACGTGGCGCTGGGGCTGGTCGCCTTCGACGTGCTGGCCCTGCCCGGCCGGGACGTCCGGTCCCTGCCGCTGGCCGACCGGCGGCGATTGCTGCTGGCCGCGCTGGCCGAGGTGCCGCCGCCGGTCCAGCCGGTGCTGGCGACCACCGACCGGGCCGAGGCGCTGACCTGGATGGAGCAGCTCGCCGACACCGGCGTGGAGGGGCTGGTCTGCAAGGCCGCCGGTTCGGCGTACCGGCCGCGCGGGGCGGGCCGGGTCTGGGTGAAGTACCGGCGCGGCGACACCGCCGACGCCACCGTCCGCGCCGTCACCGGGCCTCCCGCCCGGCCCCGCGCGGTGGTGCTGGAGCTGGAGGACGGCCGGGTGCTGCTCTCCTCCCCGCCGCTGTCGCCGCTCCAGTCCCGGCAGGTGGCGGAGCTGGCGGCCGGGCGGCTCGGCGCACCCGTCCACGATCCGCAGTACGGCGACGTCCGGCCGCTAGCCGTTCCGCTGCGGGCCGAGGTGACCGTCACCGGCCGCCCGCCGACGGCGCGCTTCGTCCGCCTGCGGGGCGACTGAGCCCGCCTGCGCAGTCAGTCCCACGCAGTCAGTCCACGCAGTCAGTCCTGCTCCGTCTCCGCCTCCGTATGGCGGGACGGGGCGGCCTCGTGGGCGACCGGCCACGGCGGGTGCGGGCCCCCGGCCGGCCCGGCGTGCGCGAACTCCGTCACCAGCGACTCGGTGAAGGCCGGGAGGTCACCCGGCCGACGGCCGGAGACCAGCACCCCGGGACCGTCCCGGCAGACGTGGACCGGTTCGTCGGCCCAGAACGCGCCGGCGTTCACCAGGTCGGTGCGCAGGCTCGGCCAGGAGGTGAGGGTGCGTCCGCGCACCGCGTCCGCCTCGATCAGGGTCCACGCGCCGTGACCGGTCACCGCGACCGGTCGGCCGGCGGCGGCCAGTCGATGGACCAGGGCCACGGCCGTACGGTCCAGCCGCAGGCAGTCGGGATTGGCGACGCCTCCGGGCAGGACCAGGCCGTCGTAGGCGCCCGGGTGGGCCACCCCGACCACGTCGTCGACGGGGAAGGCGTCCGCCCGGTCGAGGTGCCGGTAGGCGTCGACGAGTCCGGGGCGGGTGGACAACAGCCGCGGTGTGCCGCCGGCCTCCGCGACGGCCTGCCAGGGGATGGTCAGTTCGACCTGCTCGACGCCCTCGGGAGCGACCAGGAAGGCGATCGTCCGACCGGTGAGCACCGTCAGCGGCATCCGGACCGCCCCGCTCTCCGGCGTCCGGGCGGCCGCGCTCTCCGGAATCCGGACGGGCCCACCCGCTGCCCGCCCACCGACACGCCCCGCACCGGCTCAGCTCCCGGGGCGCGCGCCGGACCGGTCCGCGCGGTCGGCGGCGGCCGGTCCGCCCCCGGTCAGTTCGACGACGGCGGACGGCGGGGCGACGCGGACCCGGGCGCGCGGGCAGTCCAGGTGGACGACCAGCTCCAGGTGGTCGACGCGGGCGACCGTCCCGATCGGGACCGGGACCGGGGCGCCCGGCACCCACGGCCTGGTGTCCACCAGCAGGTGGTCCCCGGCGTCCTGCTCGACCCGGCCGAGGGAGCCGTCCGTCGCCTCGACGTCGTAGCCGACCAGGGTGAGGTCGGCGGCGTGGTGGGAGCCCGGGCGGTACTCCCTCAGCTCGGTGGTCATCACGCCTCCGGGTGGTCCCACGGACGGCGTTCGCGCCGGCCCGGGTCGTCCCGCCCGTCGCCCGGCCCCTCGGCCCGACCCTCGCCCCGGCCCCCGGCCCGGTCGTCGCCCCGGTCGCGGTACGGGCCCCAGCTCCGGTGCTCACCGGGCCACGGCCCCCGGCCCCAGCGGTCCCCGCGGTCCGGCAGGCCGTCCGCCGGGTCCACCCGGTGCCGCCGGTGGCGGCGCAGCACGACCGACAGCGCGGCCGCGATCACGACGCTGCCGACCCACACGGCGGCCGTGGCGATCGCCACGGCGGCCGTCGGCCTGCGCACCGCGATGCTGAGGCACAGCGCCGCCATGACCAGTGCCGTCATCAGCACGCCGGTCGGCAATCGCCAGCCGAAGCCGCGCAGCGCGCTCCGGACGCGGTGCGGCCGTTCGGCTCCCATCGTGCTCAATCGCCGGTCGAGGCGAGTGTCCCGGCTCAGATCGCACTCGATCTCGGCGAGGAGCCGCCGCTCCCGTCCGCTCAAAGCGGGTCCGTCCATCTCGGTCACCTCCGGCACGTCCGGTGACGACGACATCGGTCCGGGCGACTGCCCGGTGGGGGTGCGCTAGCCGCTCCGGCCCGCGAGGGCGAGGGAGGCGGGCGGGCGACGGTCGCCGAACGCCCGCGGACGGGCGAGCAGGCTGTCGTCCAGCACGCACAACAGGGCCGCGGCATCGGGGTGCACCTCGGCGGCACCGGCCGCCCGCACCTCCGCGGCCGTGGCACCGGGGCCGGGACCGAGCACCGCGACACAGGGCACTCCGGCCAGCCTCGCGACCCGGACCTCGGGCGCGCTCGCGGCGACGAACACGGCGTGCGACGGCTCGCCGTCGACCAGGCCGAGGGCCACCCGGACCGGATCGCGGCCCGGATCCGTCACGGTGAGTGCCGGGGTCCCGCTCGGGCCGGGGGCGGTCAGGACCACCGTCCAGCCCCGTGCCGCGCACTCGCGCAGCAGGGCGGCGGAACCGCGTGACGTGGCACGCCAACCGGCCCCGAAGAGTGCCGCCGAGACGACCGTCATGGCCCACCGTTCCCGTTCCGCACCACGCACCGGCGCGCCCTTCCAGGTTAGGCCCGCACCCCCGGCCGCGCCCGCCGTCCGCGATCACTGCGGGTGACGGCTCGCGGCTGTCCGGAATCCGCGCGGCGGTGGCGCCCGGCCGTGCCACGATCGGGCCATGATCACCCCGCTCACCGACCGCGCCGCCGCACCGGACGAGGGCCGGCCCCGGCACGACGGCTCCGGGGTCACGCGGGCCCGCGCGTACCCACCCCAGGGGGCGCGCGGACCGTCGGGACGCGCCCCCAAGCTCGGGTCGCGGCAGCCCTCGCAACCAGCGGCGGACGGTGACGGCGCCGACGCGGAGCGCATCCGTTCCATTGACAGTCCGCCGGACCGGCCCCGATCCTCGCCGGTACGGCCCGGCCACCGCGCGGGGCCGCTCGACGACCGGGGGTGGTCAGCGATGACGGACCAGTGGCCGGCACGGCGAATGCCACCGGCGGTCAGATGGGCGGTCGCGGGCGTGTGGGTGCACGCCGCACTCAGCGGGTCGGCGGGCCTCGCCCTGCTCGCCGCCCTCGGCCGGAACCAGGGCGGCGAGGTCGCGCCGGTGCGGTTCATCGCGATGGCCTCCGTCCTGGTGGGCCTGCTGCTCGGCACCTGCGCCGGCCTCGCCTCCCGCCGCGCGGGCTGGACCAGGACCACCGTGGTCGCCGTCGAGGCCCTCTCGGTGGCGACCGCCGCCCTGCTCCTGCTGACCGGCTCCATCGCCGCCCTCACCGGCATCGCCCTCGGCACCTTCGTCCTCCGCACCTTCCTCTCCCCCGACGGCCGCGCCTGGTTCAACGACCAGTAGGACCCTGCCGAGCGGACGGGGTCGGGGTCCCGCGCGGGCCGCCCCCTGCTCCCGCCAGCCCCTGACGGTCCATCAGATGCCGCCGCCCTCACCGGAACCGGCGGCGAAACCCTCGTACGGGCCGCCCCCGGACCGGGCGACGGTCTCCCGGACGGCGCGGCCACCGAGCAGACCGGCACGGGCGGCGAACTCCGGCACCAGCGGACGCAGGGCCCGGCGCCCGTGGAGCGCGACCAGGAGTCCGGTCTCCGCCGGGGCGGCCGGGACGGCGGCGGGACGAGGGTGCCGACGGCGCAGCTCGCGCAGCAGCCGGTGACCGGCCAGGGTCCGCGCCGGGCCGCACAGCACGGCGAGCGAGAGGACCGCCAGGGACAGTCCCGTCCGAAGGGCCCCCTGCGCCGCGACGGCCACGGCCGTGGCGCAGGCCGCCAGGGCCAGCAGACCGGCCAGTGTCGACCTGGCCCGACCGCATCGCAGACCGCGCCCGGCCAGTTCGGCGTTCAGCTCCTGCCGGGCCCGCCGCACCGCCGGAGCGGCTGCGGCATCGGCCAAGGAGAGGTTCCGGCCGAGAACCGTCCACGCGGCCCGGTGCAGGGACGTCACGTTCCGTCCGGGGCCGCTGTGCGCCACCCTCCGCAATTGTCCGGCGCGGCCGGTGTCGATCACCTCCGCGAGGTGGAGTTCCACGACGGCCACGGTCAGCGCCGCCTTCGAACCACCCCGCACTCCCGCGACACCGACCGCCGGCAGACCGCTCGTCCGCCCCCTGACCGGCAGCCACCGCAACAGCCCCGCCACCACGAGCCCGGCCACCGCGCCCAACACACCGATCGATCCCATCACGCCCCCCGACGGACAGCGGACCCCCCGGTCCTCCTCCCGGCAGGATGGCACGGCCGGGCGACCGCTCGGCCGTCGATCCCGGGGTGTTCCCGCCCCGGGAACGACGCGAACCGGCCCGGCAGCAGCGCCTGGCCTGCGCCGACGCGCAACTGACGGTGGATCGGGCGCTCGCGGAATCCGGACAGACCTGTGACCCACGACCCGCGACCGGTGCCCCGCGACCCGCCACCCGCGACCTCCGACCCGCGACGGCGGCCGCCGGTCGGCGGAGACGGCGAAGAGGTCGACCGGGTGGGGCAGGCGGCGGGCGGGGAGGCCGGTCGCTCCGCGCGCCGGGAGGAGCGACGCCGGGATCAGCCCCGGCTGCTGGGGGCGAGGCGGCCGAGGATGTGGAGGAGGCGGTCCAGGGCGTCGCGGGAGTCGGGCTCGGTCAGGTTGACCATGAGGCGGAAGGCGGCCCGCAGGAGTGCCGGGCTGCCGAGGCCGGCGGCGCCCGCGGCGCCGACCAGGCGGGGGCGACTCAGGGCGGCGGCGGTGAGGCGGCCGAGGGCGAAGTAGCCGTCGTAGGCGGCGCGGAGGCTCTGGGGGTAGGCGCGCAGGGCGAGGTCGCGGCCGCGGTCGGTGCGGCGGGCCAGGGCCTGGACGACGGCCTCGGCGGCGTAGCGGCCGGACTCCATCGCGTAGGCGATGCCCTCGCCGGTGGCCGGGCTGACCGTGCCGCCCGCGTCGCCGATCAGCAACAGGCCGTCGGCGTAGTGGGGTTGGCGGTTGAGGCCCATCGGGAGGGCGGAGCCCCGGATGGGTTCGGTGACGGCCTCGGGGTGGTAGCCGTAGTCGGCGGGGAGGTTCTCGCACCAGCGCCGGAGCAGGTGCTTCCAGTCCACCTCGCCGGCCACCGCCCCGGTGTCGACGACGCCCAGACCGACGTTGGCGGTGCCGTCCCCCATGCCGAACACCCAGCCGTAGCCGGGAAGGAGCCGGCGGTCCCGGTCGGACGGGTCGCGCAGGTCCAGCCAGGCTTCCAGGTAGCGGTCCTGGTGGCGCGGGGTGGTGAAGTAGGTGCGGTAGGCGACACCCATCGCACGGTCGGTCCGGCGGTAGCGCTTCATCGCCAGCGAGAGCCGGGTGGAGTTGCCGTCGGCGGCCACCACCAGGGGCGCGCGGTAGGCGACCGGGCGGCGCTCCTCGCCGAGCCGGGCGGTGACACCGGTGATCCGGCCGGTCGGCTCGTCGAGCAACGGGCCGTCCACGTTGGCCCGTTCGACCAGTCGGGCGCCGGCCGCGGCGGCGCGGCGGGCGAGCAGTTCGTCGAAGTCGGCGCGGCGGCGGACCAGTCCGAAGCCCGGGAAGGCGGAGAGTTCCGGCCAGTCGAGTTCCAGCCGGCGTCCGCCCGCGACGATCCGCAGTCCCCGGTTGTGCAGCCAGCCGGCGGACTCCGAGACGTCGATGCCCATGTCGATCAACTGCCGTACCGCGCGCGGGGTGAGGCCGTCGCCGCAGACCTTCTCCCGGGGGAACACGGACTTCTCCAGCAGGAGCACGTCCAGGCCGGTCCGGGCGAGGTGGTAGGCGGCGGTGGAACCGGCGGGGCCCGCGCCGACCACGATGACGTCGGCGGTGTCGGCGGACGGGCCGGCCGGTCGGGCCGGGCGGGTGGACGGCTGCTGTGCTGGGCCGGGCATGCGACGCTCCCACGGGTGTCGGTCCTGCGGCGGACTCGGCTGATTCGGCGGACACCCGACGATATGGAGCCCGGCGGTCGCGCCGCACCCGACACGCGGGCGTCCGGTGGCCCGCGCGGCCGCTCCGGGCGGATCCGGTGGACGGGCACCTCGCCACGGAATGACCGGATACTGACGGTTGATCAGTCGAACAGTCGTTGCGGCCCGGCCGTCGACCGGCCCCGGCCCGTACCACCCGGCCCGTACCGCCCCGGCGAGGACGGACGGACGAAGGGCCGGCGACCTCGTCAGGTCGCCGGCCCCGTTCGGCCGTCCCGCACCGCCTTGCACCGCCCCGCACCGCACGGGGCGAGCGCCACCTCAGGGGACGATCGCCAGCTCCACGTACGCAGCCAGGATCGCCAGGTGCACGGCCCCCTGGAGCGGGGTCGCCCGGCGCGGGATGACCGTCAGCGTGCCGACCAGCAGAGTGAGCGTCAGCAGTACGAGGTGAGCGGGGTCGAGGCCGAGGACCAGCGGACCGGAGAGCCAGTGCGAGGCGATCGCCACCGCCGGGATGGTCAGGCCGATGCTCGCGAGGGCCGAGCCGAGCGCCAGGTTGAGGCTGGTCTGGACGCGATTGCGGGTGGCCGCGCGCACGGCCGCGATGGTCTCCGGCAGCAGGACCAGCAGGGCGATCACCACACCGACGACCGAGGACGGCAGCCCCGCCGACTCGACCGCCGACTCGATCGTCGGCGACACGCCCTTGGCCAGGCCCACCACCGAGATCAGCGCCACACCGAGCAGCACCAGACTGAACACCATGGCGCGGGAGCTCGGCGGATCGGCGTGGTCCTCCTCGTCCAGCACCTTGCCGTCGGAGGTCACCGGCAGGAAGTAGTCCCGGTGCCGGAACGTCAGCGTGGCCACGAACAGTCCGTACAGCACGAGCGAGGCGGCCGCCGCGAAGGCCAGCTGGGTGGGGTTGAACT
The DNA here is from genome assembly GCF_900105395.1 of Streptomyces sp. TLI_053. NCBI lineage: Bacteria > Bacillati > Actinomycetota > Actinomycetes > Kitasatosporales > Streptomycetaceae > Streptomyces > Streptomyces sp. TLI_053. The sequence continues at coordinate 1,483,176 of NZ_LT629775.1, forward strand.
GGGGGCCGGGCGAGCTGGTGGTGAAGGTCGGCAGGACCAGGCTCAGTGTGGCGAGGGTGCCGATGGTGGCCAGCGCCGCGCCCGTCCCCTCGGCGTTGAAGACCGCGACCCGGTGCTTGATGGCCGCGGCCAGGATGGAGACGCCGAGGATGCCGTTGCAGGTGATCATCACCGCCGCGAACACGGTGTCCCGGGCGAGCGTCGCCGACTTGTCCCCGCCGTCCGCCATCAGGGTCACGATCAGCGCGACCTCGATCACCGTCACCGCGACCGCGAGCACCAGGGAACCGAACGGCTCCCCCACCCGGTGGGCGACCACCTCCGCGTGGTGCACGGCGGAGAGCACGGCGCCCGCAAGGAAGCAGGACACCACCCCCACCACCCAGCCGGGAAGGTCGCGGTGCCAGGTCAGGGCGAGGACGAGGAAGGCCAGCAGCGGGACGACGGTGGTCCACTGCGTGACGAGCGGTCGGAGCTTGGTGAACATGCTGCCGAGCATCCCATCCGGAACCTCCGGTTCCGTGGCGACGCCGCCGGGGAGACGGCGGATGTGGCCGACCTCATGGCCCGGCCACGCTACCTCCGCCGTACTCGGCGAGGTAGCCGAGCACGCGTGCGACATGCGCTTTCACCCGTTCGGGGACGCCGCCGGCATCGGCCACCGTCTTGTCGCTCGTCCGGTAGCCGGCCGTCACCAGGGCGGGCAGCTCGGCGGCGGGGAAGCCCCGCTGCTTGAACCGCTGGTCGAGCCAGCAGACGTAGCCGCCCATCGCGGCGATGGCGTCGTCCGGGTCCAGATAGCTCTTGACGCCGTCGTGGTCGGCGTCCTGCGCCCAGGCGTTGAAGACCGTGGGCGTCCACATCGCCACCCCGTACTCGCCCGTGGCGGGACGGGCGGCGGCCGGGTCGAAGCCGGACTCCGCCTTGAGCATCGCCGCCAGCAGCGCCGGGGTGACCTCGGACTCGGGGCAGCGGCGGGCGGCGTCCTCGATCGGGCCGCGCAGGGCGGCGGGGACGTCGGACCCGGGCGCGAGGTCGCCGGGGCGCGCGGGAGCGGCGCGGACGGGGCGGGTGGACGTGGAGCCGGCCGACGTGGCACCGGCGGACGTGGCACCGGAGGGCCCGGACCGCTCGGGTGCTCCGGTGAGGAGGAGCAGGGTGGCGACGGCGGCGAGCGGCGGCGCCGCGCGCGCGACGCTCCGGCGCCGGGTGTTCCGCCCACCCGGCGCGACGGGGCCGAGTGCGACGGGGCCCGGTCGGGCGTCGTCGCCTCCCGACCCGGGACGGGCCCTGGCCCCGCGCCCGACCTCGGCCCCGCGCCCGCCCCCGCGCCCGCTCCCGCTTCCGCTTCCGCCGAGAGTTCCGGCGAGCAGCACCGCCAGGTCCAGCCGCCCGCGCCGCTGCCGGTCGGCCGTCAGGCAGGCGGTGACCAGCGGCCGCCACCGCTCCGGCAGCGCGGCGTCGAGCCGCAGCGGGGCACTGCCGCGCGCGTAGGCGACCGCGGCGAGCGAGCGGGCGCGGGCGGTGGCACCGAGGAAGGGGTGCAGTCCGCCGGTCAGCACCTGGTGGGCGAGGACGCCGTAGGCCCACAGGTCGGCGCTCGGGCGGAGCGCCGCGCCGCGCGCGCCGGTCCGCTCGGACCACCACTCGGGCGGCACGTGGTCCGGCGAGCCGAGCGGCGGGGCGTAGGCGTGGGTGCCCTCCAGCTCCGCGGTCAGCCCGAAGTCGGCGAGCTTGGCGGTGCCGTCGGCCATCAGCAGCACGTTGCCGGGCTTGAGGTCCCCGTGCACCCAGCCGGAGCCGTGCATGTGGCGGAGCCCGGCGGCGACCTCGGTCAGGATCCGCTCGGCCCCCGGCGGCGGGTGCGGCGGCCGGGCCTCGGCCAGGAGGTCCTGCAGACTGCGCACCGCGCGCTCCATCACCAGGGCCACGGCACCGTCGAGTTCGGGCCGCTCCGGGTCGGCGAGGGTGAGCACCGCGAAGGTGCGGATCAGGTGCGGGTGGTCGGCCCGGCGGCTGAACCGGATCTCGCTGCGGGCGACCTGGGCGACGGCCTGTCGCTGCCCAGGTCCGAGCCGCCCCGGATGGAGGAACTTGACTGCCACTTCGGCGAGTTCGCCCTCGGGCGGGCGATCCGGATCGGCCGCCCGGGCGACGTGGACGCTGCCCCAGCCGCCCGCTCCGATCCTCTCCCCGACCAGGTAGCCGCCGAGCGGGTAGCCCGCCGGGACCGCGAACCCCGCCCCACCGCCGTCCGGCCGGGCTCCGGGCGGGTCCACCGCGCGTGGCGCCACCGCCCGGTCACCCGCCGCGCCGGGGCGGGAGCAGCACCAGGTGCTCCTCCCGCACCAGGTCGAACCGCAGTGCCAGTGCGACGAGTTCCTCCCGCTTGCCACCGGCGCCGGCGCCGCCGGGGTCGACCGGTTCGGCCGGGTCGCGCAGCCGGAGCTTGCTGCCGACCAGGTAGTCGATGTGGTAGTTGACGGCCGACCGGGTGAGGTCCCGGCAGGACGGCAGGCAGCGCAGCCGGGCCAGCACCTCGGTGACACCGGGGACGGCCGCCGCGGAGGGCGAGCGCAGGCGCGGCTCGCAGAGCGCGAGCAGGACGAGGAAGTACTTGGCGCCCGGGTCCAGGGCGAACGGGCTGACCGTCGGTTCGCCGTACCCGGCCCCCGGCGCGCCGAGCCCGCCCGCGCCGTCCGCGCCGGCCGATCCGCCTGCCAGGTAGGCGTGTTGGGGCGCGAAGACCTTGAACGCGGCCGGCTCGCCGAGGGCCGGGAGCAGCACCCGGGAGAACTCGAACGGCACCGGCGCGCCGAGCCGGCCGGGTGCCACCTTGACGTGCTCGCCGGCACCTTCGAGGTTCTCGACGACATAGGTCGCGGTGGCGCTGAAGTTGGAGAGCCGCCAGTAGTCCTCGGCGGCCGTGATCTCTCCGGCCCGACGCGACACGCCGGGATCGGGGATCGGCACGGCGAGCGGCCGGCCGGGCTCGCCGCGCCCGAACTCCACGCTGTCGCCCGGCCCGAGGTGCAACAGGGCCGGTCGAGCGGGCGGGGAACTGCGGGGCGGCCGGGACAGCCGGGCGAACCGACGGTCGGCTCGGACCGGCGGGTGGGGGTCGGGCAACTGCACGATGACCGTGTTCATCCTGGTCACCTCCGGGGGTCGGCCCGATCGTAGCTGCCCGAACGACCTATGGGCGCAACGCCACCCGAACGAGTGAACGCCGCGTCCTGGCCGGAGAGTTGCGCGGGAAAGCCGGGCGGGGGCCTCGCGCGGGGCGGCGGCGGAAGGCCGTGGGCCGCCGACCGGAGCGCGGCACCCGTTCGTCGACGGACTGACACCCGACGGTAATCGCGGGGTCACTGGCGAGATTGCAAGCTGTAGTTGAACGGTCACCATGAGTGTGATGCAGCACACACGGAGCACGTCCATATTTTGTGCAAGACTCATCCCACAGAGTGAGATTCCCTTTCATTCCAAGGAGGTTGACATCATGAACGCTCGTATCGCAGCCCTGATGGTCGCGGCGGCAGGGATCACGGCGGCAACGGTCGCTCCGGCCTCGGCCGCGACGGTCACCGCCGGCGGCACGACCTCGGTCACGAACGGGGCGGGCGGCGTGTTCTGTACGGCCGTGCTCAACCAGCCGTGCGTCTGGCAGGAGAAGGACGGCGGAGGATTCGTCGGCGTCGCCCAGGTGTCCGCCGACCCCGGGCAGTTGACGATAGTCAAGGTCGAGGTGCGCACCCAGCGTGCCTGGGGCAGCCCGTGGCTGCCGGCCGCCTCGGCGACCACCGTCACCAAGGGCTCCGCCCGGGCCGTGACCCCCCGCGTGGTCACCAGCGACCTCAAGATGGTCTGCGCCACCGCCGGCCCGGCCCTGGAGGCCGCGCAGCAGGTGACCACCTGCACCTACCCCTTCTGATGCCCCGTCGGGTTCGGAAGGGGTGACGCGGTCGGGGCCCCGCAGCCCCGGCCACGGCCGGCCGCCGGGTCCGCAACCGGCGGCCGGACCGCTTCCCTCTCGGCGCACCCGCCCCCGCTCCCACCAGCAATCACTCAGAATGCTCCCAGCCGTCGCACAGGTCACCGACGCGTCGACGAATGCGCCAACCTCCTCCCGAAGGCCGTTCGCGGCGCACAACCCGGTTCGGAGCATGGGTTTTTGCACTATCTTGGGAATTCGTGGACGGGGCGGGCCGCCCACCGGGCAGAGCTGTGCCGAACGGCCGGAACTGCCCGTGCGACGTGTCCCACCCCCGCCGCCGCAGCATCACACGGGGAGGAAGGGGGAGCGTGTCCATGCCCGAGGGGACCGCGCATTCGACCGGGACCGAGCACGGCCCGAGCACCGGAAGAGCCGACGGAACAGGCACCGGAACAGGCACCGGGACGGCCACCAGAACCGGCCCGGCACCGACCGGGGTTCCGCTTCCCGGCGTGGATCCGGCCACGGATCCGGGCCCGGAGCCGACCGCGGATCCGGCGCCGACCACCGCCCCGCGACGGACCCGGCTGGCCGGCCGCCGCGCCACCGTGGACGCCGTCCTGCGCAACTCGCCGCTCCAGCCACTGTTCCGGCTCGCCGCCACCCGGCGGCTGGCCGTCCTCGCCTACCACGGGGTGGACGACCCCCGGGTGTTCGCGCTCCAGATGGAACGCCTGGTCCGGGTGGCCCGCCCGGTCCCGCTCGCGGCCGTCGAGGAGGCCGTGCGCACCGGACGGGCGCTGCCGCCCCGCAGCGTGCTGGTCACCTTCGACGACGGCGACCGCACCGTGCTCACCGAGGGCCTGCCCGTGCTCACCCGGCTCGGCATCCCCGCCGCCGCCTTCGTGGTCACCGATCTCGTCGGCGGCGACCAGCCGTTCTGGTGGGCCGAGGCCGCCTTCCTGGCCGCCCACGGCGGCACCGCCCGCAGCCTGGACGGCTGCCCGCCGGGGGGCGTCGTCCGCCGGATGAAGACCCTCCCCGACGGCGAGCGCCGGGCCGCACTGGCCGAACTCGGCGCGAGTGCCCGCGTCCGCGCCCCCCGTCAGGAACAGCTCACCCCCGCCGATCTGCTGACGCTCACCCGGAACGGCGTGGCCGTCGGCAACCACACCGCCGGCCACCCCTGCCTCGACCGCTGCGACGGCGGCACCGTCCGGGACGAGATCCGACGCGCGCACGACGCGCTCACCGGCTGGCTCGGCGGCGAGGAACCCACCGCCTTCGCCTATCCCAACGGCAACGTCGACCCGCGCGCCGACGCCGAACTGCGGCGCCTCGGCTACCGGACCGGCTTCCTGTTCGACCACCGCCACGACCGCCTCCTGCCGCCGCACCCGCTGCGGATCAGCCGGCTCCGGGTCAACTCGACCACGGGGCGGGACCGGTTCGACACCATCCTGTCCGGGCTCCACCCCGCCGTGCACCACCTGCGCGGCGGCAACTGACCACCCGCGGCCGGAAGCGCCGACTCCCGTTGCTCCCGTTCCGCCGAAGCCCGGAAGGAAGCGGCGGCGGAACCGGCCGAACCGCGTCGATCGGGCGCGGGAGTCCGGGAGAATGCGGACCTGACCGCGACCGGAGCGCCGAGCGGCGGCGCACCGGGGCGGCGAAGACCTGGGGGCAGGCACGTGGGGGCACGAGACGCGGGGGCACGAGACGCGGGGGCGGGACAGGTGGGGGCAGCACGGGTGGGGCCGGGAGGCGCGGCTGCGGGAGAGCTCGGCGCGGCGCACCGGAACGAGGCCGCGGCGCGCACGGTGCCGGTCCGCCACCGGACGCCCGCCCTGCCGCCGGAAGTCGTCGACGGCTGGCGCGAACTGGCGGCGGGCCCGGCCGGCGGCGCGTGGTTCAGCACACCGGAGTGGACCCTCGCCTGGTGGGAGACGCTGGGCACGGCCGCCGGCGACGGCGAGATCGTGGTGTGGCGGGACGGGGACGGCCGGATCGACGCCGTGGTCCCCCTGCTGCGCACCGTCCAGCGGCTCCACCCCCGCGCGCCGCTGCCCGTCCCCTGCCTGACGGTGCTCGGCTCCGGCGCGGGCGCGGCCGACCACTGCGGCTTCGTCGTCGCACCGCACCGCCGCACCGAGGTGGCCGACTGGCTCTCCCGGCGCGGGCGGCGGACGAGTCTGCTGCTCACCGACCTGGATCCGGACCAGGCCGCCCTGCTGCCGCCCGACGCGACGGAGATCGGGCGCACCGCCTGCCCGCGCGCCGATCTGGCGGCCGGTCCGGAGGCGCTGGGAAGCCGCCAGTTCCGCGCCGACCTGCGCCGCTACGGCCGGAAACTGGCCGCCGAGGGAATCACCTTCCGCTGGGTGCCGCCCGCCCTGGCGACGGCCGAACTCCCGGAACGCTTCGAGCTGCTGCACACCACCGTCCGGCTGCACCGGCTGCGCCGGGCCGCGCTCGGCCGGCCGACCACCTTCGACGAGGCCAGGGCGCCGCTGCACCTGCGGGTGATCGAACGGGCCGCCGACACCGGACGCGGCGAGGGTCCGGCGTTCCTGGTCGCGGAGCGGGCGGGCGAAGTGGTCGGCGTGCTGTACGGGTTCCAGTGGCGGGACACCTTCGCCTACTACCAGATCGGCTGGGACCAGGCCTGGGCGCCGCTGCGGCTCGGCACGGCGGTGATCGCCGAGGCGATCCGGGCGGCCGCCCGGCAGGGGCTGGCCACCTTCGACTTCCTGCGCGGCACCGAGCCCTACAAGTACCGCTTCGACGCGGTGGACCGGGAGGACGTCTCCTGGCTGGTGCCGCACGGCCTGCCGGGGGCGCTGCTCGGCCTCAAGTACCGTGCGAAGGAGGCGCGTCGTACGCCCGCCTGATCGATCGCCGTCCGCGGGTTCGGCTGTCCGGGGCTCCTCGGCGGGTCTACTCTCGTGGCGAACACGACGGGACGGGCCAGGGGGGAACCGGGCCCGCCCGTCCTCGACCGAGGGGCCCGCATGCCACATCCCAAGGACCAGTACCTGCCCGGGGACAACCCGCCCGACCTGGTGGGCCAGGTCGACAAGCGGATCCGCTCCTGTCTGGACGGCTCCCGCCTGCCGGACCCGGCCGACCTCTTCAACCCCCTGGTCGCCGCGCTGAACGCCGCCGTCCCGGCGGCCCTCCCGGCCAACCCGCACGCGCTCGCCAACGACACCCAGGTGTTCCAGGAGACCGTCCGGTTCTTCCTGGCCCACGAACTGGCCAGCACCCACGACCTGATGATCCTGCACTCGAAGCTCGCCGGCTGCGCGGTGTCCGTCGTCGACCAGCACGACCCGCTCTACGGGAACCACACCCCCGTCCAGCTCCAGCTGCTGCTGGAGGGCCAGCTCGACGGGATCGCGCAGCAGGTGGTCGACGGCTGGTACAACGCCGGGCACGGGGCGCTGCGGCGCCGGCCGAGCGCCGACATCGTGGCCCTGTTCCACCGGTTCGGCACGCTGGCGCGGTTCGCCGACCCGATGAACCAGGACGCCCTGGGCACCGCCTACCTCGCGGCGCACCCCGTCGTGCCCGGGTTCAAGCCCGTCCTGACCGAACAGGTGCGGGGCTCGCTCGAGCAGACCCTGCGCAAGCTCCCCGCCGTGGTGGCGGCACTGAAGGGGGCCTCGACCGTCCCGCTGCGCGGCGGGGTCGATCCCCGCTGGGCCACGGCCCCCCTGGTCGAGGCAGACCACTCCGAGCACGACACGGTCAGGACCGGCCTGCTGGTGGACAAGGCCCTCCCGAAGAGCGTGGAAACGATCAAGAAGGCCCTGACGGCCCTGAGCAACGTGATCTCGCCCGGCGTCCAGGGGCAACTGCCACTGCCCAGGTTCACCGTGGTGAAGACGAGCGGCACGGATCTCAACGTACGGGCCTTCACCGGCGCCGGGGGCATCAACATCACGATCGGGGAGACGGACACGCTGGACGTGGTCGCCCACGAGGTCGGCCACGTGATCGAGAACGTGTTGCCGATCGGCTGCTGGCTCGACCTCGTCCGGCTGCTGCACGCCCGGCACACCGCCGCGGGCGGCGGCACACTGCTGCCGATCTACCCCGGGCACGCGGACCCCGAGGTGGCGAAGGAGTGCGCGTACCGGGCCGTGATGCCGGTCTCGCCCCCGCGCTCGACCACCAGCGGCAGCTACGCGGCGAAGGTCTACGGCGCCGAGAGCGCCACCGAGTTGCTGTCGACCACGCTCGAACTCCTGGTCACCGCGAAGGGCACCGAGACGCTGCTGACCAAGGACCCGCAGCTGCTGGCCGTCGTGCTGCGCTGGCTGCTCGGCACGGTCGGCGTCCAGGCCGCGGGCAACACCCTGATGCTCTCCTGGGTGCTGCCCTCTCCGCTGTAACCGCGCCGGGGCGGTGGGAAGGTCCGGACGGTCCGCCCCACCGCCCCGCGGCGTACCGTGCGCGGTGTCCGCCCGGTGCCGGCCCCTCAGTCCCGACGACCCTTCAGCCAGCCGGCGAAGGCGTCGAGCGCGGGGGCCGGGTCGCGGCGACCCAGGCCGATCCGGAACCGGTCGGCGGGCGTCGGGGTGAGTTCCGAGGCGAAGATCGAGGCCGGCAGCAGCAGGACACCGGCCTCCTCGACCAGCCCGGTGCAGAACGCCTCGACGCCGTCGGCACCCAGGTAGCGCGGGTAGGCGACACAGCCGCCGTCCGGGGCACGCCACTCGAACAGGCCGTCGAAGCGGGCGAAGAACTCGTCGAAGAGGGGCAGATTGGCCGCGAGGACCGCCCGGTTCCGGGCCAGGATCGGCTCACGCGCCTTGATCGCGATCCGGGCGAGGATCTCGCTGGGAGCGGCGTTGCAGATGGTGGTGTAGTGCTTGGCGCGCTCCAGTCGTCCGCGCAACTCCCGGTCGCGGCACACGATCCAGCCGATCCGCAGGCCGGGCAGGCCGAGCGACTTGGAGGTGACGTTCAGCGAGAGGGCACGCTCGGACAGGTCGGCCGCCTGGGGCAGGGCGCGGGCCGGGTCGCGCTCCAGACCCCGGTAGACCTCGTCGCTGAAGAGGTGGATGCCGCGCTCGTCGCAGATCTCGGCCAGCCGGACGAAGTCGGCGGCGTCGATCACCGCCCCGGTCGGGTTGTTGGGGAAGTTGACGGACACCACTCGGGTGTTGGGGCGCAGCGCGGCGGTGAGTTCGTCGAGGTCGAGCGCCCAGTCGCGGGCGGGGTCGAGCGCGACGCCGGTGACCTCGCAGAGGGACATCGGGACGGTCTCGGCGGACTGGTAGTTCGGCGTGAGCACCACGGCGTGGTCCTCGGGACCGAGCAGGACCTGCATCGCCAGGTTGAGCCCCTCCTGCGCGCCGCCGAAGCAGATCACGTCGTCGGCGTCGGCCCGCTCGTAGAGTCCGGCGATCGCCCGGCGCAGGGCCGGGTCGCCGAAGGTCTCGGTGTAACCGAGCGCGAGGGTGTCCCAGGCGTGGCGGTCCTCCGGGTCGGCGAGGGCGAGCAGTTCGGACATCGTCATGGTCTGCGCGTCGGAGGCCGTGAGGTGGTGGCGGGCGGTGAACTCCCAGCGGGAGAAGTACGTCTCCAGGCGGAAGTCGGGGAGCCGGGTCATGGCGGGTCTCCTTCGTGGGGGCGGGTCAGTCGGCCGGGAGGGCGGGCGGTCCGGGGGTCTCGGGCGCCTCGGGGGTCTCGGCCGCGCCGGGGCCCTCCCGCAGTTCGGCGAGCAGGGTGTAGACGGTGGAGCGGGACACCTCCAGCGCCCTCGCGACAGCCGGGACCGCGCGCCGGACGGCGAGCACTCCGGCCCGGTCGAGTTCGCGGAGCACGGCGAGCCGGTCCTCGCGCCCGAGCTGCCGGAGCGGCCGGCCGTGGGCGCGCACGTAGCCGCCGATCACCTCGTTCATCCGCTCGGTCCAGTCCTGCTCGAAGAGCGGTTCGGGGCGGGGGGCGGTCGGCGCGGCGAAGGCGGCGAGCAGGGCGGCGGCGTGTTCGAGCGGGGCCCGGTCAAGGTTGACGCACAGGACGGCGGCGGGTCGGCCGTCCTCGTCGCGGAGCACGGCGCTGACCGAGGAGAGCCGCCGGCCGTCGGGCAGCAGCTTCGGATAGGGGCCGTAGACGTCGGGGGCGGCCTGGTCCAGGGCGTCCAGCTCGCCGAGCAGCGAGGGGTCGCCCGGCGCGCGCCCGCCCATCGGGTTCCAGACGGCGAGGACCTCGTCGCGGGCGGCGTCGTGCAGGACGACCTCGGCGTAGGGCCCGAGCAGCAGGGCCACCGCCTGGCAGACGGGGGCCCAGGCGCGCAGGCGCGGGTCGGGGGTCTCGGAGGTCATGATTGGACTGTACGTCCAGACTGGACGTTTCGTCCAGGTCGGATCGCGGAACGGGCCCGCCCCCGGGGTGGGAGACCTCGGGGAACGGGCCCGTGCCGGGTCAGGCGGGACCAGGCGGACCAGGCGGACCAGGCGGATCAGGCCGGATCAGCTGCAGGTGATCTGGAGCAGCGCCGCCTTGCAGGTACGGCTCGCCGAGTCGTTGCCGGGCACCGGGTCGGCCGGGGTGCCGGCGGTCCGGGCGGTGGTGACGGCGAAGGTGCGGCCCAGGTCGAGCAGACCGACCTGGACGGTGAAGTGCCGGGTGACGCTCGCGCCGACGGCCAGCGGACCGGCGATCACGCAGGTCAGACGGCCGGAGGCGACGGTGCAGTCACTGCTGGTGGCGATCATGCCGCTCGGCAGCGCGGAGGTGACGGTGACGGCGGTCACCGGGTCGGGGCCGCGGCCGGTCACCGTCAGCGTGTAGTCGACCCGGCCGCCCAGCAGGCCGGACACCGGGGAGGCGGTGAGCCCGACAGCGGCGTCGGCGGTCGGCGCGACGTACCCGAACCGGTCGGCGGGCACGACGGCACTGGTGCCGCCCGCCGTGGTGACCCGGACGTCGACCGTTCCGGCGACCGGCGAGGCCGGGGCGGTGGCGGTGCAGGAGGTCGCGGTGCAGGAGAACGAGACGGCGTTGCCGGCGGCGCCGAAGCTCACCGCGGTCGCGCCGGCCAGGTCGGTGCCGGTGACGGTGACCGCCGTGCCGCCCGCCTGCGGGCCGGTGGCCGGGCTGACGGCCGTGACGACCGGCGCGGGCGGCGGGAAGTCGAGGACGCTGACGGCGGACCCGTCGAAGTCGGCCAGGTAGCCGCGCCGGCTGTCGGACGAGATCGCCAGGCCGAACGGGCTGGCGCCGACCTGGACGGTGCCGGTGACGGTGCCGGTGGCGGCGTCGATCGCGGTGAGCGTGCTGTCCGCGTAGTTGCTCGCATAGACGGAGCGGCCGTCGGGTGCGGCGGCCACCGCGTAGGGGTTGGTGCCGACCTGGACGGTGGCGGTGACGGTCCGCTGCGCGGTGTCGATCGCGCTGACCGTGGAGTCGCCGCCGTTGGCGGTCCACAGCCGGGAGCCGCCGGGGGCGAGCGCGAGGCCGAACACGCCGTGGCCCACGGGTATCGAGGCGCCGACCGTGGCGGTGGCGGTGTCGATCACGTCGACCCGCTGGTCGCCGGATGCGGCGACGTACACGGACGCGCCGTCCGGGGCGACGGCCACGCCGTGCGGCTCCGCCCCGACCAGGACGGTCGCGGTGACGGTGGCGGTGGCGGTGTCCAGCACGCTGACCGTGCCGGCCTCGGCGTTGGTCACATACGCGTGGGCACCGTCGGGGGCGACCGCCACCCCGAAGGCGCCGGCGCCGACCGGGACGGTGGCGACGACCGCGCCGGTGGCGGTGTCGACCACGCTGACCGTGCCGTCGAGGTGGTGGGTGAGGTAGGCCGTCCGCCCGTCCGGCGCGACGGCGACGGCGTAGGAGCCGGTGCCGGCGGTGAAGGTGCCGGCGACCGTGCCGGTGGCGGTGGCCAGAACGGTGACCGTGCCGCTGCCCTGGCTGGTCACATAGGCCCGGGCGCCGTCCGGGGTGAGCGCCACGCCCGCCGGGTAGGGCGCGACGGTGACGGTGGCCGCCACCGTGGGCGGCAGCCCGGCCGCCGCGGCGGCGCCGGCGGTGTCGGCGGACGCGGTGCCGGGCTGGGACAGCAGGGCGGCCGTGGCCGCGCCGACGGCGGCCACGGCCGTCCAGAAGCGGCGCGGGGACGGGCGTGTTGTCACGGTATCTCCAGACTCGTCGGAATCGTCGAACCGGACGCTGCACGGCCGCACCGGGCACTCCGGGCGACCCGGGGGGACTGTCCGGATCGCCCGAAGCGTAGAAGGTCGATTGACGAAGCGTCAGGAGATGACCGGGATTGTTGCCAACCGTTCAAGTCTGTTCAATTGGTCACTATTCGAACCGCCCGGCCCCCCACTGGCGGGGGCCGGGCGGCACGGGATCAGCGCTTGACGGCCACACCGCCGTACATCGCGATGTCCTGGTCCCGGATCGGCGCCGCGTCCGGGTCGGGGTTCCAGTGGTGAACCAGGGTCACGCCGGGGTCCAGCAGCTCGTAGCCGTCAAAGAAGGCCAGGGTCTCGGCCCGGTCGCGGATCTGCAGCGGGATGCCCCGGGCGTTGTACTCGCGGCCCACCCCGCCGACGCCCACCGGGTCGGTGTCGCCGGTGAAGACGGTCAGCGCGAGGAAGCTGCCCGGCGCCAGGCGGTCCATCAGCCGGCGCACCAGGCCCTGCGGGTCGTCCGCGTCGAGGACGAAGTGCACGATCGCGATCAGCGACAGCGCCACCGGCCGGGAGAGGTCGATCACTTCGCGCAGCGCCGGCGAGTCCAGGATCGAGTCGACGTCACGCAGGTCGGCGTCCAGGTAGGCGGTGCGGCCCTCCGGGGCGCTGGACATCAGCGCGCGGGCGTGGGTCAGCACGATCGGGTCGTTGTCGACGTACACCACCCGCGACTCCGGGGCCACCGCCTGAGCGATCTCGTGCACGTTCGGCGAGGTGGGGATGCCCGTGCCGATGTCCAGGAACTGCCGCACCCCGTGCTTCTCGGCGAGGTGGCGGACCACCCGTTCCATGAAGGTGCGGGTGGTCCGCATCGAGGTCGGCAGGGCCGGCCAGGCCTGCACGGAGGCGTGGGCGGCCACCCGGTCCGGCGCGAAGTTGGTCTTGCCGCCGATGAGGTAGTCGTACACCCGGGCGGAGTGCGGGACGTCCATCCGGAGGTCCACTCCCGTCCAGGACTCCCGGCCCGGCCCACCCGGCCGCTCCCCCGACACCCAGTCAGCGCGCCCCATGTCGCTCTCCCGCTCTGCCCCGTTTGACGTTCCGATCCGGCTCCCGTCGGCGGCCCGCCGCGTCAACTCGGCAGCGGGCACGCCTTCGTGCGCACGGTAACCGACCGTACACCAGGGGATCGGGCGCTGCCTGAAGGGGTGGCGCGATCGGGCAGCGGCTCAGGTCTGTCCGAAGAGGGCCGCGAAGGCCGTTTCCAGGCCGGTCACGGCAGCCGCCAGGACAGCGACCGTGCGCAGCGCGTCGAGAACGGTACCGACGCGGCGGCGGAGGCGGCCTTCGCGGGGCTGGGCGAGGTCTGTTTCGGCGAGGATCTCGGCGAGGGCGCTGTCCGCGTCGTCGGCCTCGGCTTCGGGGACGGCGCCCGGGTGTTCGGTCCGGAGGCGGGCGAGGGCGGCGCGCAGGGATTCGGCCGCTGCTCGCAGGGCTTCCGGGCCGGGTGGGGGCGGTGGGGCCGGATCCGTGCCGATGCGGACGGTCGAGCCCTGGCCGCCGGCCACCGGGCCGTACACGGTGGAGCCGACCACCTGGATTCCGCCGGTGTTCCAACTGGCACCGGCGGGCGGCCGATTCGCCTCCGGCCCGACGGTGGCGTCCGCGTCCTCGGTCATGTGCCCTTCCCCTTCCCCTTGCCGATGTCCACCCTGGCCCCGGCGCCACCGGCGACCGGGCCGTGCACGGTGGAACCCACCACCTGGACACCGCCGTTGTTGATGTTGGTGATGCTCTGCGACTGCTCCTCGAAGGCCGCGCTGTCGTAGCCGCGCGCCTTCAGTTCGGCGCCGACCGCGCTGAACACCCGCTCGGTCACGGTGCTCAGGAAACGCTGCACGTCGTGCTCCTGGAAGATGTTCTGGTACGTCGCGCCGGCGCCGAGTTCGCGGACGCTCGACCGGGGCGCGTAGTCCACCGCGTAACCGGCCCGGGTCAGGTGGCGGTACCGGCGGGCGAGCCGGGCGGCCCGGCCGCGCGACTGCCAGGCCTGCCGGACCTGACCGACGGCGATCGCCGCGTCGCCGCCGAGGCGACGCCCGGACCAGCTGAGCGCGTTCATCGCGTGCATGAAGCCGGAGCGGTGCCCCAGCAGGTCGACCACGTGGTACTCCTGCGCCACCGGACCCAGCACGTACGGCAGCCACTCCAGGTACAGCAGGCCGCCGCGGGTGCTGGCCCGGACCAGCACGGTGACCACGACCTCCTCCTGCCAGGAACCGACCCGGATCGCCAGGTAGTGCCGGAGCCGCTCGTGGCCCGACCGGCTCAGCAGGTCGACCCAGGCCGGTTCGAGCAGGACCTGTTCCCCGGCCCGGCCGGACATCGCGCCCAGCCAGCTGTCCGGGTCGTCGTCGCGCAGACTGGGCCGGAACACCCGGTCGGTGACGGAGAGTCCGCGCAGCGAGTCCTCCGGGTAGCGCGGGTCCTGGGCGAGCGCGCGGACCCGCGCCGCGACCGAACGGTACAGCGTGCTGGTGTCGATCGGGTCGGGCGCCCGGCCCCGCGCGGCCCGTTCGGCGGAGGGGCGCAGCTCGAAGGTCATCCGCCAGATCCGGCCGGCCTTGCCGAGGCCGACCAGGGGGGCCTGGCGCTGGTAGAGGAGTTCCGGTCCGGCCTGCTGCTCGCCCAGCCGCGCGTAGACCCGGGCGGCCCGGGAGCCGCGGGGGCTCGGCGGCGGGACGGGCGTGGGGTCCATCCCGACCAGGGCGGACAGCCGGCGCCGCAGCCGGTAGCGCAGCCGGGCGCAGGCCAGCCAGAACAGGGCCAGTTCGACCAGCAGGCCGGCGCCGGTCGGGCCGGCGAGGTCGGGAACGAAGATCCGGTTCAGGTCGGAGCCCTCGAGCGGGCCGTAGAGGTAGGTGGCGACGGCGGCCACCAGGGCCAGGGTGGCGAGCAGCCGGCCGACGCCGGCGACGGCCCCGCGCCAGCCGGTGGCGCGGGGCGACCTCGGAGTGATCATCAGCCGCTCGATCTCCAGGCCGAGCCGGTGGTCCATCCGGCCGGACCCGAGGCCGCCACCGGCCAGCGTCAGCAGCAGGAGCAGCGCCAGGGCCGCGAGCCCGGCGCCCACACCGAGCACCGGGAATCCCAGCACCATGACGAGGACGCAGAACACGCCGGTCCGGGCCTCCCAGCGGCGGGCGGTCAGGGCCTCGTGCAGCACCCGGACCAGGTCGGTGCCGGGCGAGGGCGCGGGGATCCGGAAGGACTGCTCGACCAGTTCCTCGATCAGCGCGGCGCGGAAGCGCCGGTCCAACCAGGCGGCGGCGCACAGGTAGCGGGTGGCGTCGCCGGGGACGGTGCCGGCCTGGCGGTGCAGGTTCTCGGGCGTCGCCGGGACGGCGGGGCCGGGTGTGCCGGCGGAGGTGAACGAGGGGCCCAGGTACGTCGGGGTGTCGTGGGG
This sequence comes from Streptomyces sp. TLI_053, assembly GCF_900105395.1. Taxonomy (NCBI): domain Bacteria; kingdom Bacillati; phylum Actinomycetota; class Actinomycetes; order Kitasatosporales; family Streptomycetaceae; genus Streptomyces; species Streptomyces sp. TLI_053. The sequence continues at coordinate 1,498,735 of NZ_LT629775.1, forward strand.
CTCCGGCGGTTCGGCGGACGACGGCCCGGCGGACGGCGGTTCGGTGGACACGGGTTCGGCGGACGGCGGTTCGGGGCGCGCAGGTCCGGGCCGCACCGACTGCGGCGGCACCGGCTGGGGCCTCGGCCGCGGCGGGACGACAGGCCCGGTCCGGATCGGCGGCGAGGGCGGCGGATACCCCTGCGGCGGGGCGGGCGGGCGTGGCGGAGGGTAGAGCGAGGGCGGAGGGTAGGGCGGTGGTGTCCGCGAGGGTTCCTGCGGCGGAGGCGGCGGTGGGGTGCCACTGTCCATGTTGTCCCCATTCCCCAGGTCGTATTCCGGCGAACGAGCTTGGCCAGTAAAGCAGTTGACCTGTCCGACGGACAGCGCGCCGCACGCTTCGGCGGGTAACGGTTCGGCTCCGCCGAGTGGCGCGTGCAGGAAATTGGAGTCCCAGAGTCGTATTCGCTAGCCTGTCGAGCGTGAGGCTGACCAAGAGCACCGACATCGCCCTCCGCATCGCCATGCGGCTGGCCGTCCTCGACGAGGAGGACAACCCGACCACCCGCGAGGTGGCCGAGGCGGTCGGCGTGCCCTACACCCACGCCGCCAAGGTGGTCAGCCGACTGCAGCACCTCGGCGTGGTGGAGGCACGGCGCGGTCGCGGCGGGGGCCTGTCCCTCACCGCGGCGGGCCGCACCGGCTCGCTCGGCCCACTGCTGCGCGAGCTGGAGGGAGTGGGCGACGTGGTCGGCTGCGAGGACGAACCACCCTGCCCGCTGCGGGCGGCCTGCCGGCTGCGCGGGGCGCTGCGCACCGCCCAGGAGGCGTTCTTCGCCACCCTGGACCCGCTCTCGATCGGCGATCTGGTGACCGCGCCGACCGGACCGGTCCTGCTCGGCCTCACCACCCGGCCGGGCCTCGGCACAAGACCCGGCCGCGGCACCGGTCCCTCCGACTGACCCACCCCGGCGCCGACCCGAGCACCCCACCGCAGGGCATCCCCACCGCACCACCACCGCCTGCCCCACCGCACCGCACGGCATGGCACGGCACGGCGCCACCGCCGCACCCGCGGCACCACCCCACGCCGGTCCGCGCATCCGCACGGCCGAAAATACGACTCTCAGATACCAGTTTGGAGCGCCTCAGATGCTTTCCGCCAAGTCCGCCGAGGTCGTCGAAGCCACCCTGCCCGTCGTGGGTGGCGCGATCGGCGACATCACGCCGCTGTTCTACGACCGGATGTTCGCGGCCCACCCGGAGCTGCTGCGCGACCTGTTCAACCGGGGCAACCAGTCCAACGGCAGCCAGCGACAGGCGCTCGCGGGCTCGATAGCCGCCTTCGCGACCGCCCTGATCGCCGCTCCGGACACCCGTCCGGACGCACTGCTCGCCCGCATCGCGCACAAGCACGTCTCGGTCGGCATCAGCGAGGACCAGTACCGGATCGTCCACGAGCACCTGTTCGCCGCCATCGTGGAGGTGCTCGGCGAGGCCGTCACCCCCGAGGTCGCGGCCGCCTGGGACGAGGTCTACTGGCTGATGGCGAACGCCCTGATCGCCATCGAGGACCGGCTGCGCGCCGAGAGCGCCGCCGCCCAGCACCTCGACCCCGCCGACCTCTGGCGCCCGTACACCCTCGTCGCCCGCTACCCGGAGACCGACGACGTCACCACCTACCTGGTCCGCCCGGCCGACGGCCGCCCGCTGCCGGCCGCCCGGCCCGGCCAGTACCTCTCGGTGCGCGCCGAACTCCCCGACGGCGCCCGGCAGATCCGCCAGTACAGCCTGTCCGGCGCGGCGGACGGCGCGCTCCGGTTCACCGTCAAGCGGGCCACCGCCGAGACCGCCGGGGGCCCGGCCGGCGAGGTCTCCAACCACCTGCACGAGCACCTGCGGGCCGGGGACGTCCTCGACATCGCCCCGCCGTTCGGCGATGTCGCGCTGACCGGCGGCGAGGGCCCGCTGCTGCTCGCCTCGGCCGGCATCGGCAATACGCCGATCACCGCCATGCTGGCCCACCTCGCCGCCACCGGCTCCACCCGCCGGGTCGTCACCGTGCACGGCGACCGCGACCAGCTGTCGCACGCCTTCCGCGCCGACCTCGCCCAACTGACCGCCAAGCTGCCGGACGCCACCGCCCACGTCTTCTACGAGCGGCCGCTCGGCGACTGGCCGGCCGGGCGGACCGGCCTGGTCGACCTCTCCACCGTCGACGTCCCCGCGGGCGCCACCGCCTACCTCTGCGGCCCGCTGCCCTTCCTGCGCTCGGTCCGGGCCCAGCTCCTCGCCGCGGGCGTCCCGGCCGCCGACATCCACTACGAGGTGTTCGGCCCCGACCTCTGGCTCGGCCAGGACGCCTGACCCGGTCCCGCCCTCCCTCCGCACCCCGTCCGTCCCCGCCCTGTCCGTACCCCGTCCGTGCGGCCGGCTCGCACGGACGGGGCGCGGGGTCTCAGGGCCGGAGTTCGAGCGTGCAGCACTTGGGCCCGCCGCCGCCCTTGAACAGCTCGGAGACGTCGACGGGTATCGGCTCGAAACCCTCGTCGGCGAGGCGGGCGGCCAGCGCCTTCGCGGCCTCCGGCAGCAGTACCCGGCGGCCGTCGGAGACGGCGTTCAGACCGAACACCTCGGCGTCCTCCAGGTCGGCGAGCACGGCGTCCGGGTAGAGGCTGCGCAGCAGCGCCTGGCTGTCCGGGGTGAACGCCTCCGGGTAGTACATGACCTGGTCGTCGGTGAGGACGGCGAGCGCGGTGTCCAGGTGGTAGAAGCGCGGGTCCACCAGGGACAGGGTGAGCACCTGGCGGCCGAAGAGGTCCCGGACCTCGGTGTGCGCGGCCGGATCGGTGCGGAAGCCGCTGCCGGCCAGCACCCGGCGGCCGACCACCAGGTGATCGCCCTCGCCCTCGTTGACGCGCTCGGCGCGTCGCACCTCGCGGTAGCCGCGGGCCCGGAACCAGCTCTCGTGGGCGTCGGACTCGCCGGCCCGCTCGGGGTGGCGGAAGCTCGCGACCAGCACCCGGCCGTCGAGCACGGTGGCGCCGTTGGCCGTGTAGACCATGTCCGGCAGGCCGGGCACCGGATCGATCAGCTCCACGGTGTGGCCGAGCTGCCGGTAGAGCTCGTGCAGCCGCTCCCACTGCCGGACGGCGAGCGCGGTGTCCGTCGGCTGCCCCGGGTCCATCCAGGGGTTGATCGCGTACTCGACCGTGAAGTACGTCGGCCGGCACATGAGGTAGCGCCGCGGCTTCGCGGTGCGCTCCGGGATTCGGTACGACGGCATTCGGCGACCTCCGCGGTCGGGAACGGGACGGAGCAGAGAGGGAGCTGTGACGGAGCGGACGCGGGCCCCGGTACGGGGCGCGGACACCGCCCGCCGCCTACGTCCGTACGGTCCAGAGGGCGGCTGCCCCGGCCGCGCCGTTCCCACACCCGGGCGGACGCACGGGGTGGCGCAGTACCCCGCGCATCCGGTGCGCCCGCCCGCGCGCCCCTGGCGCACAAGGGCGCTCGCGAGCCGTTCCGGAACGTCCGAACCCGTCGTTCCGGCCCGTGCAGGCCTCCGCCCGGGCCTTTCGGCCCTTCCGTACACGGCCGCTCCGGGCCCCCGTTTCCGGGCCTTCCGACCGCACGTGGCCGATCTCACGTACCGCTACCGGCCACCTACGGTGGCGTAGGTCACTTGAGACAGTGAACTATCTCCTTCATGTCGTACCTCCAGGAGACTCTTGACCTCAATTCGTACGTCGCCCTCGGGGACAGCTTCACCGAGGGCCTGAACGACCCCGGCGCCGACGGTGCTTTCGCCGGCTGGGCCGACCGGCTGGCGGGGCTGCTCGCCGACGGCCGGCCGCCGGGCGGCTTCCGGTACGCCAACCTCGCGGTGCGCGGCCGGCTGCTGGACCAGATCATGGCCGAGCAGGTGCCGGAGGTCCGCCGGATCCGGCCCGACCTGGTCACCTTCTGCGCCGGCGGGAACGACATCCTGCGCCCGGGCAGCGACCCGGACGAGGTGGCCGAGCGCTTCGAGGCCGCCGTCGCCCAACTCGTCGACGCGGCGGGCACGGTGCTCATCTGCACCGGCTTCGACACGCGCGGCGTGCCGCTGTTCAAACACCTGCGCGGGAAGATCGCCACCTACAACGGCCACATGCGCGCCGTCGCCGACCGGTACGGCTGCAAGGTGGCCGACCTCTGGTCGCTGCGCGCCGTCCAGGACCGCCGTGCCTGGAGCGAGGACCGCCTGCACCTCTCCCCCGAGGGCCACCAGCGGGTCGCCCTGCTGGCCGCGCGCTCGCTGGGCCTGCGCACCGAGCAGGACCCGGAGGCCCCCTGGCCGTCCACCCCGGCGCTCTCCCCCGCCGAGCAGCGCCGGGAGGACCTCCAGTGGGCCCGCGAGTTCCTGCTGCCGTGGGTCGGCCGCCGACTGCGCGGGGAGTCCTCCGGCGACAACGTCGAGGCCAAGCGCCCCGAGCTGATGCCGCTCTGACGATCCGTCAGTCGATCGCCCGACGGACGGCGTCCGGCCGTCCGGCCGCCCTCGTACCTGCGCGGACCCCCGTGTGCACGAGGGCGGCCAGACCGGCGCCGACCAGGTACCAGAACAGATCCGGCGGGTTGAAGGTGGATCCGAGCACCAGCCGGGCGAGCACACTGCGCCGGGCCAGGTCGTCCGGGACCCCGGTCAGCTGGAACAGCTCCACGGCCCAGCTCAGGCCTGCCGCGGCCACGGCCGCGACCGGCGGCCGCAGCCGCGGCGCGACCAGCACCAGGAGCGCGTACAGGAGCACGGTGTAGAGGGCGTCACCCGCGTACTTGGCCACCTCGCCACCGGCCACGGTCCGCACCCCGAGCCCCGCGCCGACCGTGAGCACCGCCGCCACCGCGGCCGCGCCACGGACCGCCCGCCGCCGCCCCGAAGATCGTCCATCCCGGCACCCTACGGCCGGCCGGCACCTCCCGCCGACCCGCCCCGGCCCGGCCCGTGCCGACCGCCGACCGCCGACCGCCCCCGCACGCGACCGACCGCTCCCGACGAGCGACGACCGCCGACCCGGCCCATGCCGACCGCCGACCGCCGCGGGAACCGCGGTCGCCTCCCGGTGCGTCCCTCCCTGCCGAAAGACCGGACGGGCGGACCGGTAGCCTGCTGGCCGGCCCGTTTCCGGGCCGGGTCCGCGCAGGTCGCGGGCGGGAACGACAGAGACAGGGCGGGGCGCAGTGACTCAGCTGACCGAGACGGTGAACGGGTCCGGGACAACGGCGGACGTGGCGGGGGCCGGGCACGGACCCGGGCGACGGTTCACCGTCGAGGGCTTCGCCCCGCGCCAGGACGGCGACGCGCGCGAGCGCGGCAAGGCCCTGCGCACCCGAACCCCGCGCGAGCGGCACGCCGAGTTCCCGCCCGTCACCGACCGCCCGACCGCGGTCCAGGCGATCGAGGCCTCCAACGAGGGCCGGCTGGCCGGGCTGGTGCCGATCCGGCTGGGCCGGATGGCCGCCACCCCGTTCGCCTTCCTGCGCGGTTCGGCCGGGCTGATGGCCGCCGATCTCGCCGCCACACCGACCAGCGGCACCGTCGCCCAGCTCTGCGGCGACGCCCACGCGGCCAACTTCGGCCTCTACGGCGACGCTCGCGGCCGGCTCGTGATGGACATCAACGACTTCGACGAGACCGTCCCCGGCCCGTGGGAGTGGGACCTCAAGCGCCTCGCAGCGAGCCTGGTCCTGGCCGGCCGGGAGATAGGCGCCGACGAGACGACCGCCCGCCGGGCCGCCTTCGACGCGGCCGGCGCCTACCGCCGCACCATGCGCACCCTGGCCAAGCTCCCGGCGCTGGACGCCTGGAACGCCGTCGCCGACGAGCAGTTGGTCTCCTTCGCCCAGGCCCACGACCTGGCCGAGCTGCTGGAGAAGGTCGGCGCGAAGGCGCTCGGCAACACCAGCGCCCGGTTCGCCGCCAAGTCCGCCGTCCGCTCCGAGGACGGCGCCTGGCGCTTCACCGCGGCCCCGCCGGTGCTCAGCGAGGTGACGGACGCCACGGCCGCCGCCGTCGCCGGCGCGCTCGGCGAGTACGTGGGGACCGTGCCGAGCGAGCTGCACCCGCTGCTGTCCCGCTACCGGGTGCAGGACGTGGCGTTCCGGGTCGTCGGCACCGGCAGCGTCGGCACCCGCTCGTACGTCGTCCTGCTGACCGACCACCGCGAGCAGCCGCTGGTGCTCCAGGTGAAGGAGGCACGCCCGTCGGTGCTGCTGCCGCACCTGGCCCGGGCCGGCCACCCGGTGGCCGGGGCGGACGTCCACGAGGGCCGCCGGGTGGTCCGCGGGCAGAAGCGGATGCAGGTGGTCAGCGACACCCTGCTCGGCTGGACCACGGTCGACGGACTCCCCTACCAGGTACGTCAGTTCCGCAACCGCAAGGGCAGCGTGGACCCGGCCGCCCTGCTGCCCGCCCAGTTGGACGACTACGCCCGGATCACCGGCGCCCTGCTCGCCCGCGCCCACGCCCACACCGCCGACCCGGGGGTGATCAGCGGCTACTGCGGCAAGAACGAGGCCCTGGACGAGGCGGTGGCCACCTTCGCGGTCGCCTACGCCGACCGTACCGAGGCCGACCACGCCGACCTCCTCACCGCCATCCGGGCCGGACGCCTCCCGGCCGAGCACGGCGTCTGACCGGCACCCCAGGCCCGGCGCTCCCGAGCGCCGGGCCGGGGGAATCGTCCGTCCCGACCCGGGCGGCGGTCGTCGTCCGCCCGGTACCGGCGTCGGAACGCCGTGCCCCTCCGACGGGTCCTGGAGGCCTCGATGCCCGAACCCAGCCTTTACCTGATCGTTCCCTGCTCCGAGAGCCAGCGCGGGAACGCCGACGAGGTGCGGGGACTGCCGCTCACCGACCGACGTCGGACGATGGCCGCGGGCCTGCAGTACACCGGAGCCGGCCACACGCAGCCCCGGTACGCGGCGAGGCGCATCGTGTCGGTCTACCGCGAGGAGTTCGACTGCGGTCTCCTGATCCTGTCGACCAAGTACGCGCTGCTCCGGCCCGACACGGTCATCGCGCCGTACAACGTGCGGAACGTCGCCGAAGCCACGCCCCGACAGCTCGGCGAAGAGACCGTGACGCCGAGCGAACTCGGCGCCAAGGTGCGCGCGCAGGAGTCGTTCGCCGCCCTCGCGGAGGCGCCGGTCGTCGTCCTGGGGTCCGCCTTCTTCATCGACACGATCATCGAGCACGTCTGGAACCACGCCTTCGCCCCGCTGACCCGGGTGACCAACGTCCGCGCCCGCTACTCCAGATCGAACTGGCTGGATCCGCGCGCCAACATCGGCGCCTACCTGGACACGTTCGCTTCCGAGCGGCTCTGACCGCGACCGCCCGACCACGCCCCGGCCCGGGACCGTCGGCCGGGACGTCAGGGGGCGAGGAACGGGGCCACGGCCGCGACGAACTCCGCCGGGCGGTCCCGATGCACCAGGTGGCCCGCGTCGACGGTGACCAGGCGGCAGTCGGGGATCAGTCCGGCCAGCTCGGCCAACCCGGACTGCGGGACGTGGCTGCTGGGTCCGCCCGCCACCAGCAGGGTGGGGGCGGTGATCGCGGTCATCCGCTCCAGCCGGCGCGGGTCGGGCCGGTCGATCTGTCCCTTGACCGCCCGGACCACCGCCCAGTCGAAGTCGACGGGTTCCTCGGGGGCGTCCGCGACCGGGCTCGCCGGGCGGGGGCGCGGGGCGGGAACGTCCTCCAGGACGAGCCGGCCGACCCGGTCCGGCCGGTCCTGGGCGAGCAGGTAGGCGACCACGCCGCCCATCGAGTGCCCGACCACGTCCACCCGCTCCAGGCCGTGCGCGTCCAGCAGGGCGAGCACGTCGTCCCGCATCGCCTCCAGGCCGTACCGGCCGGGGCGGCCGCTGTCGCCGTGACCGCGCAGGTCGAGGGCGTGGACGCGGTGGTGCGGGGCGAGGGCGGGAAGCACCACGTCCCAGTCGGTGGCCCGCTCCCCGAGGGCGTGCAGCAGGACCAGCGGCGGGCCGTCGGCCGGGCCGCTCTCCCGGCAGGCGAGGGAGAGGCCCGGCAGGTCGACCATCAGCGGTTCGGTCATACCGGCCACCGTAGTACGCGCCGGCCGGGCCCAGCCGGGCGTTCGCCCAGCGCTCAACACGCCGACGCTCCGTGCGGCAGCGACCAACACGTCCGCGCTCAACACGTCCACGCCCGACACGTCCACGCCCGACGCCGCGGCGTCAACGCGTCGGCGTGCTCTCCCGCGCGGGGCCGCCCGCCGCCGCTCCGCCCGCCGCTCCACCGGGTGCGGCCCCGGCCGCCGCCCGGGCCGCCTCCCGTTCCGACGCCCGGCCCGCCAGCACCGAGGCGACCACCGCCAGCGCCGCCACCGCCGCGCAGACACCGCTCGCCCACGCGAACGCCGCCCGGTGCCCGCCGCCACCGCCGGTCGCCCGCAGGTAGACGCCGGACAGCGCCGAAACGCTGACCGCCGCCGCGATCCGCTGCGCCATCTGCAGGATCGCCCCGCTCACCCCGGCCGCCTCGGCCGGCGCGTGCCGCAGCACGAACGCCTGGTTGGTGGCCGCCATCAGCCCGACCGAGGCGCCGCCCAGCAGTTGGAGCAGCGCGAGCAGCCAGGGCAGCGGACCGGTCGGTGCCCAGCGCCCGACCAGGCCGCCCGCGAGCATCACCAGCGCCGAGCCGGCCATGCCCGCGGTGACGGTCCGCCGGCCGAACCGCTGGACGACCCGCCAGGCGAACGCCGAGGCGAAGCCCATCGCGACCGCCGACGGCAGCGCGACCAGGGCCGCGCCCATCGGCGAGAGACCCAGGCCGTCCTGGAGGAACATCGTCAGCACCAGTCCGGCGGCCAGCGAGGAGCCGAACTGCGCCATCGCCAGTGCCGTCCCCAGCGCGTAGGGCGCGGAGCGGGTCAGCGCCGGGTGGATCAGCGGGTGGCCGCCGCGCCGGGCGTAGCGTTGCTGCCACCGGGCCAGCGCGCCGAGCAGCGCGGCCGCCGCGACGGCGAAGCCGAGCCAGCCGGCCCAGCCCGGGGGCTGGACGAAGGGCAGCATCAGCGCCAGGGTCAGCGCGGCGACGAGCAGCAGTCCGACCAGGTCGAGGTCGGCGTGCCGGGCGCTGGGGCGCGGGCGAGGCAGGTGGCGGACCGCCAGCAACAGGGTGACCAGTCCGAACGGCACGTTGAGCAGGAAGGTCAGCCGCCAGCCCTGTTCCGGTCCGACGGCGGCGAGCACCGCGCCGCCGATCGGCGGGCCGAGGGCGAAGGCGAGACCGCCGGTCACGGCGTACATCCCGAGCGCGCGGGCCCGCAGCTGGCCCTGGAAGACGTCCTGGAGGGTGCCGATCATCTGGGAGTTCACCAGTCCGGCGCCGGCGCCCTGGAGCAGCCGGGCGGCGACCAGCACCCAGGGCTCGGTGGCGGTCGCGGAGAGCAGGCTGACGACGGTGAACAGGGCGAGGCCGCCGACGAAGAACCACTTGCGGCCGCGGACGTCGCCCAGCCGCCCGCCGGGTATCAGGGCCAGGCCGAAGGCCAGCGAGTAGCCGGCGACGATCCACTGGAGGTGCGCGGGCTGGGCGTGCAGCGACTCGCGCAGCGCGGGGATCGCGGTGTTGAGCACCGACTGGTCGATGAGGGTGGTGAAGCCGCCGGCGACACAGACCAGCAGCACCCGCCGCCCGGCCGCGTCGAACCGCTCCTTGACCGGCGGCGCCGGTATCGCGCCGGTCGCGTTCACGGTTCGACCACCACCAGCGCGTACCTGGCACCGGCCGGGCCGGGGCAGTGGAAGCGGCTGGTCTCGGCGGTGAACCGCAGGCAGTCCCCTGCCTCCAGCAGGTGCTCCGTGCCGTCGACGGTCATCGACAGCAGGCCGTCCAGCACCCAGAGGTGGTGCTCCCGGCCGGTGTTGTCGGGCTTGTCGTAGGCGATGTCGGCGCCGGCCGGCAGCCGTCCCTCGATCACCTCGGCCCGCAGTGAGCCGTGCGGCGGCGAGACGGAGCGCCGGACGTACCCGGTCGCCTCGTCCCGCCAGACCCGCTGGTCCCCGGCCCGCACCAGCCGGGCGGGCGCGGCCTCGACCTCGGCGAGCAGCCGCGACATGCTCCGCCCGTACACCGCGCAGAGCCGCCCGAGCAGCGCCGCCGTCGGGCTCACCTCGGCCCGTTCGACGCGCGACAGCGTGGAGCGGCTGACGTCCGCCCGCCGCGCCAGCTCCTCCAGCGTCCATCCACGTTCGACCCGCAGTTCGGCGAGCCGTTCCGCCAGCCGCTCGTCGGCGGCCGTTTCCATTCCCATATTCGTGATGCTATCCCGGATATGGGACATCGAGGGGGGACGGCGGGAGGACGAGCACGGGACGACGACGGGACTGCTTCGGGACGGCTCCGGGACGGATGCGGGACGCCCCCGGCCCGGCCCCCCGGTCGGAAGGGGCGCGGACCGGGCCGACCCTTCGCCCCAGGGGCGAACAGCTGGCCGCGCCGGACGCACCGGCGGTGAACTGCTTCCGGACGCCCCGTGGGCGCCCGGAAGCGCAGCTGATCCAGTCCCCGTTCCGTCCCCGGAAGGACCACCCATGCTCTCCGCCCGTGCCGCCCGTCTGCTCGCCGTGGCCACGCTCGGCCTCGGTGCCACCCTCACCCTGAGCCCCGGCCAGGCGTTCGCCGCCGAGGGCAACTTCGCGATCGGCTCGGGGTCCTGCCAGGCCGTCGAGAAGATCGAACTGCACTTCGTCAACGGCGCCTGGCACGACGAGATGGCGAACAACCCGACCCAGAACTCGGCGAGCGACCCCTACCGGTGTCGCTTCACGGTCTACGACAACGGCAACCTGATCTGGAGCTCCTCCCCCGCCACCGGCACCGGGGCCCAGTCGCCGTGGTTCTACGACGGTCCGGGCCACAGCATGAAGGCGTGCGTCCAGCGCTACTACAACGCCACACCGCAGGGCACGGCCAGCTGCGGCCCGCTCAACTGACCCCGGTCCCGACCGGGTCGGCCCCGGCCCGGCCGTGTCGCGCGGCCGGGCCGGGGCCGACCGGGCGTCCGGCGGCTCACGTGCCCGCCGACAACAGGGCGCGCCCGAGCGGTGCCACGAGGTGGCGGACGTGACGCCCCTGCCGTTGCGTCGTGATCGCCCCCGTCGTCCGCAGGGCGGTGGCGTGGGCACTCGCGGTGGACAGACCGATACCGAGGCGGGCCGCGAGTTCGGTGGTGCTGCAGGGCGCCTGCCCGACGGCCCGCAGGACGCGGGCGCGGGCCGGACCGATCAGGCCGGTCAGCGGGTCGGCCCCGGTCCGCTCGCGCTCGGCGGACGGGCCGACGGCCGGGTGGAGCAGCACCGCCGGCCGGCCCGGCACCAGGACGGCGCCGACGCCGTCCTGGACGAAGAAGTTCGGGTGCAGCTCCAGACCCCGGCCGTCCAGGTCGACGGTCCGGTCCGGTCCGCCCACCGCGCACCGGAGCACGCCCTCCTCCTGCCAGCCGACGCGGTGGTGGAGCACTCCCAGCATGGCGCCGATGCCGGCCTCGCCGGAGACGTGGGCGCGGTGGGCGATGTCGGTCCGCAGATGGCGCTGGATGTCGGACCAGTCCTCGGCGAGGCAGGCCCGGAACAGGGCCAGGGCGCCGCCGGCGAGCAGCCGCAGCCGGCGGGTGTCGCCGTCGCGGAGCTCGACGACGATCCGGGGCACACCCCGCCCGGCGCCGTATCCGGCGAGCGCCTGCCGCAACTCGGCCGCGGTGGTGGCCACCAGGGCGTCGAGTTCGTCGGCGAGCTGCCGGTCGGTGCCCTGCGGATGGGTCACCAGGAAGTCCGGCACACCGCTCCGGCAGGCGCCCACCACCTCGAGCAGCGGGGCCGCGCTGTGCGGTATCCGGCCGCGCATCCGCGTCCACCAACGGGCCCGGCGGGCACCGGCCCAGGTCGGGGATCCGGTCAGGGCGGTCAGGACGTGGTCCATCGGTGAGACCACGAACCGGGTCCGGGCGAGATCCGGGACAGCGAAGTTGACGGTCAGCACACATCCCCCAGAGGCCCGGTCGCTTCGGCCTGTGCTTCGCGGTGCGACGGCTGTCCCCGGCCGGGTTCGGCGACAGGCCGGATCGGCGCTGCCCGACGGGCGGGTGGTCCCGGCCGGGGGCGGCGGCGTCGGGGACCATCCTGTGCCTCGGTACCGGCTCCTTCCATGGCGGGAACCCGGCGTTCACCCGGCGTTCCGGGCGGGCGAGCGGCGTCGCCGGGCCGGGCGGCAGGGGCGCGGACGGCGCTCCGCCCCGCCGGACGAGGTCCGGCGGGGCGGGGGCGACGGGACGACGGGACAGCGGGGCGGCGAAGCGGCGGCGGGCGACCGGCCTTGCGCGACCGGCGTCAGGCCAGGGCCTCCACGCGGGCGCGCAGCTTCTCGAACTCCGACCGTTGGCCCGGGTGGACCTTGGTGACGTGCAGGGCCGTCTGCTTGATCATGGCGGCCAGCTCCCCGAGGACGTCCTGCGGGACCGGCGTGCGGCCGCGGACGGCGCGGAGCGCCTCGATGTCCTCGGCGAAGTACGCGGCGAGACCGGTCAGGACCTCCCCGTCCGGCTCGTCCGGCAACGCGACCATGGCGGGGGTGTCCCTCGCCGTGCGCTCCCAGCGGAACCGCATGTCGGCGAGGACGGCGGCATCGAGCTCGACGGCCAGGGCCGCCCACTCCGCGGCGCTCGGCCGGACGGCCGGCACGGCCGCGAAGACACTCCGGAGCGTGGCGATGCCCTGTCCCTCCACCTCCCGGTCCTGGTCGACCAGGGCGCGGACGAGTTCCCGCGCCCGCTGGGCGAAGGGCTTCGCCTCCGCCAGGCCGGCGGTGCCCTCGATCACGGCGTCCAGCAGGAGTTCGGCGAGCGCCAGGGGCGCGCAGTCGACCGTGGCGCGCGGGATCCGCAGGGCGCCGGAGGCCGAGTCGAAGGTGATCCGGCCGCTGCCCTCGGCCAGCACCGGGTCGATCCGGTCCAACGCGTACTTGAGCTGGCTGAGGTAGGGGAACAGCTGGGCCACCACGGCCTGGTCCTTGGGGAGCAGTCCGGCGACGCCGTCGCGCACGGTCCGCCGGGTGATGTACCCCCAGGAGGCCAGTTGGTTCTCCAGCTCGAGCAGGCGGGCCTGGCGCTTCCAGACGGACCACTCGGGCGTGTTCCACTTCGCCTCGGTGAAGGTGGTCCAGGCGAAGCCCTCGCAGTCCGAGGCGCGGACCCAGGCCCGGTTGACCATGATGTCGAGCCAGGCCAGCGCGCCGCCGAGGGTGGTGGTCCCCGACCGCTTCGCCAGCAGCCCGCGCCGGGCCGGCAGCCGCCCGAACGTCTGGTACCGGCCCCAGGCGTTCTCGCTCCGCTCGACGAGCAGTGCGGCTGCGGCCGCGTAGGTGTCGGCGTTGCTCCGGGCCAGCTCCGCGGACAGGTACGTCCAGGCCCAGCCGCGGCGGTACGCGTAGTCCTTGACCGGGTGGTTCCCGATGCCCTCGTTGAGGCTGTGGGACAGCTCGTGCACCAGGGTGAGGACGCGGTTGGTGAGGCCCCGGGTGCCCGGGCCGACCAGGCTCGGACGGAGCTGGATCTCCCGCACCGACGGGACTTCCCCGTTGCTGATCACCGTGTTCGCCCCCATCGTGGCGGGCAGGTCCTCCCGCACCACGAACGTGACCTCGCGCATCCGGTGGCCCAGCCGGGCGAAGCGCTGCTGGAAGGCATGGTAGTCCGGGGCGCCTCCCGGGCCGTTCAGCACCGTGGTCGCGGTCAGCTCCGCCACGGTGCCGAGGGCGACGATCGCGTCGATCCGGGCGGTGATCGCGGCCAGCACCTTCTGCTCGGCCAGGGACAGGTCTCGGGTCAAGGGGGGTTCCTCCGCGGCTCGTTTCGCCAACCGGCTTTCCTGGCAGGCCGGTTCACTCGGCGATGTGCGGACGGAATGATGACAGGAGCGAATGGACAACGAATAAACACCGGGCGCCCGGTTTTCGTCCGCACCCCGACGGACCGGGCCCGGCGTGCCCCCGGGCCCGTCGTCGGTTCCGGAAGAACAGGCTGACGATCATATGATGTCCGCGATCGAGGGCCGGGTGGCCCAGGCAAAACACGGGGGAACCACATGTTCGGCATCATCAGACCCTGCCGCCACCGGCTCTCGGAGCGGCTCCAGGCGAGCTGGACGGCCCATCTCTGCGGCCTCTGCCTGGCTCTGCGCGACGACCACGGGCAGTTGGCACGGACCGCCACCAACTACGACGGGCTGATCATCTCGGTACTGGTCGAGGCCCAGGCCGACGCCGGGCACACCGCCGGCGGCGCCGGCCGGCGGACCGCCGGGCCGTGTCCGCTGCGCGGCATGCGGACGGCCTCGGTCGCGCGGGGCGAGGGCGCCCGGCTGGCGGCCGCCGTCTCGCTGGCGCTCGCCTCGGTGAAGATCCGCGACCATGTCGAGGACCAGGACGGCGTGTTCGCCCGGCGCCCGGTCGCGGCCGGCGCGCGGGCGGTCACCCGGCGCTGGGACCGCAAGAGCTCCGGCAGCGCTTCGGTGGTCGGCTTCGACACCTCGGTCCTGCTGGACGCGGCCGCCCGCCAGGGCGAGCTGGAGCGCGAACTGCCCGCCGGCGGCTCGGTGCTGCTGGTCACCGAGCCCACCGAGACCGCCACCGCCGCCGCGTTCGCGCACACCGCCGTGCTGGCCGGACGGCCGGGGAACGAGGCGCCGCTGGCCGAGGCCGGGCGGCTGTTCGGACGGCTGGCGCACCTGCTCGACGCCGCCGAGGACCAGGAGGCCGACGCCGCGAGCGGCGCCTGGAACCCGCTCGACGCCACCGGCACCGAGCGCGCCGAGGCCGAACGGCTGTGCCGGGACGCCGTGCACGGTATCCGGCTGGCCCTGCGGGACGTCGAGCTCACGGACCGGGCCCTGGTGCACATCCTGCTCGCCCACGAGACCGAGCGGGCCGTCGAGCGGGTCTTCGGGCGGCCCGGCCACGCCGCCTGCCGGGTCGGGCACGAGGCCGGCGCCTCTCCCGTCGGCGATCAGCAGCACGGCCACGGACAGCACGGGCACTCGCAGCACGGCCGTCCGGACCGGGGCGCGACCGGCTCCAACCCCTACCAGAGCCCGCCGCGGCACGACCCCGGCCAGGCCCCGCCGCAAGGTCCGGGCGCCCCCGTCCCGCCCTGGGTCCCGCAGGGCCCCGGCTTCACGCCCCCCGGCGCGCCGCCGCCCAACAGCCGCAATCTGCTGGCCGGTTGCGCCGCCTGGGCGCTGATGGGCTGCACCTGCCAGCTGCTCTGCTGCGAGCACAACCACCCGTTCTCCGGCGAGCGCCGCGAGGGCTTCTGCGCCCGCAACGAGTGCTGCGACTGCGGCAACTGCTGCGACAGCTGCCAGTGCTGCGGCGAGAACGCCCAGTGCTGCAACGACTGCGGCTGCTGCGACGGTTGTGACGGCTGCGACTGCGGCTGCGACTGCTGAGGCCGGTCCGGTCGCCGTGGGCCGCCGGGTCCGGGGCACTGCTGCTCCGCACCCGGCGGCGGCGCGCCGTGACGCCCCGTCGCCGCCGGCCTGCGGCGACCGACCCGAACGCGGCGTCAGGCCGCGAGACCGACGCCCAGGGTGACGGCGACGGGGACGAGGTAGAGCAGCGGGAAGGGCACGGTCTTGAACGAGCGGGCCCGGACGTTGGTCAGCACGGCGCCGGCGAAGTAGAGGATCAGGCCGATCGCGGCGGCGACACCGATCGCCGGAACCGCGAGGCCGACCAGCAGGCCGGCGGCACCGGCGAGCTTCGCCGCGGCGAGCCAGGTCCACCACGCGCGGGGCACCCCGTAGTCGACGAGCGGCTGGGTCACGAACTCGGCCCGGCGGGCCAGCGAGACGCCGGAGAAGCCGACCCAGAGGGCGCTGACGACGGCGAGGACGACGTGGGCGACAGACATGGTGGTACCTCGTTCACGTGTGGAAGGGGTGGCGGAAGGCGAATCGAGCGCTCCGCCCCGACGGTTCGTGGGTCGACGCTGCACCGACCCGCGAAACGCACCCGGTGTGACAGCACTGCCGGGGGAGTTCTTCGCGGGACGGTCCGAAGCGGTGGCGGCCCGAAGCGGTGGTGGTCGGACGCGGCGGCGGTCCCGCGGTGCCGGACGTGCCGGAAGCAGGGGCCGCACCATCGGCGACGGGTGCCATCCGCACCCGGCCGTTCGTCCCGATCGGACGCGGTGGCGGTCCCGCTCAGCCGGACACACCGGCAGCAGGGACCGCACCATCGGCGACGGGTGCCATCCGCACCCGGCCGTTCGTCCGGATCCGACGCGGCGGCGGTCCCGCGGTGCCGGACGTGCCGGAAGCAGGGACCGCACCATCGGCAACGGGTGCCATCCGCACCCGGCCGTTCGTCGCGCCAGGACAGAATGATGTCCGCGATCGGCCTCCACCGCGACCAAGATCAATCACCACAGTCACACCCAAGAGCCGACCAATGGGACACGCCGTGATCGAATCGAGACCGACCGGCCATCACCGCCGGGGCCGACCACCGCCGATCGTGAGCGAGAGCCCGGGGCCGCGGGAGCGTGGGCCCACAGCTCCCCCAGGTGGAGCCGGACCCGGTCCGACGGCGTGCCCCCGGCCCGGCCGGCTCCGCCTCGCGGCGTACCCGCCGTCCCCCGGCGGGGCGACGCGCCGGAGCGCGACCGCTACCTAACGTGGCGTCATGTCGAAGACCGCCCGGTGGCGTTCCGCCGCCCTGCCGATCGCCTCCACCGCCCTGGTGCTGACCCTGGCCGGCCCGGCCGCCGCCTCCGCCCCGGCTGCCGCCACCGCCATCGCCGGCACGACCGCCGGCACGACCTCCGGAACGACCGCCCCCGAAGCCGCGCCGGACGCCGCCGGTCCGCGGGTTCCGGCCACCAGTACCCACCGGCCCGTCGGGACGACCTCGGCCCGCCTGGTCGACCGGGACCGGCCCGACCCCTGGCGCCCGGACACGCCGTCCCGCGAGCTGATGGTCACCTTCTGGTATCCGTCCGACTCTGCCCGGGGCGCCCACGCGCCCTACCTGTCAAGGGAGTTGTCCACCGCCCTGTACGGCAGCGAAGGTCCGGCCGGGATCCGGACCGGCGCCGTGGCCGGGGCCAGGCCCACCCCGGGAAGCCATCCGCTGGTCCTGCTCTCCCCCGGTTTCGGCCTGAGCCGCACCACCCTCACCGCGCTCGGCGAGGAACTCGCCTCCCGGGGCTACGCGGTGGCCGCCGTCGACCACACCTACGAGACCTCGGTGGAGTTCCCGGGCGGGCGGATCGAACCCTGCCTGGTCTGCGGGCGGGAGGGGACCGACCCGGACTTCGGCGCCACGGCCTCCCGTGCCCGGGCCGCCGACCTGCGCTTCGTGATCGACCGGCTCACCGCCCCCGGGAACCGCGGCCCGGTCCGCGGGCTCACCGTCGATCCGGGGCGGATCGGCGCGGCGGGCCATTCGCTCGGCGGCGCGGCCGCCCTGGAGGCGATGGGCGAGGACCGCCGGATCCGCGCCGCCGCGAACCTGGACGGCAGCGTCTGGATCCCGCCCACCGGCCTCCGCTCGCGCCCCGTCCTGCTGTTCAGCGCCCAGCTCGGCGGCTCCCCGGGCGCCACCGCGAACTGGGACGACACCTGGAAGCGGCTCACCGGCCCCCGGTACTGGGTGGACCTGCCGACCGCCGGGCACCTCTCGTTCTCCGACGAGCACTGGGCGGTGGACGCCCTCGGCACCCGCGACCAGCTACCGGCCGACTCGGGGCCCGAGCTCTTCGGCACCGTCCGCGGCGACCGCGCGCTCGCCGCCACCCGCGCCTACCTCGGCGCGTTCCTCGACCGGCACCTGCTGGGCCGGCAGGCCCCGCTGCTCGACCGGCCCTCGCGGGCCTTCCCCGAGGTCCGCTTCGCCAAGTAGCGGTCCCGGCACGGCGCTCCGGGCGAGCTCGCCCGTCCGGGCGCCGCGCTGCCACAGCGGCAGCACCTCGACCCGGGCAGCCGGGCGGCGGTCCCCCGGGCGGTGGTCCGCCGGACGGCGCTCACCCATCGCGGCCCACCGCCGGTCTCGGCGCCCCGCCCGTCCGCACGGCCGCCGCACCGCGGCGGTCGGCCGCCAGTGAGTCCTCCAGCCGGGCCAGCAGCACCCGGAAGCGGTCCGTGTCCTCGGCCGTCATCCGGCCGCCCTCGGCCGGGGTCCGCATGCCCCGCCCGCCCCTCGTTCCCTCGGTCATGCCCCGACCCTAGGCACCGACGATCAACGCCGGATAAACGGAGGGGAACCGGCCGAACGGAACCCCTTCGACCGTGCGCGCTCAGGAGCGGTACTCGGCCCGGTGCGCGGCCTGGTGCGCGGCCCGGTACCCGGTGTGGTGCTCGGACCCGTGGCAGCGCCGGTGCCCGGCTCGTGGCGAGGGTGGTGCTCAGGCCCGCCCGAGCACCCGGTCCACCGTGATCTCGACGACCACCCGGTCCGGATTCACGCGGGGCTCGCGGTAGCGCTCGGCATAACGGCGCTCCGCGTCGGCCACCGCCGCCGGCTCCTGCCGGACCACGGCCACGCCCTCCAGCGTCGACCAGCGAGCCCGGTCCACCTGGCAGACCGCGACCCGCTGGCCCGCCGCCCCGGCCTCCAGCACGTTCCGCACCTTCCGGCTGGTCCGGCTGCTGATCACCCGCGCGGTCCCGGTCTCCGGGTCGAAGGTCACCCCCACCGGCACCACGTGCGGCGAGCCGTCCGGGCGCAGCGTGGTCAGGGTGGCGATGTGCCGCTCCCGCCAGAAGGCGAGGAAGGCGTCGTCGAGCGCGCGGGGATCATGGGCCATGCCCGCGATGCTACGTCGCCGAACCCGGCGGACGACCGCCGGGCCCGGGGGCGCGTGTCCGAGCCCGGCTGCCTGTGTCCGAGCCCGGCTGCGCGCGCCGGGCCCGGGGGCGCGCGTCCGGGGCACCTCGCCGGTCCCCGGACGCGCGGACGCGCGCCTCAGTGCCCGCGGGCGATCCACTCCGGCAGGGCCGGGCCCTCGGCGCCGATGGTGGTCGGGTCGCCGTGGCCGGTGCGGACCACCGTCTCCGGCGGCAGCGTCAGCAGGCGCTCCCGGATCGAGTCGATGATGGTCGGGAAGTGCGAGAACGACCGGCCGGTGGCCCCGGGGCCGCCGTGGAACAGGGTGTCACCGGTGAACACGGTGCCCAGCTCCGGGGCGTACAGGCAGACGGCGCCCGGCGCGTGCCCCGGGGTGTGCAGGACGGTCAGCGCCGTACCGGCGACCTCGATCCGCTGCCCGTCGGCGAGTTCGCCGTCCGGCAGCCGGTCGGGGTGGGTGAGCTTCCACAGCGGCAGGTCGTCCGGGTGCAGCAGGATCGGCGCACCGGTGCGCTCGGCGAGCGCGGGGGCGGCGTCGATGTGGTCGTTGTGGGCGTGGGTGGAGACGACGGCGAGCAGCCGCCGCCCGCCGAGGGCCGCCTCGATCGCCGCGGCGTCGTGGGCCGCGTCGATCACCACGGCCTCCGCGTCGTCGCCGACGATCCAGACGTTGTTCTCCACCTCCCAGCTGCCGCCGTCGAGTTCGAAGGTGCCGGCAGTGACGAGCCGGTCGATCCGGAGGCCGCCGGTGCTCACAGGACCACCACCGAACGGAGCACGTCGCCGTGGTGCATGCGCTCGAACGCCTGCTCCACCGCGTCGAGTTCGATGGTCTCGCTGACGAACGCGCCGAGGTCCAGGCGACCCTGGAGGTAGAGGTCGATCAGCATCGGGAAGTCCCGCGAGGGCAGGCAGTCGCCGTACCAGGAGGACTTCAGCGCGCCGCCGCGGCCGAACACGTCGAGCAGCGGAAGCTCCAGCTGCATCTCCGGCGTAGGCACGCCGACCAGGACGACGGTGCCGGCCAGGTCGCGGGCGTAGAAGGCCTGCTTGTAGGTCTCCGGGCGGCCGACCGCCTCGACCACGACGTCCGCGCCGTTCCCGTCGGTCAGCTCGCGGATGGCTTCGACGGCGTCGGTGGCGGTCGAGTTGACGGTGTGGGTGGCACCGAGCTTCCGGGCGGTGGCGAGCTTGCGGTCGTCGATGTCCACCGCGATGATCTTCGCCGCGCCGGCCAGCCGGGACCCCAGCACGGCGGCCCCGCCGACGCCGCCGCAGCCGATCACGGCGACCGAGTCGCCGCGGCCGACGTTGCCGGTGTTGATCGCGGCGCCGATGCCCGCCATCACACCGCAGCCGAGCAGCCCGGCGACGGCCGGGTCGGCGGCCGGGTCGACCTTGGTGCACTGGCCGGCGGCGACCAGGGTCTTCTCGGCGAACGCGCCGATGCCCAGGGCCGGGGACAGCTCGGTGCCGTCCAGCAGCGTCATCCTCTGCTTGGCGTTGTGGGTGTTGAAGCAGTACTGCGGGCGCCCGCGCCGGCAGGCACGGCACTGGCCGCAGACGGCGCGCCAGTTGAGGACCACGAAGTCGCCGGTCGCGACCTCGGTGACACCCTCGCCGACCGTCTCCACGATGCCCGCGGCCTCGTGCCCCAGCAGGAAGGGGAACTCGTCGTTGATCCCGCCCTCGCGGTAGTGCAGATCGGTGTGGCACACCCCGCAGGCCTGGATCCGCACCACCACCTCGCCCGGCCCGGGGTCGGGCACGACGATCGTCGTCACCTCCACGGGTGCGCCCTTGGCGCGCGCGACGACTGCCTTGACCTGCTGGGCCATCCGGTTCTCCTCCGTCGGCCGGTGCCCCTGCGCACCGGCGTGACCTGCGTCGACGCGAGTCGGACGACCCGCCCGAGCAGCCTAGCGCCCGCCACGTCGGGTGGCCGGGGAACGCCCCTGGTGATCCGTCCCACTGGTCGCCGCGGCCCGCCGGGGGCACGCCTGCCCGGCGGGCGGCGCACCCCCTCCCGCACCCCCGCCCGCGCCCTGCCGACACCCCCGCCGACACCCGTTCCGCACCGCACCGGCACTCGGTCCGCACCGCGCCGCCACCCGCCGGCACCCCGTCCGCACCGCGCCGCCACCCGCCGGCGACCGTTCCGGGGCGCGAGCCGGGGCGCGCGGCCACCGCTGAGCGCCCGTCAGTGTCGTCGCGCCCTCACCGCCCCCTTCCCACCCCGGCGTTGGCTGGTTTCGTCGCTGACTGTGGCCCGTCGCCCACGTACGGTCGAAGCCAACCCGGCCCACTCGGCACGCCGTCGACCACGCCGCCCGTCCCCGCGCACCGCCCGGATCCACCCCCCGTCGGCCGCCCTCCAAGCGGCCACCGCCCTGGAGTCTGGAGTACGGATGTCCGCCGAGAACAGTGCCACCGGTGCCGGAACCGGCACCGCCCCCGACCCCCGTCCCGCCGACCTGGCCGTCCTGCCGCCGCTGCACTGCCTGCGACTGCTCGAGCCCGGCCCGCCCCGGCTGGCCGCCCTGCCCACCGGCACCCCCATCTGGCTGGTCAGCCGGCACGCCGACGTCCGCCAGGTGCTGACCGACCCGCGCCTCGGGCGCGCGCCCCTCTACGCCCCCGGCGCCCCGCCCGTCTCGCTCACCCCGAACCTGCTCGACGACCCGTCCTCGATGCTCAACATCGACGGCGTCGAGCACCAGCGGCTGCGCCGCACCGTGCAGCGCGCCTTCACCCCGCGCGCGATCGCCCGGTGGCGCCCCTGGGTCGCCTCGGTCGTGGAGAGCCTGATCGACGAGCTGATCGACCGGGGCTCGCCCACCGACATCGTCGCCGGCTACACCCGTCCGCTGCCGATCGCCGTGATCAGCCGGCTGATGGGCCTGGACGGTGTCGACAGCAAGCGGCTGGAGCACTGGAGCGACCACGCCCTGTCCGCCACCGCGTACTCGGCGGAGGCCATCCGCACCGCGATGACCGAGTTCGCCGGCTTCGGCGCCGAGGTGATCGCCGAACGCCGTGCCGCGCCCGGCGACGACCTCGTCAGCAGCCTGCTCGCTGCCGCCGCCGACACCCCGGGGATCACCGAGGAGCAGATCGTCTCGCTCGTCATCGGCCTGGTCGTGGCCGGGCACGAGACCACCATGACCTCCCTCGGCAACGCCTTGGTCTATCTGCTCAGCGACGGGCACGACGCCTGGCAGCAGCTCGCCTCGGACGAGCAGAGCGCCGCCGACGCCACCGAACAGCTGCTGCGCGCCGTCCCGCTGGGGGACTCCGACGTCCTGCCGGGGCTGCTGCGGCGGGCCGTGGAGGACCTCGACATCGGCGGGGTGCGGATCCCGGCCGGGAGTGTGGTCGCCGCCGACACCGGCGCCGCCAACAACGACCCCGAGGTGTTCACCGGGGACCTGCTGACCGAGCTCTTCTCCCCGCTCGCCGCACCGATGTACACCTTCGGCGCCGGGCCGCACCACTGCCTGGGGGCCTGGCTGGCCCGGATGGAACTGGAGCTCGCCCTGCACCGGCTGGCCCGCCGGCTGCCCTCGCTGCGGCTCGCCGGGACGGTGGAGGCCATCGACTGGCGGCGCGGTCTGCTCACCCGCAGCCCGCAGCAGCTGCGGGTCTCCTGGTGACGGGTCGGGAGGCGACCGGGGCGGCACCGGCGGTCATCGTCCAGGTGGACCGGGACCGGTGCATCGGCTCGGGCATGTGCGCGGCCACCGCACCCGGTTCGCTGGCGCTCGGCACCGACGGGCTCGCCCGGCCGGTGCGGGAACAGCCGACCGGCGCCGCCGGAGAGCCGCTGACCTCGGAGCTGGCCGACGCGGTCGACTACTGCCCGGTCGAGGCGCTCTCCCTGTACGGGGCCCGGGACGGGCGGCGGATCGACCCGACCGGCTGACCGGCGGTCGGCGCCGCGCCACGTCCGGCGCGGCGCCGACCGCCGCCGTCGGGACCTCCGAAGCCGGCGGGCCCCGGGGTCCGGGCATCCGGCAGTCCGGGGGCCGGGGGGCCGGGGGGGCCGGGGGGCCGGGGGGCCGGGGGGCCGGGGGGCCGGGGGGCCGGGGGGCCGTCCGGGCGCCGGGGTCAGCCCGCCGCCGCCACCGCGTGCCGGACCTCCGCCGCCGGATCGCCCTCGTGGTACGGGCGCTCGCTGTCCTCGATGTGGTCCAGGAACTCCTGGTACCGCAGGGCGTAGCCGAAGTGCACCAGCGGCCCGGCCAGCTCCAGCGCCCGTTCCGGCAGGCACCCCGGCACCCGCTCGCGCCAGGCCCGGGCCCACTCCCCGGCCGCCTGCTCCCAACGCTCCCCGTCCACGAAGCCGCGCGGCCGCAGCCCGTCCGTCACCGGGTGGCCGAAACAGGTGTCGGCGAAGTCGATCACCACCAGCCCGGAGCCGTCGGAACGCCAGTTGCCGGGGTGGAAGTCACCGTGCACCACGGTCTCCGGCAGTCCGCAGGCCGCGAGTTCCCCGACCAGCTCCGGCAGGCGCGCGGCCAGGGCCCGCGCGGCGTCCAGTTCCTCGCCCGTCAGCTCGGCCGTCGCGGCCAGCCGGTCGAGCAGGCCCGGGACGGCGGCGGCCACCGCACCGGGGGTGCGGTCGGGCAGCCCGGCCGCACCGGCCCGGCCTTCGGCGGCCAGCGCCACCTGTGCGGTGACCAGGCCCGCCACGGCCTGCGCCACCTCCTCGGCCGAAGGGCCCCAGCAGTCCTCGCCCGGTACGTCGTCGAGCAGCACCCGCCCGTGCGCCGGGTCGGCGGCGAGCACGGTCGGCACCAGCGCCGGGCCGGCGGCGGCGCCGAACAGCGCGATCACCTCCCCCTCGGAGGCGTTGAAAGCCGGGTTGATCACCTTCAGCCAGGCCGGTCCGGCGGCCGTGGGCAGCCGGAACACCCCGGACAGGTTCCACGTCCGCACCTGCTCGACCGGCCCGGTGACCGGCCGCCCGACCGCCGTCAGCGCCCGCTCCGCCCAGTCGAGCGCCGCCCGCAGCCCGGCGGGCGTGGCCCACCCGGCCCGCCGCTCGGCCGGACCCAGCAGCGCTTCCGCCTCCGGCCCGGCCGGCCTCGGCGCCCGGTCCGCCGGCCGCTCCAGCGCCTCGGCGTGGTACACCGTGTGCCCGCCCGAACAGCCCTCACCACCCGTCACCCCGACCAGCCTGACCACGACCACCGGTACCCCGGCCTCCGCCGAGAGGCGCTCGGTGAGCGTGCCGACCGACGACCACCAAGGGTCCGTCAGCCCGAAGGGGCCGAGCAGCCCCAGGTAGTCGCCGTCATGGGTGAGATGGACGGCAGCCGTCCGACCTGTTTCCTGATCCACCCGCGCAGGCTCTCGCACCCCCGCCGATCGACGCCACACGTTTTCCCGACGGCCGACGGCCGACGGGGGCCACCGGGGCGGTTCGGCACCCGGCCGTGCTCTGACGCTCGCCCTCCGATTCGCGGTCCACTCCACTGCCCGCTCCACGGTCCACGGTGGCCGACCGAGGTCCGGCGGGTGGCCGGACGGCGACGGGTGGTCACGATTCGGTCGCAGTGGTCGAGCGGAGGGCGGACGCGGGCGGCTCCTGCTGCCACGCTTGAGTGTCAATGACTTTGCCGGGGGGGCGTTTTGAGCGAGTCAGATCTTGCCTCGACTGTTGTCGGGCTCATGACCGACGTGGCATCGGGGATCGTGGGAACCACCGGCCGCGCCGTGGCCGAGGCCGCGGGGGAGGCCGTTCGGCGGCGGCTCTCCTCGGAGCCGGACGGCCGGGCCGCCGTGGCGGCCTTCGACTCCGGTCCGCAGGAACCGGCCGCCCAGGCGGAACTCTGCCGGGTCCTGGTGCAGGTGATGTCCACCGAGCCGCAGTTCGCGGTCCAGCTGACGGCGCTCGTACCGGTCCCGGCTCCGGCGGCACAGGTCCCGCCACTGCCGTCCACCCCGCCGCCGCCCGCCGACCCGCCGCGGATCGGCCGGGACGGCATCATCATCGACGGCAGGTCCCGCAACACGGGGAACCTGGCGCTCGGCGACCAGCTGATCCAGAACATCCGCAGGGGCGACCCCCGCACGGTCCTGCTCCTGATCCTCGCCCTGGTCCTCGTGGTGGCGGCGGGCTACGGAGGCACCAGGCTCCTCACCGACGACTCGCCGGACCCGAAGGCGGCCCCGTCAAGTGCGGCTGCCGGCGCGCCCGTCCCGGCCTCCGGTGCCCCCGCGACGCCCGGCGGTGGCTCGGGCGGCAGTCCGTCGGCCACCACCGGTCCGTCCGCCTCGCAGCCTTCCGGCCCGCCGAGGCCCGAACCCGTCCGGGCCGACCCGCCGGTGAAGTTCACCCAGGTCGTCGCCGGCAGTGGCGACGCCGATGTCCGTCCCCTCGTGCTGGACGGCCTCGACGTGGTCTCCGTGGTGGGTGCCGAGAGCCTGGTCTCGTACGACGTCCGGGACGGCGCACAGACGGCCTCGATGACCTCCCACGGGAAACTCCCCGAGGGGTCGTTGTACGGATGGTCGACCTGGATGTCCGGGGGCCTCGGACCCGCACGCCCTGCCGTGGGCACTGCGGGCGGGAAGCGATACGCCGTGGCCGCGTTCCCGCTGACCGTCCCCGGCGAGGGCACCGTCTCCGAGCACTACGGTGTCGAGGTCGACATCCTCGACCTCGACACCCACGAGGAGGCCGGCCGGGTCACCGTCGACGACGGCACGATCGGCAAGCAGGTACCCGCCGTCGCGGGCATCGCCGCAGGCCGGGCCCTCGTGGTCGCCGCCAGCCTGTCCGGCCCTCCCACCAGCTACGCGATCGACCTGGCCACCGGCACGGTCGCCTGGAAGGCGGCGAACTTCGAGGCCCAAGTGCTCCAGGGCGACACCGTCGTCGGGGTCTCCTCCACGACCGGGAAGTGGGACACCTACTTCCACGACATGCCCCTGGAGGTCAAGGCACTCTCGACCGCCGACGGCGCGGTCCGTTGGAAGGCGCTGACCGGCGAGGTCAAGACGAACCTGTCCGTGTTCGCCACCGACAAGATCCTCGCCCGTGGGCAACGGGAGCCCACCCTGCTGTCCACCGGGACCGGGGAGAGCCTGCCCCTGCCGGCGCTGGCCGAGAAGTACACGTTGGACACCGACAGCTGCCGGTTCGACGGTCGGGCCACGACCGTGTGCCAGGCCAGTGGAGCGGACGGTGGACAGTTGCTCGGCATCGACGCGGCCGGGGTCACCGTCCTGTGGCAGATCCCGACCTCGGCCGGCGCCGGGGAACGGGTGGCCCCCTCGGTCACGGCCGTCTGGCACGGAGCGGTCTACGGCCGCACCCAGAACGGCAGCGTGGTTCTGGACGCCCGGACAAGCCTGGACCGCGAGCTCACCCCGGGCACGGCCCCCAACCAGATCAGCGAGTACGCCGCCCTGTCGGGGGACACCTTCTACCTCTCGGCGGGCTGAACCGGCCCGTCCGGCTCCCGGCCGCCCGCACGGCGCCGGGGGCCGGGAGCCGGACGATACCGAGGACGGGTCAGCTCTCCTCGGCGCGACGGCGACGGGACACCACGACCAGCGCCGCACCGGCGGCGACGGCCGCGGCGGCGCCGCCGGCCTCCAGGCCGAGGCCCTCGGTGCCGGTGGCCGCGAGCCGGCCGGAGCCGGCGGTCACGGTGGTGCCGGTGGTGGTCCGGGTGACAGCGGCGGTGCCGGTGCCCTTGCCGGTGGTGGTGACAGCCGCCTGGACGACCTGGCCGCCGGCGCCGCCGTTCTGCGCGGCCGGGGCGGTCGCCGGAGTGGTGGCCGGCTGCTCCGTCGGACGAGCCGTCGGCCCGGTACCGGGCTTGGCCTCGGCCGCGGCGTCGTCCTCGGCCCGCGCCTTGGCCCAGCCCTCGTTGAGGAAGGTCGCGACCGCCTGGTCGTTGCCGTTCAACGCGGCGAGCGCGGCCTTCTTGACGGCCGGTCCACCGGTCTCGGCGATCTCCGAGACCTGCGCCCGGTTGTCCTGGGCGCGGGCCGTGTACTGGGTCTCCTGGAGGAACTTCACGACGTCCGCGTACGAGCCGCTCATCGCGGCGTTCGCGGCGGCCCGCACCGCGGGACCACCCTTGGACACGATCTGGCTCAGCGCCACCCGGGCGTCGTGCTCCCGCTGGACGGGAAGCTCGGACTCCAGGAAGTGCCGCAGCGCGGCGGGAGTGCCGGCGTCCAACGCCTTCTGGCCCGTCTCCCGGACGCCCCGGCCGGTCGCCGGGTCGGCGAGCAGCCGCTCGATCTCCGCCCGGTCGTCCTGGGCCCGGGCCGTGTACTGGCCCTCCTTCAGGAACCTCACCACGTCCGCGTACGAGCCGTTCATCGCGTCGTTCGCGGCGTCCCGCACGGCGGGACCGCCCTGGGACATGATCTGGACGAGCCTGAGCCGGTCGTCACTCTCACGCTTGACGGGGAGCTCGGACTCCAGGAAGTGCCGCAGCGCGGCGGGGGTACCGGCGTCCAACGCCTTCTGCGCCGCCTCGCGCACACTCCGACCGGTGGCCGGGTCGGCGAGGATCGCCTCGATCTCCGCCCAGTCGTCCTGGGCCCGGGCCACGTACTGGCCCTCCTTGAGGAACCTCACCACGTCCGCGTACGAGCCGGCCATCGCGGCCAGGGCGGCTTCCTTCACTGCCGGACCACCGACGCTGAAGATCTGGGCGGTCCTGACCCGGTCATCCGTCAGCTGGGCGTCCTGCCGGCCGACCGTCAGGAACTCGCGCAGCGCGGCGGGGGTACCGGCGTCCAGCGCCTTCTGCGCCGCCTCGCGCACACTCCGGCCGGTGGCCGGGTCGGCGAGGATCGCCTCGATCTCCGCCCGGTCGTCCTGGGCCCGGGCCACGTACTGGCCCTCCTTGAGGAACTTCACCACGTCCGCCCAGGAGCCCAGCATCGCGGCGCCGGCGGCCTTCTTCACCGCCGGGCCACCGGCCGCCATGATCCGGGTGGTCCTGAGCCGGTCGTCGCCCTCGCGCGCCGACTGGAGGTCGGTCGCCAGGAACTGCCGCAGGGCGGCGGGGGTTCCCGCGGCCAGCGCCTTCTGCGCCGCCTCCCGCACGGTCTCGCCGGTCGACGGGTCGGCCAGCAGTCGCTGGATCTCCGCCCGGTCCTGTTCCTCCTGGGTACCGGAGCCGTCCGGCTTGTCGGCGGCGGTGTCGGCTCCGGAGGCCCCGGTGGGCCGCGGGGCGTCGGCGGCGGAGGCCGACGAGGGGAAGAGGACGGCGGGGGCCAGGACGGCGGCCGCGACCACGGCGGACACCTTGGGGAGCTTCATCCGGCAGACCTTGCTTCGTGCGAAGACGACGTGAACGCACGAAGCATAGGGCCTGCAAAGATCTCTTCACACCACCATATTTTCCGCTCGGTCTCACCCGCCGCCGAGCCCGTCGGACGCCCCCGGCGCGCCGCCGCCTGACCCTCACTCAAGAGTCACGACACAGGGCCCTCCTGGCCGATCGCGACCCCCGCGCCGGACACCCGCACCCGCGGCGCCGCACTGCCCAGATCGACCAGGAGCGTGCCCGGTCGGCCCATGTCCTCGCCCTGGTGGAGGGTGAGCACCGCCGGGGCGGCGGCCGGACCCAGGTCGCGGAGGTAGGCGCCGAAGGCGGCCGCGGCCGCCCCGGTGGCCGGGTCCTCGACCACGCCGCCGACCGGGAAGGGGTTGCGGACGTGGAAGACGTCGGGGGCGGCCCGCCACACCAGCTGGAAGGTGACGAGGTCCCGGGCCGTCATGAAAGCCGCGAGCCCGTCGAAGTCGTAGTCGAGCCGGGCCAACCGGTCACGGGTCCCGGCGGCGAGGACGAGGTGGCGTGCGCCCGCGTAGGCGTACCGGGGCGGCAGTGCGGGATCGAGGTCCTCGGCGGCCCAGCCGAGCAGCGCGAGCGCCTCCTCGACGTCCGCCGGCCCGGCCTCCTCCACCCGGGGTTCGACGCTGGTGAGGGTGGCGCGAAGGCCGCCGTCCGCGTCCGCCGTCACCTCGACCGGCACCTCGCCCGACGCGGTGCGGTAGAGGAAGCGGCCGGGGCCGACCCGCTCGGCGAGCGCCACGGCGGAGGCGACGGTGGCGTGGCCGCAGAACGGCACCTCGACCAGGGGGCTGAAGTAGCGGACGGCGTACTCCCCGGCAGCCGGGCCCGGGACCAGGAACGCCGTCTCGGAGTAGCCGATCTCGGCCGCGATCGCCAGCATCCGGTCGGCGCTCAGGCCGGTGGCGTCCAGCACCACGCCCGCCGGGTTCCCGCCGGCCGGGTCGGTGGCGAAGGCGGCGTAGCGGAGGATCTCGGGAACGGCGGGAGCGACATCGGTGGCATCGGTCGCGTCAGTGGCATCGGTCGCGTCAGTGGCGTCAGTGGCAGAAGTGGCGTCAGTGGTCATGCCCGCACGAACGTGCTCGGCCCGGCCGGTGTTCCCCGTCGACGCGGCCCCGTCACCGCAGCACCGCCTCCAGCAGATCGGTGCCCAGCCGGGCGCTGCCCGCCAGGTCCAGCTGGTACAGCATGTAGCGCCCGCGCCGATGGGTGGTCAGCAGCCCGGCCCGGCGCAGCACCGCCAGGTGCCGGGACACCTCGGGCGCGCTCAGCTGCCAGGCCGCCGCCAGCTCGCCGGTGGTGTGCGGGCCCCGCGCGATGGTGCGGGCGAGCCGGAGCCGGACGGGGTGGGCGAGCGCCTCCAGCCGCTGCTGCACCACCGCGAGCGAGACCGGTTCGGGCACGCCCGGCGCGGCCACGGGGTACTGCACCACCGGACGCCAGCCGGCCGCGGACACCACCAGCAGGTGCGGGCGGCCGAACGCGGTCGGGACGAAGGTGACACCGCCCGCGCCGGTCGCGCTGGTCGCGTTGTCCTGGAGCTTGTCGACGACGATCCGGCGCCGTCCCTCGCCCGCGTCCTCCAGCACGACCGAGGAGGAGACGGCGGCCAGCGCCTCGACCGCGCCGTGCCGCACCAGCAGGTCGGTCTTGCGCCGGGCGTCGGCGGCCAGTTCGGGCAGCACCCGGCGCCAGGCGTCGGCGAAGAAGGTCTCCGCGCAGTCCTCCAGCATCCGCCGGACCGTGGCCCGGACGGCGGGCGGGTCCGTGAGCAGCCAGTCCGCGAAGTCCGCCTGGCGGGGGCCCCGGGCGAGCGCCAGCTCCCGGGCCCGTTCCTGCTCGACCGGGTCGGTGAGCGGCGAGGCCGTCCGGCGGGTGATCCGGGAGACGCCGCAGGTCGTCACGAGCGCCGCCCGGACGTACTGCTCGTCGTCGATCCGGTCGACGGCGTCGAGCTCCTCGGCGAGGGTGGCGCCGGGGATGCCGGGGACGAGGAAGTCGGCGCGCGAGGAACGCCAGAGGAACTCGGCCTCGGCCAGCCGCTCGGCCAGCGCGGGCGGCACGGTGGCGGTGGTGCTCGCCGCCCAGCCGTGCAGGTCCGGGTGGTGCGCCGGTTCGGCGAGGACATGCAGCATGGCGCTGAGTTCCGCGAGCGGCGAGGGCGTGAAGAGCAGCCGCTCGTCGGGCAGGCCGGTGATGTCGATGGTCAGGCTCACGCCCCGATCCTGTCACCTGCGGCGGACCGGTCCGGCGTCGATTGACGGGACTCGTCAATCGACGTGCGCGCGGGCCGGGTGCGGGCGGACGGTACCGGCCATGAGCCTGATCCAGAGCCCGAAGCGGCAGCCCGACGCCCCGTCCCCCGTCCCCGAGCCCTCCCCTCCGACCGCTCCCGTGCCCCACGGCGAGCACCCCGTCGAACGCCCTGCCAAGCGCCCTGTCGAGCGCCCCGTCGAGCGTCCTCGGAGCGGACCGGCCGCGCTGCTCGGTCTGCTGACCGCCGCCGGCGGGCCCCGCTACGCCGCAGCCCTGGTGGTGGACGCCCTCGGCACCGGACTGCTGCGGCCGTTCCTGCTGCTCTACGGCATCGGTGTCCTCGCCCTGGACGCCGGATCGGCGGGCCTCGCGATGTCCGCCGGCATGGTCGCGGGGCTGCTGGTGCTCCCGCTGACCGGCCGGTGGATCGACCTCGGCGCGCGCAGCCTGCCCGCCGCGGCGACGCTGCTG
Organism: Streptomyces sp. TLI_053; assembly: GCF_900105395.1. Classification (NCBI taxonomy): domain Bacteria; kingdom Bacillati; phylum Actinomycetota; class Actinomycetes; order Kitasatosporales; family Streptomycetaceae; genus Streptomyces; species Streptomyces sp. TLI_053. The sequence continues at coordinate 1,529,689 of NZ_LT629775.1, forward strand.
GTCCGGGCGGCCGGGTCGGTGACCCTGCTGCTGGCGGACGGGCTGCCCGGGTTCACGGCGGCCGCGGTGCTGCTCGGCGTGGGCAGCCAGTCCTGGCCCGCCACCCACGCGGCCGTGGTGTCGACGCTCACAGAGGGCCGAACCAGGGACGCCGCCCTGGCCGCCGGACGGACGCTGCGCAACGCCGGGCTGGGCGCGGGCGCGCTGCTGGCGACGCTCGCGGTGGCCGGCGGCACGGGGACGCTGAAGCTGCTCGCCGGCGTCACCGCGGCGGCCTGCCTGCTGGCGGCGGGGCTGGTGCACTCGCTCCGGGTGTCCGCACCACGGTCCGCCGCGACCACCCCCGCCGTTCCCGCTCCTTCCCCCTCCCCCGTCTCCCCCGTCTCCCCCGTCTCCGCCGTCTCCGCCGCCGATGCGGCGCTGCGCCGGATCACCCTGCTCAGCGTCGCCAACCTCCCCTTCGCCTTCACCTTCGACGTCCTGGAGGTGGCCCTGCCGGCCCTGCTGGTGCTGCACCTGCACGCCTCCGCCGCCTGGTCCTCCGGCATCTTCGTCGGCAACACCGTGCTGGTGATCGCCCTCCAGCTGGCCGTGGTGCTCCGGTTCCGCGAGCGGTCGCGGCACACCGTGCTGGCTGCCGGCGGGATCGCGCTCACCCTCTCCTACCTGGGCTTCTGGGCGGCGGGCGGGCTCGGCGGCACGGCCGCGGCGGGCGCGGTGGCGGCGGTGTCGGTGCTGTACACGTTCGGCGAGATCCTCTACTCCGGCGCGGGGACGGCACTGGTGGCCGCGACCGCCCCGCCGCACCTGCTGGGCCGGGCGCTGGCGCGCTGGGAGCTGTCGATGGGCGTCGGCCGCGCCCTGGCTCCGGCGGCGCTGACCGCGCTGCTGGCCGTCGGTCCGGGTGCGCTCTGGCCCGTACTGGCCGCTGCCACCCTGCTCTCCTCGGTCGCCGTGATCCGGCTGCGCCCGCGCGGGTGAGCCGCCGGCCCGCGGCGCGACCGGGCGCCGTCGCCCCGGCGCTTTCGGCCGTCGTCCCGGGGTGCGGGGGTGCGTCGTCCCGGGGTGCGGGCGGGCGCCGGTTCGCCGATGCTGGGCGGCGAGGCGTACGCACCCCGGCACGCGAGACATACGCACCCGGTGCGCGGGACGACGCGCCCGGCCGCGAGGAAGGAGACCGTTCATGAGTGCCCTCGACTTCGAGGTCATCGACAGCCCGGACAGCTCGCTCAACAAGACGTCCGTGCTGGTCACCGGCCCCCAGGACGCACTGCTGGTGGATGCCGGGTTCACCCGGTCCGACGGGCGGCGCCTGGTGGAGCGGATCCGGGCCACCGGCAAGCGGCTGACCACGGTCTTCGTCAGCCACGGCGACCCTGACTTCTACTTCGGCGCCCAGGAGGTGCGGGACGCCTTCCCGGAGGCCCGGTTCCTGGCCACCGCGTCGACCGTCGAGCACATCCAGGAGACCTTCGAGCCCAAGCTCCGCGCCTGGGCGCACCTCGGCCCCGAGCTGCCGACCCGGCTGGTCCTCCCGGAGGTGCTGCCCGGCGACGAGCTGGTCTTCGAGGGCCACCGCTTCGAGCTGCGCGGCGCCGACTTCCACCTGCCGGACCGGCACTACCTCTGGCAGCACCACCACCGGGCGCTGTTCGGCGGGGTGCTGCTGTTCCAGGGCCTGCACGTGTGGACGGCCGACACCCCGACGCCGGAGCAGCGCGCGGCCTGGATCGACCTGCTGGACGGCATGGCCGCGCTGGAGCCGGACTTCGTGGTGGCCGGGCACCGGACCACCGACGCGCCCACCGACACCTCCTCGATCGACCACACCCGCGACTACCTGCGGGCCTTCGAGACCGAGGTCGGCCGGGCGCCGGACGCGGCCTCGGCGCGGGAGGCGCTGGACCGGCGGTTCCCCGGGCTGGGCATGCCGCTGGCGGTCGACCTCGGGACGAAGGTCGCCAAGGGCGAGCTGGTCTGGGGCTGAGCGCGATGATCGAGATTCCGAGGGCCGCGGCCGCGTTCGCCGAGTCGGACGCCCCGGCCGACGTGGTCCGCCGCCAGTACCTGGCCTCGGCGCGGGGCGACCTGGCCGCGCTGCGGGCGACGCTCGCCGAGGACGTGGAGTGGACGGAGATGGCGGGCTTCCCGCTGGCCGGCACCTACCGGACGCCGAAGGGCGTCACGGGCGGGGTGATGGACCGGCTGGCCGCCGAGTGGGAGGACTGGACCGCGCACGACGACCGGTACGTGGTCAGCGGCGAGGACGTGGTGGTGCTGGCCCGCTACACGGCGGTGCACAAGGCCACCCGGCGGCCGCTGAACGTGCGGGTGGCGCACCACTTCACGGTGCGCGGCGGACGGATCGTGCGGTTCGAGCAGTTCACGGACACCGCCCTGGTCCGGGACGCGACGACTCCCTGACTTCTCGCCCGCTCCGGGGTCGCGTCACCCGTTCGGGGGAGCCGGGGCGGCGCGCCGGACGTCGTCTCGACAGGCCCGCCGGGCGGCGGCAGGCTGTCCGTGGTTTCCGCCGCAGAGCGAGGAGTTCAGCATGGCCACGGACAGTACGGGTACCGACGGTGCCGGGCGGCAGCGTCCCATCGTGATCGTCGGCGCCTCCCTCGGCGGCGCGAAGGCGGCGCAGGCGCTGCGCGAGGCCGGATTCACCGGCGGCATCGTGCTGATCGGCGCCGAGCACGAGCGCCCGTACGAGCGTCCGCCGCTCTCCAAGGGGTATCTGCTGGGCAAGAGTTCGCGGGAGAAGATCTACGTCCACCCGCCGGAGTGGTACGCGGAGCACGACGTGACGCTGCGGCTCGGCACCCGGGTGACCGCGATCCACCCGGCCGACCGCACGGTCTCCCTGGCCGCCGACGGCGAACTGGCGTACTCCAAGCTGCTGCTGGCCACCGGATCGGTGCCGCGCCGGCTCCCGGTACCGGGCGCCGACCTCCCGGGCGTGCACTACCTGCGCCGGGTCGAGGACAGCGACGGGCTCCGCAAGGCGTTCCGTCCGGGCGCCCGGATCGTGGTGATCGGCGCGGGCTGGATCGGTCTGGAGACGGCGGCCGCGGCCCGGGCGGCGGGCGCGGAGGTGACCGTACTGGAGGCGGCGGAACTGCCGCTGCTGCGGGTGCTCGGCCGCGAGGTGGCACAGGTCTTCGCCGACCTGCACCGCGACCACGGCGTGGACCTGCGGTTCGAGGCGAAGGTCGCCGAACTGACCGGCACGGACGGCCGGGTGACCGGCGTCCGGCTGGCGGACGGCACCACGGTCCCGGCGGACGCGGTGGTGGTCGGCATCGGCATCTCCCCGGACACCGAACTCGCCGAGGCCGCCGGGCTGGAGGTGGAGAACGGCATCAAGACCGACGAGCACCTGCGCACCTCGGACCCGGACATCCACGCGGCCGGCGACGTCGCCAACGCCTACCACCCGCTGCTGGGGCGGCACATCCGCGTCGAGCACTGGGCCAACGCCGTCAACCAGCCCCAGACGGCGGCCCGCGCGATGCTCGGCGAGGACGCGGTGTACGACCGTGTTCCCTATTTCTTCTCGGACCAGTACGACCTCGGCCTGGAGTACGTCGGCTGGGTCGAGCCCGGCGGCTACGACCGGGTGGTGTTCCGGGGGGATCCCGCCACCCGCGAGTTCATCGCCTTCTGGCTGAGTGAGGGGAAGGTCCTGGCCGGCATGAACGTGAATGTCTGGGACGTGGTCGACCCGATCCGCACCCTGATCCGCTCGGGACGGACGGTGGACACGAAGGCCCTCGCCGACCCGGAGTTCCCGCTCGGCGACCTCTGATCCCGCATGAGGGGCCCCGGTCGGAGCAGGGCCCGACCGGGGTGCCGGGGAGTACCTGATTGACGGAGCCCCGGTTCACCCGCTCAGCTGACCCTGAGGCGGTCCATGAGGTCGGCGACGCCGTCAACCTGGCAGTAGGGCTTGAACGCCGGGGCGAGTTCACGCACCAAGGTGACGCACCGGTCGGCACCGATCCGGGTGGCAAGGTCGAGGGCTTGGTTCGTCACGGCGAGAGCCTGCTCGACGTCGCGTGCCTGTAGCAGGCTGCGGGCCTCATAGGTCAGGAAGATGCCACGGGTCTTGTCACGCGAGCGCGGCAGCAGACTCATGCCTTCGTCGATGCGGGTGTGGGCCTCGGCGACGTGGCCGAGATCGAGCATGCACTGGCCGGAATCGACGGCAAGGTCCGCTGTGCTCATCCACCGACACCAGGCTGGAGCCGGGTCGGGACTGTCGGTCAGCAGGGCGGTCTCGGCGGCGGCGAGGTCGCGGCGACAGTAGGAGGCGGCGCCGAGGGCGGCATGCGCGCGGGCCCGGCGAAGGTGAAGCAGGGAGCGGGCGGTGGGGTGACGGGTGTGGATGAGGGCCTGGCTGAGTGGTTCGACGGCAGCGTCGGGCCGGGTGAGCCAGATGGACTGGTAGGCGAAGTCCGAGAGGACGCCGGCGCCGAGGTCGCGGTCATGTGCGGCGTGCGCGTTGGTGAGAGCCGCATTCCAGAGCTTGCCCGCCGCATGGTGCTGGCCCTGGTCGAAGCGGTGCCAGCCGCAGGTGCTCGCCAAGGAGGCGGCGAGCAGGTGCAGACGCTGGCCGATGGATTCGGTGTAACGGCCCTGTTCCAGCAGGTCGGTCACCGTGTCCAGCTGGGCATCCATCAACTTCGCCGTATGCTGGCGCTGTTCGGTGGGCAGAGCAGTCAATTCGGCACTGGTGCCCTCCAGCCAGTCGACCAACTCGGCATCGACACGCTTGCCGTTCAGGGTGGTGGTGAGCCGGTCGGGCTCGAGGGCGGCCCACTGGGTGGAGAGGCCGGCCAGCGCGAGCGCGCTGAAGGCCATGAAGGTGCGGCGGCGATGGTCCATTGCGGCTCTCTGTGCATCTCGAAGTGCGAGGACGGTGAACGCCGATCCGAGCGGCACCGGCAGTTCCTGCCCCGGCAGCCAATGAGGCCACTCGCAGGCTTCCAGGTCGGCGATCGGGACGTCGAAGGCTTCGGCGATCAGGAGCTGGGATTCGATGCCGGGCGTCTTGCGCCAGTTCTCCCACTTGCTGACGGCCGCCTTGTCAGCACCGGAGCGAAGGCCCTCGGGCCTGTTCCTGGCGGCGCGGTGGATGCGGGCCGCCAGATCGGTCTGAGACCAGCCGCGAAGCGCGCGGGCGTACGCGAGGGGGTGCCGGATCTGGTCGTCCACGGGGCCAATCCCATCATCGACTGTGACCGTGAGCGTACTGCGCGTACGGGCGGGACCACCCCGGGACTACGGACAACGCCTGGATGGTCACTGCAAGTTGAGCTCTACTCGTCGTGCACCGACAAGTTCCTTCACACAGCGGAAGGAGTCCGCGCATGAAACGACGCGTTGCGGTCATCGGCCTCGGCCACCAAGCGCTCGAAGACCACCTGCCCGGCCTGCTCGGCTCCAGCAGAGCCGAGCTGGTCGCCGTCTGCGACAGCAACCCCGACACCCTGCGGCAGCGGCAGGAGGCGCTTCAGGTCCCGGGATTCACCCGTGCCAGTGAGCTGCTGGACACGTTGTCCCCGGACTTCGCGGTCGTCGCCGTCCCGCACCACGCCGGCCGGGAGGTCGTCCAGGAGTGCGCCGCCCGGGGTGTCCACGTTCTCAAGGAGAAGCCGTTCGCCACCTCGGTGGAGGAGGCCCGAGAGCTCGCCCGGGTCTGCGAGGCCGGGCAGGTCGAACTGATGGTCACGCTCCAGCGGCGGTTCAACCCGATCCACAGCAGCGTCGCCGGGCTGCTGGACCAGATCGGTACCCCGTTCCTGATCGACGGCCAGTACACCTTCCACACCGACGACCCCGGAGGCGGATGGCGCGGGGACGTCCGACAGGCCGGGGGTGGCTGCATCATCGACATGGGCTACCACCTGATCGACCTGCTGCTTTGGTACTTCGGCATGCCCAGCCGGGTCATCGCCGAGTTCTCCACTGCCGCTGTCCCCGACGGCGGATACGACGCGGAAGACACCGCCGTCATCCAGCTCGGCTACGACGCCGGCCTGTACGGCTCGGTACTGCTGTCCAGGTGGGTGGCCCCGAAGACCGAGCGGCTGCACGTGGTCGGCACCCGCGGCTCGGTGCTGCTGACCAAGGGCCAGGTCCAGCGGCTCGACCTGGACGGCGCGGTCGCGGAGGAGCTGACACGCCCCCATGCGCCCGCGTCGGCATCGGCTGCACAGATCGACTACTTCTGCCGGGTCCTGGACGGCGAGCGGCCCAACACCTCCAGCCCGAACCAGCACCTCGCGCACGCCGCATTCATCGCCTCCTGCTACCGGTCCAAGGCATCCGGATGCTATATCGACCCGAGGGAGATGCTGTGACCAGCACGCTCGCCCTGCTCGGCGGCCAGCCCACCATCACCGCCGCCGGCCCGCACTTCACCTGGCCGCCGATCGACGACACCACGCGCGCCAAGGTCGCTGCCCAGTTGGAGGAGGCGATCTCCGTCCCGGGCCGGTCCGGCATCGTCGCCGAGCTGGAGGACGGCCTGCAGGCGTACTTCGGCGTCCGGCACGCGGTCACCACCAGCTCCGGCACTGCGGCCCTGCACGCCGGCTACTGGGCTGCCGGGATCAAGCCCGGTGATGAGGTCATCGTCCCGGCCTGGACCTTCCACGCCACCGCCTCCCCGCTGTTCCACCTCCGGGCGGTTCCGGTGCTGTGCGAGACCGGGCCGGACGGCAACATCGACCCGAACCGGATCGAGGAGCTGATCACGCCGCGGTCCCGGGCGGTCATGGTCACCCACTTGTGGGGCAAGCCCGCCGACATGACCGACATCGTCGCCGTTGCCGGCGCCCACGACCTCATCATGCTGGAGGACGGCTCCCACGCGCACGGCGCGAGCATCGCCGGGCAGAGGGTCGGCACCTTCGGCCTCGCCTCGGCGTTCTCCCTCAACGGCCCCAAACCGCTGTCAGGCGGCGAAGGTGGGTTCGTCCTCACGGACGACGACGACACCTACCACCGGGTCATCACGTTCGCGCACTACAACAAGCGTGCCAAGTCCGAGATCCCGAACGGCCAGCCGCTCGCGCGGTACGCGGTCACCGGGGCCGGTCTCAAGCTCCGCATCCACCCGATCGCCGCCGCCATCGCCCACGACCAGCTGGCCCGCCTCGACGGCTACCTCGCCGAACGGGCGGAGATCGCCCGCTACCTCAACAGCCGGCTGGCCCGGATACCGGGCCTGGAGGTCACCGAGATGCCCGAAGGAGTGGTCCCGTCCTGGTACGGGTTGACGTTGACCTACCGGCCCGACGTGCTCGGCGGTCTGCCGATCGAACGGTTCCACGCGGCGCTGATCGCCGAGGGTGCCACCGAGTTCGACCGGCCCGGCTCCACCTGCCCCATGAACCAGCTCCCGCTGTACCAGCAGCCCGGCCCGCTGTTCCCCGGCCACCCGCACTCCCACCGTCGCTACAGGGCTGGGGACTTCCCCGTCGCCGAGTACGCCCACGCCCACACGATCAAGCTCCCGGTCTGGCATCGTGAACAGGATCTCGAACTGGCCGAGCAGTACGTCCGCGCGGCCGTCAAGATCAGCGACCACCACAAGGAGCTGCTTTGACCATCTCCCCCGAATTCGTGGCCGGCCTGGCAGCCGACGCCGAAGCCGCCGGAATCACCGGCTTCGTCGCCGCCGCCGTGATCAACCACAACGGCCGGGTACTGCTCGTGCGCCGCAACCCCGACGACTACATGGGCGGGATGTGGGAGATCCCTTCCGGCAAGGTTGAGCCCGGGGAGACGATCCTGGACGCAATGTACCGGGAGACCACCGAGGAGACCGGCCTGACCGTCGACCAGGTCATCAGCTACATCGGGCACTTCGACTACTGGAACAGCAGCGGCGGGACCACGCGCCAGTTCAACTTCGCCGTCACCGTGGAGAAGTCCGAGCCGGTCGTACTCACCGAGCACGACGCCCACCAGTGGGCGCTGCCTGGCGTGCTGCCCGAAGTGAGCGACGCCGTACGCGATCTGCTGACCAGCTGACGCCGTGCACCGTGGGCCCGGACGCCCCGTCCGGGCCCACGGCCGGGCGCTGTTCCAGGCGCCCGGCCGCAGTGATCTCAACGGGCATTCGGCGGGAAGGGGACGTTCCCGTGGCCTTCCGCCGCCTGCTTGTGGTGCGAGTCGTACGGGCAAGCCCTCGGAGAACCCAACGACGCCAGCAAGAGACTCGTCCAACGGTGGGAATCGGGCGACGTGCGCACGCCGCGCCCGGTCTACCTTCGAGCATTGGAAGCCGTGACCAAGCTGTCGGCGGACCAGCTGGGTTTCGAGTCCACCCACTTGCCGCCGTCTCGCGTGACGGACGACGGAGCCGGAGGTCATGACATGACGAGAGACCAGCCTTCGCGGCGCCCGGCTTCCGCTCCCGCCGCCGCGGGCGACGACTACAGCGGGATATGGCTGAGCCACTACGAGTTCTTCAGCAGCAGCCGGGCGAACACCTTCGCCGGGCTGCACCACGTACTGCTCGAACACCACGGGAACCGGATCACGGCCACCTCCCTGCCCGGCGCCTCCTCCAACCCCGACTCGCCGCTCACGCTCGACCTCACGGTCGACCGCAACGTCGTCACCGGCACCTGGACGGAGCAGACCGCAGACGCCGGCTACTACCGGGGCGCCCGGTACCACGGCGCGATCCAGCTGCTCGTCGACCCCACGGGCCGCCACATGGCCGGCAAGTGGGTGGGCTTCGGGAAGGAGTTCGACGTCAACACGGGCCCGTGGGAGCTGCGGCTGCTGGACCGGTCCACGGCGGACGAAGTGCTTCGGCGGTACAGCGTGGCGCCGGACAGTCCGCCGTCGGACTGAGCGCCGACGGCCGAACGGCCCGCTCCCCGGGAGGCTGTTCCCGGGGGCGGGCCGTTCGGTGTTTCCGGGGTGGCGTCAGGCGACGGGCGGGAAGGCCTCGACGTCCGGCTTGAGCAGCTGGCCGGGGGCCGGGGCCTTCTGGTTCACCAGGTAGTCGGTGACCAGCTTGCCCAGCTCCTTGCTGCGGCCGACGGCGCAGTGCTCGACCACGTCCACCGAGACCAGCACCGCGTTGCCCAGCTGGCGCTGCATGCGCTGCGAGAAGGTGTAGTTGGTGGCCGGGTCGTAGAGGTTGCCGATGACCATCACCGGGGTGGCGGTCTTCCGGTTCCACGGGCCGGTGAAGGTCTCGGCGTCGCGGGCCGGGGCCGGCCAGGAGGCGCAGGTCGGGCCGTCGAAGGCCTGGTAGCGGCCGAAGGTCGGCGACTCCTTCTCCCACGGCTTGGCCAGGTTGGCCAGGGTCCACGGGTTCGACGGGTACGGCTTGTCCTGACAGTTGACGCCGTAGTAGGAGTCGTCGGCGGAGTACGGGGTCTCCGGCAACGCCTCGCGCAGGGCGTTCGGCACGGTCTTCGCGAGCACCTTGGCGTTCTCGACCACGGCCGGGTCGACGGTCGGCGCGGCAGCCGGCGCGGCGGCGACGAGGCTCTGCGCGGCGGCGGCCGGGGCGTTGAGCACCTGGTAGGCGGCCTGCAGCGACACCGCGAGCGGCGCCTGGAGGCGCTGCGCGTAGAGGGAGCTGGCGACCTGGCTGGTGAAGCTCGACAGGGTGACCTGGGTGCCGTCCGGCAGCGTGATCGGGCTGGTGCGCAGGTGGTCGCGGAGGGCGTCGAACTTGGCCCGGGTGTCGCCCGCGCCGAAGGCGCAGCGCGGGGCGCCCGCGGTCTGGCAGCGCTTCAGGAACTCGGTCAGGGCGACCTCGAAGCCGACGGCGCGCTGGCGGTCGTACTCGACGCCGTCGTGCATCCGCAGGTTGGGGTCGACGTTGCCGTCGACGATCAGGGCGCGCACCTTGTCCGGGTACATGCCCGCGTAGGTGGCGCCGATCAGGGTGCCGTAGGAGAAGCCGGCGAAGTTCAGCTTGCTGTCGCCGACGGCGCGCCGCATCCGGTCGAGGTCACGGACCACGTTGATGGTCGACATGTGCTCGATGAGCGGGCCCGCGTTGCGCGAACAGGCGTCGCTGTAGTCCTCGGTGGCGTCGATGGTCTGCCATATCTCGGCCTTGGTCACCGGGACGCCGATCATGCGGTCGTTGACGCCCGCGGCCTCTTCGTCGGTGGTGAAGCACTTCAGCGGGTTGCTGCGGGCCACGCCGCGCGGGTCGAAGCCGACCAGGTCGAAGCGGTCCTGGACGTCCTTGCCGAAGCGGGTGGTGGTCGCCCACAGGTAGCCGCTGCCGCCCGGGCCGCCGGGGTTGAGGAACAGCGAGCCGATCCGCTTCGCCGGGTCGCTCGCGCGACGGCGCATCATCGCGATGCCGGTGGTCTCGCCCTTGGGGTGGTCGTAGTCGAGCGGCACCTGGTAGACGGCGCAGTCGTAGATCTTCGGGTCCGGCTGGCTCGGGTCGGGGTTGCACGGCTTCCAGTCGACCGGTGCCACCTTGGCCTCGGCGGCTGCGCCGGGGGCCGGTGCTGCGACGGCCGCCGCGGCCGAGCCTGCGACGAGGGCGAGGGCACTGGTGACCGCCAGTACCGTGCCGGTGAATCGGGACACGAAACCTCCTCCGGTTCTGCGAACGCCGGACAGCCTGTCAGTCCTCGATCAACAGGGGAAGACGTGTGCGGCCGCAGATTCTTGCGGCCGATGCCCGAATGGCCGTCAATACCCCTTATCGGAGCCGGATTGACGGGAAACAGTGCGGTCGATGGCCGAAGATCATCATTAACCGTATGACCTGGCGGACCGGGGGCGCGCCGGGAGCGCCGGACGCCGGGTCGTGCGCCTGCGCTCCGTTGACCGTGTACAGCACCGACTCGATACTCGGCGTTGCGAAACCCTGACCGATCCCTGCCTGATGATTCGCCGGCCACCACCGGCGGAGAGGTGGACCCGCATGGGCTTCCCGAACACCCACGACGACGATCCCGCACCCGACCTCCGGCTCCGGCCGGGCCGCCGCGCGGTCCTCACCCGGGCGATCGGCCTCACGGCGGTGGCCGGCCTGGGCGCCGTCGCCGCGATCGGGGCTGCGGCGGAACCGGCCGCGGCCAAGGACGCCAAGGAGGCCAAGCTCCTGGCGAGCCAGGCCGACTGGCGCTTCTGCGTCAAGTGCTACGGCCTGTTCTTCCGCGGCTACCCCACCGACGGCGCCTGCCCGGCGGGCGCCGGCCACGACGCGGCCGGCTTCAACTTCAACATCCCCCACGACATCCCCGAGACGCCGACCGCCCAGCACAACTGGCGCTTCTGCACCAAGTGCTACGGCATGTTCTTCTGGGGCTACCCCGACAACGGCCGCTGTCCCGCCGGGAACGCCCACGCGGCCGCCGGCTACGACTTCGTCCTGCCCCACGACATCCCGGAACCCCCCGGCTCGCAGCGCAACTGGCGCTTCTGCCCGAAGTGCTACGGGCTCTACTTCTACGGCTACCCCACCAACGGCCGCTGCCCGGCCGGCAACGCCCACTCGGTGGCGGGCTACGACTTCGTCCTCCCGCACCTGTAGCCCGCCCCGCCACCCCGGGTGCGGGCGGAAGGCCGCACCCGGATCCGCCCTCTGCGAGGACCGGAGCGGGGCATCGTTCGGTGCCGAAGACCCGGTCCACCGAAGCGACCGATCGGCCGAGGTCAGAACAGGTCGCTCACGTCGAAGAATCCGACCTCGTACGTCGGGGGGAGTCCGAGCACGGGGCGGGGGTCGGTACCGTCCAGCGCGCAGCCGAACAGGCCACCGGGCAGAACCTGGACCAGCCTTCCGGCGGCGACAGCGAGCGCCCCGCCCACGTGCTCGGGCACCCGGTCGAAGCGCCGGACCCCTCCGGTGGCCACGTCGTGGAGGAACAACGGCGGAATGCTCTCGTCGGAGAACTCCTCGACCAGCAGTAGTTCCCGCTCACCGGTCCAGGCTCCGTTGGGGCTGCCCAGGGCCGCCAGCCCCTCGTAGCGGGCGAGGGCCGAACCGTCCGCGAGGGACAGCACCACCGTGTCTGTGCGGTCCTGCTCCTCGTCGATGAAGCCCACCGCCAGCAGTGTGCCGTCGGGCGACCACGCCACCCCGCTGTCCGACCGCCAGCCGCCGGCCGACCACAGCGGCTTCCGTGCACCCGTCTCCAGGTCGGTGACATCCACCCGCACGCCGTCCTCGTCGACCAGGGTGGCCATCGAACGACCCTCGGGAGAGAGCGCCGCCTGCTCGACGAGGCCGTCCGTGCCCGCGTCGAACCCCTGCCGCTCGCCCGTCGCGAGGCGGAGCAGCACCAGATCCCGGGCCGGCCGGTCCTCCGGTCCGGTGCGGAGCAGCAGGTGGGTGCCGTCCCGGGACAGCGCCAACGGCACCGCTTCGGGACGGCCCGGCAGGCCTGCCACCCCGACGAGCTCACCCGTGTCCGCGTCCGACAGCAGCAGGGTCGAGGCCCCTTCCGGTGGTCGTACGAGCGCCGCGAACGCGGCCCGCCGCACCGGCCTCGGGTCGATCGTCCCGGGCCTGAACTCCACTGATCTGTCCGCCCTCACGGCACCTCCGCGGCTCTCCGCCGGGCCCTCCCCGGCCGCGCCGGAGCATAACAACCGGGGGCGCGCGGCCCAGGCCGGAGCAGCCCGCCCGGCGGGGATGTCCGGCCCTCTGCCCCCGGCCTCAGCCGGTGGGCGCGAGGGGCGCGACAGCGGGCTCGACGGCGGGAGCCAGCCACGGGCGGTCGCGTTCGGCCCGGCGGACAGCGGGGCCCATGGCGCAGCCGGCGGCGAGGAAGAGGACGCCGAGGACCAGCCAGCCCGGGCCGCCGCCGTCGAGGAGGAGGGCGGTCAGCAGCAGGGGGCCGGCGGTGCGGGCCACCGCCACGCCGGTGCCGAAGAAGCCCTGGTACTGGCCGAGCCGGTCCGCCGGGGCGAGGTCGAAGGCGATCTGCCAGGATCCGGCGGACTGCTTCATCTCGCCGAGCACCTGGAGCACCGCGCCGCCGACCAACAGGGCCGCCACCGCCCAGACCGGAACGGGCGCGGCCGAGAGCGCGAAGACCGCGCAAGAGGCGAGCAGGACGGCTCCCGCCTGACGGACGGCCCGGGCCGCCGAGGGCAGGCCGGTGACGGCGCGGGCGGTGCGCACCTGGAACAGGGTCACGCCGACGGTGTTGAGGACGAAGAGCGCCGAACCGAGCCAGCCGAGCTGCGGGGCGCGGTCGGCGATCCAGAGCGGGATCACCAGGCTGAGCAGGGGCATCCGCAGCAGCAGTACCGTGTTGACCAGCGTCACGAGCGCGTAGCGGCGGTCCGCCAGCACCGCGAAGCCGCCGTTCCGGGCCCGGGTACCGTCCCCCGCCCCCGCCGCACCGTCCGCCGGTCCGGCCTTCGCCACCGGGAGCACCGCCGGGACCACGGCCGGCAGTCGCAGCAGGATCAGCCCCGTGGCCAGGAAGCCCAGCGCCGTCAGCGTGAACGCGGCGAGGAAGGCCGCCCTGGTCCCGACCGTGAGCGCGACGCCGCCGAGCGCGGCGCCCACGGCGAGCCCGGCGTTGAGGGTGGCCTGCAGCCGGGCGAGTGCCGCCGTCCGCTCGCCCTCCGGGACGAGGCCGCCGACCAGGGCCTGCCGGGCCGCGCCCAGTCCGGACTGGGCGGTGGCGTAGAGGCAGGCGGCGACCAGGAACGGAAGGAAGTCGTCGACGACGAGGAACGAGGCGACCACCGCGGCGGTGGCGAGGGCGAGCACCGCCGCCGTGCCCCGGGGGCCGCGCCGGTCGGCGAGGTGACCGAGCGGCACTCCGGCGACCGACCCGATCGCCCAGGCCACCGCCAGACCGAGGCCGAGCCGGGTGGGCGAGAGGCCGACGATCCGGGTGAAGTACAGCGCGGAGCTGGTGTAGTAGGCGCCGTCTCCGATCGCGCTCACCAACTGGGCTGTCGCAAGGGTTCGTTGGGATCCGGACAGCGGGGTGCGGCGGGACGGCACGATGCTCCTGGGGTGGTGGGCCATCAGTGGTTCTTCGGCGTAAAGACCAGTCTGCGCCGATGGCGGACCACGCGGAAGGTCCAGTGGATCATCATGATCCTGGGCCACTTCCGCAAACCGTTTTGCGGACGCCCGCGCTCCGGGGCCGTCCCCTTTCCGGCGCCGAACCCGCCCTGCCCGCCCCCGGGAATCGGCTCGCGCCCCCTCCGCGCGCATCACTCGGACGGCGGTACCGCGCGCCCCGCCCGGCGTGTCGGGCGCCCTCCGTATCCGCCCCGTCCGACATCCGCACGGTTGTCCGATCATGCCCCAAGTGCCCGTGTTGACCGACCATTAGGCCCCTCCTATGCTCAGCCGCGTTCTCGTTCACGAACGTGGACACGACCAAACGTGCCCGCCCTCGCGAGCACCGTCCGGCATCCGCCCGGCACCGGGACGGGGACCCTCACGGCCCGCCCGTCCGGAGCCGTCACCCGGCGAGAGGGGCTCCTCCCATCAGCATCTCCATCGTGCCCCAGGCCGCCACGGGCGCCGCCGCCGAGCAGTCGTCCACCCCCGAGCCGGGATCCGCCGACACCGGTACCGATACCGACACCGGTACCGATACCGTCACCGCCGCCGATACCGGCACCGCCGCCGGCACCGACCGCCGACGCTTCCTCACCTACCTGCTCGCCGCGCCGACCCTGACCGTCGCCGCCCGGGCCGGACTCGACGCCGTCGCACCCGCCACCGCCCGGGCCGCCGAAGCCGCGACCGCCACCGCGGCCCCCGCCCCGGCCGCCCCGGCCGCCGCGCCCTCCCAGTTGCTCGGCCTGCCCGGCATCCCGGACATCGTCGACCTCGGCGAGGCCCTCCAGATCGCCGGTCTGCCCACCGCGCACCTGCTCGTCCTGGAGATCACCACCGCCGGCCGCGCCGTCCTCCACCTGCCCCGCCTGGAGGTCGGCCAGGGCCTCACCACCACGGTCGCCATGATGGTCGCCGAGGAACTCGACGCCCGGCTGACCGATGTCGATGTCCCGCTCTCCGACAGCCGCCCCGACCTGCTGTTCAACCAGCTCACCGGGGCCTCCAACTCGGTCCGCACGCTCTACGACCCGGTGCGCGGCGCGGCCGCCGCCGCCCGGGCCCGGCTGGTCACCGCCGCCGCGCGCCGCTGGTCGCTGCCCGCCGACACCCTGCGCACCGCCGACTCCGCCGTGACCGCCCCCGACGGCCGCCGGGCCGGCTACGGCGAACTCGCCGCCGAGGCCGCCGCCGTCGTGGTGCCCGCCGTCCCCGCCACCCCCAAGCCGCCCGGGCAACGCCGGGTGATCGGCCGCCCGACCGGCCGCATCGACGCCCGCGACATCGTCACCGGCCGCGCCAAGTACGCCGGCGACCTCGCCGTGCCCGGCGCGGTGCCGACCGTCGTCGCCCGGCCCACCACCATCAACGGCACCCTGGCCTCGCTCGACGCCTCCGCCGCCCGCGCCATGCCGGGCGTGCTCGCGGTGGTCACCGTGCCCACCGGGGTCGCCGTCCTCGCCGAGACCTTCGACCAGGCCCTCAAGGCCCGCGACGCGCTGCGCACCACCTGGAACCCGGGCCCGGTCGCCGCGCTCTCCGACGCCGACATCCGGGGCAAGCTGCGCGCCGCCCACGCGCCGTTCCTGATCCCGCCGCTGCTCACCCAGTACGTGGACGGCGAGTTCGACTTCGCCTTCGTCAACCACGCGCCGATGGAGGTGCTGACGGCGATCGCCGACGTCCGCCCGAACCGCGCCGAGATCTGGTTCGCCGCGCAGACCCCGATCGTCGCGCAGCAGACCCTCGCCGCCGAACTCGGCCTGCCGCAGGACGCGGTGACGGTGCACGTGGTGCGCGGCGGCGGCTCCTTCGGCCGCCGGCTGTTCTACGACGCCGCCGTGGAGGCCGCGCGGATCTCCCGCGCCGCGGGCCGCCCGGTCAAGCTGATGTGGACCCGCAACGACGACATGCGGCACGGCCGGATGCGCCCCGCCAGCCACCACCGGGTCCGCGCCACCTACGGGCTCGGCCAGGTGCTCAGCTACGAGCACCGCGCCGCCACCGTGACGACCGACTTCGGCCACGGACTCGGCGAGGCGCTCACCGCCGCCGGCTTCCAGCTCTCGGTGGCCGGGCTCTCGCTCGCCCAGGCCTTCTTCCTGCTCAGCCAGAGCAACCCGTACAACGTGGGCGTCCCGACCCAGTTGCTGGCCGAGGTGCCGCTGAAGATCCCGACCGGCAGCTGGCGCTCGGTCTACTCGGGCACCGTCCGGGTCGCCGACGAGATCATGACGGACGAGCTGGCCCGTCGTCTCGGCCAGGACCCGGTGGCCTTCCGCCGCGCCCGGCTGCGGGAGCCGGCCGGCCGGGCCGTGCTCGACACCGTCGCCAGGGCCGGCGGTTGGGGCCGCACCATGCCGGCCGGACAGGCGCAGGGCATCGGCTACCACTCCGAGAACGGCGGCCGTACGGCCTACCTGGTCGAGATCGACGCGACCGACCCCAGGCAGCCCCGGGTCACCAAGGCCGTGATCGCCGCCGACGTCGGCACCGTGATCAACCCCACCGGTCTGGAGGCCCAGCTGACGGGCGCGCTGATCGACGGGATCTCGGTGGTCCTCCAGGCCGGCAACCACATCGACCGCGGCGCCGTCCGCGAGGGCAGCTTCGGCGACTTCCACTACGCACGGCAGCGGCACACCCCGCCGGTGGTCGAGATCCACCTGCTGCCCACGGGCGGACCGCCCGGCGGCGCGGGCGAACTGGGCGTCCCGGCGGCCTCCGCCGCCGTCGCCAACGCCTACGCCCGGGCCACCGGAACCAGCCCGCGTTCCTTCCCGATCAACTTCTGACCGACCCGGTCACCTCCCACCCGCTCCCCCGACCCCGAGGAACGCGCCTGCGATGCCCAGCCACACCTTCGTCCTCAACGGCCGCCCGGTCACCGTCGAGGCACCGGACGACATGCCGCTGCTCTGGGTCCTGCGCGACAAGCTCGGCGTCACCGGCCCCAAGTACGGCTGCGGCGTGGGCGTCTGCCGCGCCTGCACCAGCCACCTCGACGGCGAGGAGATCCAGCCCTGCACCGTGGCGGTCAAGGACTGCGCCGACCGCCGGGTCACCACCATCGAGGGCCTCGCCGACGGCGACACCCTGCACCCCGTCCAGGAGGCCTGGCTGGACTGCGACGTCGCCCAGTGCGGGTTCTGCCAGCCCGGCCAGATCATGACGGCGGTCGCACTGCTGCGCCGCAACCCCGCACCCACGGACGCCGACATCGACCAGATCCAGAACATCTGCCGCTGCGGCAGCTACCCCCGGATCCGCGAGGCCGTCAAACGCGCCGCCGCCCGGGCCGCCGCCGGCGGCTGAATCAGGACTGGTCCCAGACGTCGACGGTCAGCAGCGCGTCCGCCGGGCAGGCGGCGATCAGCTCCGGGTGCAGCTCCTGCGGCCGGAACTCCGCTCCGGGCCCGGCGTCGGACACCGAACCGTCGGCGAGCAGCGGCAGCACATCGCCCGCCCGGGCGGTGAACCGGTGCGGGTAGCCGTCGAACCGCGACTGCTCCGCCCGACCGGCCGCGGCCAGCCCGGTGATCCAGTCCAGCCCGCCGAGCCCGGTCTCCCACTTGGCCAGCACGGCGTCCTCGCCGTCCCCCTCCGTCGGCACCGTCACCACGAACCACCAGCCGAGCATCCGACCCCCTCCCCACCGGTCCCGTGCGGACCGTCACGAGCGTACGCGCCGCCGGGGACTTCCGGTGTGCGTTGGCCGTGTCCGCCCCGGCCATGATCGAATCATCCGTCGGGACCGGTCGCTGAGCGGGGGAGACGGACATGGTGACCAGCCGCGGGCGGGTGGCCGTACTGGGCGGTGGAGTGGCCGGGCTCACGGCCGCGACCGAACTCGCCGAGCGCGGCTACCGGGTGACGGTGGTGGAGCCGACCGGCTGGGGCGGCAAGGCCCGCAGCTCCGCCGTCCCCGGCACCGGGACCGGCGGACGCCTCGACCTGCCGAGCGAGCACGGCTTCCGCTTCTTCCCCGGCTTCTACCGCAGCCTGCCGGACACCCTCCGCCGGATACCGTTCGCCGACCGGCCGGACGGCGTCGCCGGCAACCTCCGCGAGGCCACTCACATGCTGACGGCCCGCTCCGGCCGGGTCGGCGAAGTCCTCACGGACGTCTCGCTCGCGGCCGGGGCGCGCAGCCCGCTGGAGTTCCTGCGTGCCACCGGCCTGCGCCCCGGCAACGGAACCGCCCTCGGCCCGGGGCTGACCGACGAGGAACTGCTCTACTACGCGAACCGCCTGCTGGTCTACATGACCAGCAGCGACGAACGGCGGCTCGGGCAGTGGGAGTCCACTTCCTGGTGGGACTTCACCCGCGCCGACGGCGCCTCGGAGGAGTACCGCCGGACGTGCGTGGTCGGAAACACCCGGACGGTGGTGGCCGCCCGGGCCGAGGTCTGCAGCACCCACACCGTCGGCGGTTTCCTCGAGGCGTTCGGCTACGGCTTCCTCGGTCTGGGCGAGGTACAGGCCGCCGACCGGGTGCTGAACGCCCCGACCAGCACCGCCTGGATCGACCCGTGGGTCGCGCACCTCGACACCCTCGGCGTCCGGACCGAACTCGGGTGGGCGGTGGAGCGGCTGACGGTGGCCGGGGGCGCCGTCACCGGCGCGGTGCTCCGCGGTCCGCGCGGGCGGCGCGAGGAACTGACGGCCGACCACTACGTCTGCGCACTGCCGGTCGACCGGATCGGTGCCCTGCTGGAACGCGGACTGGCGGCCGCCGCCCCGGAGCTCAAGAGCGTCACGGAGCTGCGGACCGACTGGATGGTGGGCATCCAGTTCTACCTGACCGAACCGGTGCCGGTGGTCCGCGGCCATGTGCAGTACCTCGATTCGCCCTGGGCGCTGACCTCGATCAGCCAGGCCCAGTTCTGGGACTGCGACTTCCGTGCCACCTACGGCGACGGCACGGTCGCCGACTGTCTGTCGGTCGACATCTCGGACTGGGACACCCCGGGCATCCGCTACGGCAGGCCGGCCCGCGACTGCACCCCGGCCGAGGTCGCCGCCGAGGTCTGGGCCCAGCTCTGCGACGGGCTCAACGGCCCCGGCCGGCCGACCCTGCACCGGGGCCTGCTGCACTCCTGGCACCTGGACCCGGCGGTGCGCGGCCTGGGCGGTCCGGGCCCGGCCGTCAACGACGAGCCCCTGCTGATCAACACCACCGGGTCCTGGGCGGCCCGCCCGGCCGCCGCGACGGCCGCGGTCAACCTCTTCATGGCCGGCGACCACGCCCGGTGCCCGGTCAACCTGGCCACCATGGAGGGCGCCAACCAGTCGGCGCGGCTGGCGGTCAACGCCCTGCTCGCGGCCGCCGGGGACGCCGCCGCCCCGGCCGAGGTGCACGAGCTCCACCGGCCCGCCGAGCTGCGCCGGCTGAAGGAGGTGGACGCCGAGCTGTACCGGCAGGGCCGCGCCCACCTCCTGGACGGCCCGGCGCCCTGGGAGGAGACCGGACGGGGCGTGCGACCGGGTGGCGGTGAGTGAGTACGCGCGACCGGGTGTCCGGCGTCAGCGCTCCCGGTCGGTGATCAGTCCGGCCAGCGCCGCCAGCTCGGCCGCGGCGACCGGGTCCCGGGTGAGCGCGCCCAGACGACCGCGGGCCGCGGCCGCGTGCCCGGCGGCCCGCTCCTCGGTCCAGCGGCGCCCGCCGGCCCGCTCCACCAGCAGCGCCAGTCCGGCCGGATCCACCACCGCACCGGCCGCGGCCCGCCGGTAGTTCGCGGCCAGTCGCTCGCCGTCCGCCGTACCGGAGTCGAGCGCCGCCACCACCGGGACCGAGAGCTTGCGCCGACGCAGGTCGTTGAAGACCGGCTTGCCGGTTACGGCCGGGTCGCCCCAGATCCCCAGCAGGTCGTCCACCAGCTGGAACGCCATCCCGAGGTCATGGCCGAACGCCGCCCACCCGGCCACCGCCTCCGGCCCGGCCCCGCCGTACAGGGCGCCCAGGCGGCAGGCGCAGGAGAACAGCGAGGCGGTCTTGGCCGCCACCATCTCCAGGCACTCGTCCGGGCCCACCCGTTCCCTCCCCTCGAAGACTAGGTCGAGGCTCTCCCCCACGGCCAGGTCGACCAGCGTCGTCAGCAGCGCGGCCGAGGCTTCCCGGCCCACGCCGCCGCCTCCGTCCCGACCCCGATCGCCGTCCTCGTCGCCGTCCTCGTCGCCGTCCTCGTCGCCGTCCACCAGCACGTCGAGGACGGTGAGCAGCAGCCCGTCCGCCGAACGCGCGGCCGCCGAGGGCCCGAACACCCGCCAGGCGGCCTCCCGGTGCCGCCGCACGGTGTCACCGTCCAGCACGTCGTCGTACAGCAGCGAGAGGTTGTGCACCACCTCCACCGCGGCGGCGGCCGGTACCGCCCGCCGGCGGTCCCCGCCGGCCGCCCCGGCGCAGGCCAGTGTCAGCGCCGCGCGGACGAACTTCCCGCCCTGTCCGGGGCCTTCCCCGGACCAGCCGAACTGGTAGGCCGCCACCCGCCCCGCGCTCCCGCCCAAACGGTCGACCCACGAACGCAGTTGACCGTCGCAGGCCTCCCCGGCCGCCCGCAGCAGCCGCTCCGCCGACACCTCTCCCGCCACGCCCCGCCCCTTCGTCCGTTCCCCGCACCTTCACCGGCGTGCTGCGACGATCCTCCCCCGCCCCCGCGCTCCCCCGAGCACCGAGGCCACCGCCGGGGGCCGGCCGTGCTCGATCTGGTGGCGGCGGGGCGATCCGCCTAGGGTGAGCCGGCGTCCAAGTCGCTTACTCGAAGGGTGGTCGAGGATGATCCGGCGCCGAACGCTGCTGACCTTCGCGGGTGCGGGAGGTGCGGCGCTGACAGTGCCGGGTGCCGCCGCCGCGCATGCCGCCCCCGCTCCCGCCGCCGCCGGCGGCGCGGGACCCGGTCCGGTCGACCTGCCGGGGCCGACCGTGCGACGGCCGGTCGGCACGCTGTCGCTGCGGCTGGTCGACCGGCACCGGCGGGACCCGTTCGCCCCGGTGCCGGGACCGCGCGAGCTGATGGTGCAGCTCTGGTACCCCGCAACCGGGACCGCCGGGCGGGCACGCGCGGCGTACACCACGGCGCGGGTCGCGGCCGTGCTGGATCGGAGCGCCTTCCTCGACCCGGGCACGCTCGGCCGGTTGCGCCCGACCGCGCGGGTGGCCGCGCCGCCCGTCCCGGGGACGCTCCCGCTGCTGCTGCTCGGGCACGGCCGCAAGGGCGGTCGCAGCAACTGCACGGCACTGGCCGAGGAGTTGGCCGCGCACGGCTACCTGGTCGCGGCACTCGACCACACCTATGACGCGGCGGCCGTGGAGTTCCCGGACGGCCGGGTGGTGCTGAGCGCGCTGGAGGACGAGCCCGCCGACTGGGACGCCGCCGAGCGCAGGGAGATCGCCGTCCGGACGGCCGATCTGCGTTTCGTGGCGACGGAGTTGACCACCGGCCGGACGGTCCGGCGGCAGGCCGGACTGCCGTGCGCCGACCCGGCGCGGATCGGGGTGCTCGGCCACTCGATGGGCGGCGCCGCGGCCGCCGAGGCGGTCCGGCAGGACCGGCGGTTCGCGGCCGGACTGGACCTGGACGGCGGGCTCTTCGGCTCGCCGGTGCCGGACGAGGGTCTGGACCGGCCGTTCCTGCTGCTCACCGCGCTGGACGACC
The DNA here is from genome assembly GCF_900105395.1 of Streptomyces sp. TLI_053. Taxonomy (NCBI): domain Bacteria; kingdom Bacillati; phylum Actinomycetota; class Actinomycetes; order Kitasatosporales; family Streptomycetaceae; genus Streptomyces; species Streptomyces sp. TLI_053. Next base: position 1,551,394 of record NZ_LT629775.1, read on the forward strand.
ACGACACCTGGCGGCGCTGGCGCGAGCACCAGCGCGGTTGGGGACGACACCTGCGACAGGGCGGCTCCGGTCATCTGAGCTTCACGGACCTGCCGCACGCGGCCGGCCCGGGACGCGTGGCCGAGCACCTGCCGCCGGAGGTCTGCGCCCAGTTGTTCGGCGCCATCGCGCCGGAGCGCGCGACCGAGCTGGCGCGGACGTACGTGCGGGCGTACTTCGACCGCTTCCTGCGCGGGCGCCCCACGCCGCTGCTGAACGCTCCCTCGCCGCGCCACCCGGAGATCTCGTTCGTCTGGAGCCGCGGCTGAGGAGAGGTCGTCCCGGCCGCCCGGGGCGCGCTCCGGCCCGCCACCCGACGGCCTCGGGCCCGCTACCCGGCGGCCTCGGGCTCGCGGCCGAAGAACGCGGCGAGCCGGTCGTACACCGGCGCGTCCTCGGCGACCGGGACCTCCGGGCCGAAGGCGTGCTGCTCCTCCTCGCTCCCCCGGTACTCGGGCCGCAGCGCGCCGCGCGCCCAGTCCAGCGCCGCCCGCCCGACCTCCTGGTCGAGCCCGCTCGTGGACTGGCCGGTGGCCCGGGCGAGGTCCCAGCCGTGCACGGCGAACTCGGCGATCTGCTGGTCCACCGGGAAGCGGGCCGGCAGTTCCCCGGCGCCGGGGATCTCGATGACGCCGCCGAGGTCGCCGGCCTCCCGCCAGGCGGCCACCAGACGCTCCGCGCCGGCCTCGAAGCGGTGCAGCCAGTCCTCCTCGACCCGCTCGAAGGGCTCCGACCAGTCGGGCGTGCCGCCCTCCGCCCGGACGGTGAACTGCCGCAGGTCGTGCAGCAGGTGACTGATCAGCTGTCCGACGTCCCAGGAGCGGCAGGGGGTCGGGTGGCCGGCGAGTTCGGTGCCGACGCCGTCGATCAGCCCGGCGGTCTGCGCGAGCGCGCGGGCGAGCAGCTCGATCGGGTCTTCAGCTCCGGTCATGACGCACCTCTCCGTCGGCGGGGCCGTGCCGGCCCCTCGCGCGGGACCCGTGCTCGGGCGCGCGGCCGGTCGGACGCGCGCCCGAGCACGTGGTCGGACGGGCCGATCGTAAACGCGGGCACCGACAACCGGCCCGGAGCCGCCCCCCGGGCCGCTCGTCGGCGTGTCCGGCCGGTCCGGCCGGTCCGGCCGGGCGACGGACCGGCAGGACGACGGACCGCCCGGGCGGCGGACCGACCGGGCGGCGGACCGACCGCCGGTCAGCCCGCGAAGCCGCCGTCCACGGCGATCTCGGCGCCGGTGATGTACCGGCCCTCCGCACCGGCCAGGTGCGCGACCGTGGCGGCGACGTCGGAGGCCCGCCCGAAGCCGCCGACCGCGGTGAAGCCGGACTGGAAGTCGGCCCCGGGACCGTCCGCCGGGTTCATGTCGGTGTCGATCGGGCCGGGGTGGATCACATTGACGGTGATCCCGCGCGGGCCCAGCTCTCGGGCCAGCGTCTTGGTGAGCCCGATCATCGCGGCCTTGCTGGTGGCGTAGAGGCTGCCGCCCGCGAAGGCGGCCCGCTTGGCCATGCAGCTGCCGATGGTGACGATCCGCCCGCCCTCGCCCAGGTGGGCCGCGGCCGCCTGGGCGAACAGGTACGGCGCGCGGACGTTGACCTCCAGCACCCGGTCGACGTCGGCGAGGGCGGTCTCCTCGATCGGGCCGACGTGGCCCACCCCGGCATTGTTGACCAGGATGTCGAGGCGGCCGAAGCGCTCGGCCACCGCCTCGACCACGGCGCGGACCTCCTCCGGGTCGGCGCTGTCCGCGCGGACCGCCCAGCCGCGCCGGCCCATCGCGGTGATCTTGGCAGCGACGGCCTCGGCCCGCTCGGCGCTGCCCAGGTAGGTCACCACCACGTCGGCGCCGTCCTCGGCGAGCCGCAGGGCCACCGCCTCCCCGATCCCCCGGCTGCCGCCGGTCACCAGAGCCACCTTGCCGTCGAGCGCCGCTATACCGGTCGTGATCGTCATGTTGTCAGAACTCCTCGTGTCGTTCGTGGACATGACTCGATCCTCGGCCGTGGCGCCCCGGGAGTCCGGCGGTATTCGGACGTCGCGTTCAACGTTCAACTACCATCGGCGCGCCCCGACCGCGCGCCTCCGCACACGCCGCGCGCGGGACGCGCCCCGCGCGCCCCACCACTGCCCCCGACACGCCGAACGGCCGCCCCGGGGGCAGGGCGGCCGTTCGGTCCACCGGGGTGCGGGACCCGATGGGGCGGGGTCAGAAGGACAGGGTCTGACCCGGGAAGATGAGGTTCGGGTTGGCACCGATCGCCTTGACGTTCCGGGCGTGCAGGCCGGCCGTGTCGAGGCCGAACTTGGCGGCGATGCCGCTCAGCGTGTCGCCGCTCTTGACGACGTAGCCGCCGGCGGCGAAGCCCTTCTCGGGCGCGGCGGACCCGGCGGGCGCGGCGGGCTTCGCGGCGCCCTGCGGCGGGGTCTGCGCCGGGGCCTTGCGCGCGGGCGACTTCTGGCTCTGCGCGGGGGCCTGGTCGGCCTTGGCCGGCTGCTGCTTGACCGGCTGCTGCTTGACCGGCTGCGGGGCCTTGGGCTCCGGGTCGGGCGTGTCGGCGACGACGGCGGGCGCGCCGCCGCGGCTCAGGCCCGCCTTGGCCGAGCAGACCGGCCAGGCGCCGGGGCCCTGCGAGGCGAGGACCTTCTCGGCGACGGCGATCTGCTGCGCCCGGCTCGCCTGGTGGGCCTGCGGGGCGTAGGCGGCGCCGCCGTACGCCCGCCAGGTCGAGGGGGTGAACTGCAGTCCGCCGGAGAAGCCGTTGCCGGTGCTGATGCTCCAGTTGCCGCCGCTCTCGCACTGGGCGACGGCGTCCCAGGCGGAGGCGGGGGCGGCAGCGGCCGAGGTGGCCGTGACGAGGCCGGCCACCGGCAGGGCCGCGACAGCGGCTCCCGCCACCACGGCCATCCGAACGCGGTTGCGCTTGGTGGCGGCGGTGATGGTGGCAGCGGCGGTCTCGTGACGGGGGTTCATGGAAGTCCTTTCGGCAGACCCCGGGCAGGCATGCGGAACCAGGCCCCTGCCGGGGCCGGTTGTCGCTCCCTCACTCGCTGGGCGGCCTCGCACGTGTCCGACGTGCCCTGCCGCCCCGGCCACCCTCCGCTCGCCGACTGCCCGTTGGGGCCGGTCGCGTCGACGGCCACCGCCCTGGTGCCGATGGTCGGTCGGCGGGCCGTGGGTCGGGGGTGAACCCGGGTGGTGCTCGTTGCACCGCCAAAGAAGCTACGGCCGCTACCGGGCCGCATCAAGCAATTCTTGGTCGTCCCAGGTCAGTCGACTGTTACCGGCGGTATCGATCATGAAACCGACCCGGAAACGACCGGCTTTGACCGGATTCCCCGGCCCAAACGGTCGATTTCCGTGCGCTCGCTCACATCGGGTCGGCCGAAAGTCCGGGCGCTTTGTCGACTTACCGTCACCGATGACTGACGCACCGTCATGTCGGGGACCGGAGTTCCCGGTTCCACGGCCCGTCGAGGTGGCGTTCGCCACTACGACTACCGAGCGTGAGCAAATGGTTGCCCAACGCATGGCACACCATCCGTCCTTGCACGCACCGAACGGGCGGCCGGCCACCGCCCGGACGGACCGTCAACCGCCGACCGGACGGCCCGTCGGCGGTGCCCGAACGGGCCGTCAGCACGGCTCAGCCGATGCCGCCCAACCCCGCGTCCCGGGCCAGCAGCGCCGCCTGCACCCGGTTCTCGCACCCCAGCTTGGCCAGGATCCGGCTGACGTACGTCTTCACCGTCGCCTCGCTCATGTGGATCCGGGCCCCGGCGTCCGCGTTGGACAGCCCCTCGCCCAGCAGCGCCAGCACCTCCAGCTCGCGCTCGGTCAGCACCTCCAGCCGCCGCCGGGCCCGGGCTCCGCGCGCCGCCGCCGGCCCCGCCCCACCGTCGGCCAGCGAGTCGACGATGTGCCGGGTCGCGGCGGGCGACAGGAAGGCGTGCCCCGTGGCGGCCGCCCGGACGGCCTGGATCAGCTCGGCCGGCGCGGTGTCCTTCAGGAGGAAGCCGGCACCACCGTCGCTCACGGCGCGCAGCACGTTGTCGCGCTCCCCGAAGGTGGTGAGGATCAGCGCCCGCGCGCCGGGCGCGACCCTCGGCAGCTCGGCGAGCGCCGACAGGCCGTCCAGCACCGGCATCTGGATGTCCAGCAGGACGACGTCCACCCGGTGCGCGCGGGCGAGGTCCAGCGCCTGCCGGCCGTCGGCGGCCTCGGCCACCACGTCGATGTCCTCGGCGGAGGACAGGATCATCCTGATCCCGGCCCGGATGAGCGGCTCGTCATCGGCGACGAGGACTCGGATCACTGCTGGTCATCCCCTTGGTACTGGTCCTGGCGGACGGCTCCCGACGGTGCGGCGGCGGACCGGCCGGTGCCCCGCGGACCATCCTGGCATCCCCGTCGCTCACTGCTTCACCCGGTAGTGCTGCTTCTCGACCAGCACCCCGTCCTTGAAGCAGAACCGGACGACGGCGTCCTCGCCGAAGGCCGTCCCCCCGTTGTCGTCGAAGAGGTAGCGGACGCAGACCGACCCCTCCGGCGGGGTGGGGCCGGTGCCCTCCAGGTTCCGCAGGAAGAAGTCGCTGCCCCGCGGCAGCTGCTCGCGCACCTCCGCCTCCGGCATGCCGAGCTCCGCGCTGTCGTAGACCGACCGCCTCACCGTGGAATCCTCCGCGCCCCGGACGAAACCGACCACGCCCCAGATCAGCAGTCCGAGCACGGCCGCCAGCACCGTCACCCCGCCGACCGCGCAGCCGATCGCCGGGCTGCGCCGCTTCGGCGGCCCGGCCGCCGCCCCGGGCAGCCCGCCCGGCCAGGCATCCGCCTCCGGATACGCGGCCGCGATCTCCGGACCGGCCGCCGACCCGGTGTCGACGCCCTGGGCGCCGGCGCCGTCCACCCCCCGGTAGGGCAGCACGGCGGCCAGCCGGAACCCGGCCCCCGGGGTCGGACCGGCGTGCACCATCCCACCGACCAGCCGCGCCCGCTCGCGCAACCCGGTCAGCCCCTGGCCCCCGCTCACCACCGCCGGGGCGGCGCCACCGGCGCGCACCCCCACCGGTTCGGGCGCCGCCGGATTCACCACCTCCACCACCAGCGCGTCCGGCTCGTAGCGCAGCGCCACCGTGATCGGCGCCCCGGGAGCGTGCTTGTGCGCGTTGGTCAGCGCCTCCTGCACCACCCGGTACGCCGCGTGCCCGGCGGACGCGGCCAGCGGACGGCGCTCGCCGTCCCGGACCAGCGAGACCGGCGTGCCGGCCGCGCGGGAGGAGGCGACCAGCCCCTCGATCCCGTCCACTCCCCCGCCGCCGCCCCCGGGCCCGGGCCCGGCCACCGGTGCCGCCCCCGGCCCCTGACCCGGCGGGAGCGCCGTCGACTCGTCGTGCAGCACGCCGACCACCTCGCGCAGCTCCCGCATCGCCGCGACCGCGGCCAGCCGCAGCACCCCGACCGCCTCGCGCTGCCGGTCGGTGAGCGTCCGGTCGACCTCCAGCGCCCCCGTGTGCACCGAGATCAGGGCCAGCTGGTGGCCCAGGCTGTCGTGCATGTCCTGGGCGATCCGGTGCCGCTCACGCAGCCGCGCCTGGTGCGCGATCATCGCGTGCTCGCGCACCAGCTGCTCGTTGCGCTCGCGCAGCGCGTCGGTCAGCGCCCGGCGCTGCGCCCGGTACCGGCCCCAGAGCGCGGGCAGCACCGCGAGCAGCAGATAGCCGCCCAAGGAGAATCCGACGATGAGCTTGGCGGGGATCTGCCCGGCGTCCTTCACCAGCCCGAACAGGGTCATCAGCACCCAGCCCGCGGCGAACGAGCCGGCCAGCACCCCGACCCTGCGGATCCGGGCGCCGGCGGACCAGCCGACGCAGACCAGCAGCGGCAGCGTGCCGCCACCGAAGCCGCTGGCCACGGCGGTGAGCACCAGGGCGGTCGCGGGCAGGCCCCGGCGCAGCAGGAACAGGGCCGCGGAGACCAGCGCCGTCGGCACCGCCAGCCCGGTGCGGCTGAGCACCTCGATCGGCGCGGCGAGCCCGGCGATCAGCAGCGCGCCCACCAGCTCGCGCATCACCAGCCGGAACCGCCAGGGCCCGGGAAGTGCCGTTCGAACCGCCTTCGACCAGGCCCTCGTCATGACGTCCACCCGTCGAGGCTAACGAATCGCTCCTGGTCACCGCCGTCACCGTTCGTCGCGGCCGGCACCGACGAAAGTCGCTCCCGCCACCGGAACGGTCCGCCCCGGCCCCGCACACCCCTGCCTGGACGGTGCCCACCCCGCCCCGCCCCGACCCGCACCGGAACGGCCCGGCCCGGCCCCGCACACCGACGCACCCGCGCACCCGCGCACCCGCGCCGGGAGTCAGCGGTACCCGGTGAGCATCAGCGCCACGTCGTCGACCCGGTGCGTGGAGCCGACCTCCCGCAGCACCCGGTCGGCCAGGCCGTCCAACCCGGCGGTCGCGATCAGCCGGCCGACCTCCGGGCCCGCCAGCGCCGCCCGCAGCCGGTCCACCCCCGCGTCGATCTCCACCGCCGGGTCCTCGACCAGGCCGTCGGTGTACAGGGCGAGCACCGAGCCCGGCTCCAGCCGCAGGTCGCTGACCGGGTACACGGCGTGCTGGTCGACACCGAGCAGCGGCCCGCCGGGCACCTCCAGCGCCTCGGCCCGCCCGTCCGGGTGGCGCAGCACCGGCGGCAGGTGGCCGGCCCGGGCGAGCAGGGCGGTGCCCTCTCCCGGGGTGAGGCGGACCAGGCAGCAGCTGGCGAGCAGTCCGGGATCGAGGTCGAGCAGCAGCTGATTGGTCCGGGCGAGCACCTCGTCCGGCGGAATGCCGCCGGTGGCGAAGGCCCGCACGGCGCTGCGCAGCTGGCCCATGGTGGCGGCGGCACCGACGCTGTGGCCCTCGACGTCGCCGATGACCAGGCAGAGGTCCCGCCCGGTGACGATGGCGTCGTACCAGTCGCCGCCGATCTCCATGCCCTGGGTGCCGGGCAGGTAGCGGGCCGCGATCCGGATCCCGTCCAGGCGCGGCAGCCGGTGCGGGAGCAGCGCCTGCTGGAGGCCCCGGGCGAGGGTGAACTCGGCGTCGTACAGCCGGGCGCGCTCCAGGGCCTGGGCGATGAAGCCGGCCAGCGCGGTGAGCAGGCCGCGCTCCTCCAGGGTGAAGGGACGGGGCCGGTCGAAGCCGAGGATGCAGCTGCCGACCGGGTGTCCGGAGGCGATCAGCGGCAGGAACGCCCAGGCGCCCATGTCGTCCAGCGCCAGTCCGGGGTAGGCGGCGGCGAGCTGCCCGACGTTCTCGAAGAAGATCGGGGTGCCGGTGCTGAGCGTTTCGGCCCCGGGCACCCGGGCGCCGACCGGGGTGCCCTCGAAGCGGTCGAGGAAGCCGTCGGGGTAGCCGCTCTGCGAGACCAGGTGCAGGTGCTTCTCGCGGATCGTGTAGATGGCGAGCTCCTGTCCGCCGAGAGCGGGGAGGATCTCGTCGGCCACCGCCCGGCAGACCTCGCGGACGGTGACCGCCTCGCTCAGCGCGCTGGCCAGCTGGAGCAGGTGGTACATGACGCCGAGGCCGGTCCAGGTGCCGGGCGCGGCGGGTTCGGCGGCCGGGGCGGCGGCGTCGGGCGGCGGGTCGGCGGCGACCACCCGGCCGGTGACGCCGTGCGCGTCGGGATACAGCGAGAAGGCCAGCCAGTGGTCCGGCGGCCGGCGGGCGAGGAAGGCGGTGGGCTGCTGGGAGAGCAGGGCGGCCCGGTAGCGGTTCTCGTACACCGGGTCGGACAGCCAGGACAGCACCTGCCACGGGTGGTGGCCGACCAGGTCCTCGCGGCGGGCCTGGAGCAGCAGCTCGACGCTGTGGTTGGCGTAGGTGATCCGGCCGTCCGGGTCGAGCGAGAAGACGCCCTCGCGCAGCCGCTCCACGGCGGCGGCCGCGGCGGTGCCGGTGCGGGTGTCGAGCACGGCGCCGACCAGGCGCCCGCGGGCCCGGGGGCCGTCGCGGGGCACCCGGGCCCAGAGTTCGACGGGATAGGGGTGGCCGTCCCGGTCCAGCACCCGCAGCCGCGCGGCGAGCACCCGCCCCCGGTCGAGGGCTCCGCGCACCGCGGCCCGGAACTCCGGCAGGTCGCCGGGGGCGATCCGGGCGGCCAGGCTCTCGGCGCGGCCGTCGAAGTCGCCCGGGGCGAGCCCGAAGATCTCGCAGAACTGGTCGTCGGCGGCGACCTCGCCGAGCACCACGTCCCAGTCGAAGAGGCCGACCCGGGTGGTCGGCGCGGAGGGCGGGGTGAGTTCGACGACCGTGGTCTCGCCGTTCGGCTCGACCGGGTGGCCGGCCTCCTCCAGCCCGGCCAGTCCCGCGGCCAGCCGGGCGGCGACCGCGCGCACGTGCCGGCGCGCGCCCTCGGGCACGCCGTCGTCCGAGGCGGCCCAGAGCACGCCGAGCACCCCGAAGACCTCCTCGCCCGCCCGGACCGGGACGCTGGCGGAGGCGAAGTCGTAGGGCAGGCCGACGGCGAGCTGCGGGAAGCGCCGCATGGTGTCCTCGGTGTCGGCGAGCAGGACCGTGCGGCCGGTGCGGTAGCTGACCGCGGTCGGCAGCGGGCCGGCGGCGGCGATCCGCCGGAACGGGCCGAGCACGGACAGCGGCACGCCCGCGACCGCGCACAGCACCAGCGAGCGGCGGTCGCGGGACCGCAGGTAGACGGTCGCGCCGTGCGCGTCGGTACCGCCGAGCACCGTCCGGACGGCGGCGGTCAGCAGGGCCTCCCGCTCCCGCGCGGGGTCCCGGCGCTCCGGGCCCAGCGGGTCCTGGGCAGCGCCGACCACTGGACGGTGCGGGTCGGGGCGCACCGCCCGGGCATCCCCGTCGCGAGGAGGCGGACCGGGCGGGTCCGCCGGAACACCCTGGCGCATCCTCTCTTGCTACGCCGGGCCCCAGGGGCTGTCAAGACGAACCCCACCGGCCCCGGCGCACGCACCGGCCCCGGGGTTCCCGTCGGCATCGGCGTGCCGACCGGCCCCGGGGTGCCCGTCGGCCCCGATGGCACCACCATCGTGCCCATGGCACCCCGTACCCCGGACCCCGGCCCGACCACCGTGGTCAATCTGAAGGGCCACCGCGACGACCCGGACTTCGCCGACGTGCGCTACGTCGGCCGGGCGATGCACCGCGGCGGCTGGCACCTCGCCGAATCCCCGCTGCACTGCCCGTTCCGCCCGGGCCCAGGGCTGACCCGCGAGGAGATGCTGCGGAAGTACCGGGCGTACCTGCTGTCGCGCCCCGACCTGCTCGCCCTCGTCCCCGAGCTGCGCGGGCACCGCCTCGCCTGCTGGTGCGCCCCGCTGCCCTGCCACGCGGACGTCCTGGCCGACTTCGCCGACCACGGCCTCCCCGGCCGGGCCGGGGCCGCCCGCGGGGACGGCCCGGGCCCGTGACTTGGGTATTCTCCGTGGACAGTGCAGCGCGACGGCTGCCCCGGGGGAAGACGAGTGGCGACGTATGGGGAGCACACCGGCCGACCGATCGGCGGGCGAGGCGTCCTGGCGGTGGGACGGCGAGGACGAGGGCGGGACGACCGCGCCGGCCGACGTGGTGAGCGGCGGTGACGACGGCGGCGGGCCCCGGCCAAGCCGGCGGCGGCTGCTGATCGGCGCCGGGGTGCTGGCGGCGGGCGCCGCCGTCTGGGGGGTGTCCCGGCGGGCGGGCGGTTCCGCGACCGAGACACCGAAGCCGCAGCCGCTGCCCAGCAAGCTGTACGGTTCCGAACCGCTCTGGGTGTACCGGGGGTCCGAGCCGATGACCCCGGCGCGCCTGCGCGGCCGGCTGTTCACCCCCGCGTACGTCAGCCGGACCGGCCTGCGCCTGCTCGACCCGGCGACCGGCGCCGTGACCGGGACGGTGGAGGCGCCGGCCCCCCAGGGACAGCCCGACGACGCGCCGCTGGTCGTCGGCGGCGGCCGGCTGTTCACCACCTCGCCCGGCCATGTGGACGCCCGCGCGCTGACCGGCCCGGCGGCCGGCTGGAGCCAGCCGCTGCCGCCCGAGCTGGGCGAGCGGATCGACCTCTACGGCTGCGACGGGGAGCTGGTGTACGGCAGGGTCGGCTCCCGGACCGACCTCCGCGGTTCCCTGTTCGGCCTGGACGCCACGGGTCGCGGCCTGCGCTGGTCCCGCCCGGCCGCCGAGCGCGGCGAGAGCGCTCTCGCCGTGCTGGACACCGGCGCCGGTCGGCTCCTCACCTGGGACGCCGACCCGGCCGCCGGGATCTCGCTGCTGGACGGCACCACCGGGCAGCGGATCTGGTCCGCGGCCGGGTCCGGTCCCTCCTGGACCGCTCTGGACCAGCGGCACCTCTTCCTCCCGGGCTCCGACGGCGGGGTGCGGGCCCTGCACCTGGCGGACGGCAGCCGGAGCTGGTCGGTGAGCCCGGCCCCGGGCGAGCAGTGGCGCGCGCTGCCGCCGCTCAGCGACGACTACCGGGTGTACGTGCCGCGCGACAACGGGCTGATCACCGCGCACGAGGCGGGGAGCGGCGAGCAGGCCTGGCAGTGCCAGCTGCCGTTCCGGCTGGACCGCCGCTGCCGGCCGCTGCTGCTCAGCTCCGGTCTGCTCGTACCGGGCCCGGCCGCCTCCGGCGTCCTCGTCGTCGAGGCCGAGAACGGCCGGCAGTCCACGATCTTCGCCGACACCGGTCCGGGCGTCGACGTCTGGTCGGTCGCCAGCGACGGCACCCGGCTCTACGCGGGCCACGACACCACCCTGTACTGCCTGGGCGAGCTGCCCGTCCCCTGAACGACCGTGCCCTTCGACGACGAACGCCGACCCCGCGGGCCCTCCGGCTCCCCGACCGCAGGATGACGCCGTGCCGATTCGACCGATCTCGCCCGACCGCCTCGTCGAACTGCTCGCCGACCGGATCGCCGCCCTGCCGGGGGCCGGCGACCGCCGCCTCCGGGTGGCCGTGGACGGCGCCCCGGCCGCCCGGCCCGGGGAACTCGCGGACGCGCTGGTCGAACCGCTGCGGCTGCGCGGCCTGCCGACGCTGCGGGTGCCGGCGGCCGGCTTCCTCCGCCCGGCCTCGGTCCGGCTGGAGTACGGCAAGCAGGACGCGGACGCCTACCACGACCTGTGGCTCGACGACGGGGCACTGCTGCGCGAGGTCCTGGACCCGCTGGAGCCGGGCGGCAGCGGCCGGGTGCTCCCGTCGCTGCGGGACCCGGTGACCGACCGCGCCACCCGCGCCCCCTACACCGAGCTGCCGCCCGGCGGCGTCCTGCTGCTGGACGGCGCGCTGCTGCTCGGCCGCTGGCTCCCGCTGGAGCTGACGGTGCACCTGGCCCTCTCCCCCGCCGCCCTGGAACGCCGGACCGCGCCGGAGGAACGCTGGACCCTGCCCGCCTTCGCGCGCTACGCGACGGAGACGGTCCCGACCGAGGCCGCCGACCTGACCGTCCGCGTCGACGACCCCCGCCACCCCGCCCTGGTCGAGCTGCCCTGAGGCCGGTCCCCTGTCCGCTGCCCCTCGTCCCCCGACTCCCGTCCCCCGCCTCCTGTCCCCGGGTCGCCGGTGGCCGGGTCGCCGGTGGCCGGGGCCTCAGCGGCGGGTGCCCCGACCGCGCGGGGCCGGGCCCCGGCCCGGCGGGGCAGGGCCGCGCTGGCAGTACGGGCACCAGTACGCCGGGCGGTCCTGCGGCGGGGCGCCGTGCTGGGCCGTCAGGACCTGAGTACCGCAGCGGGCACAGGGGCGGCCCGCCCGGCCGTAGACCCAGTGCCCCCGGCCGTGCCGGGTGTCCCCCGTGGTGATGTGGCCCGGGCGCAGCCGGTTGGCGTCCAGCAGCAGGTGGGCGCGGGCCGCCAGCCGGTCGAGGTCCGGGAGCTCGCCGACCGGTGTCCACGGGGTGACCCCGGCCAGGTAGCAGAGCTCGTTGGCGTACACATTGCCGATACCGGCGAGGTTCCGCTGGTCGAGCAGGGCCTCGCCGAGCGGCCGGCCGGGATCCGCGCCGAGTCGGCGGACCGCCTCGGCCCGGTCCCAGTCCGGCCCGAGCAGGTCGGGTCCGAGGTGGCCGACCACCCGCTGTTCGTCGGCGGTGCGCAGCAGTTCGACGACGGGCAGCCGGTAGCCGACGGCGGTGCCGAGGGCGGTGCCGAGGACGACGCGGATCTGGGCGGCCGGACCGCCGGTCCAGCGCTCGCCGGGCGCGAACACCGTCCAGCGGCCGTCCATCCGCAGGTGGGTGTGGAGGGTGAGGCCGCTTCCGGGGCGGGTGACGCCGTCGGGAACCGCGACGTCCGCCGTGCGGATGAGCAGGTGCTTGCCGCGGGGGACGACCTCCAGCACCCGGCGCCCGACGAGCACCGCGGTGGCGTGGGCGGGCACCCGCAGTTCGGCGGCGGTCAGCACCTGGCCGGCGAGGACGGCGCGCAGCCGGGCCGCCACGCGGAAGACGGAGTCACCTTCGGGCACGGGTCCATCCTCCCCGGTGGGACGGCCGGCCGCGCCACCGCCCTCCGGTCACCCGGCGTCGCCGCCCGTGCCGCCGGCCACGCCGTGACGGACCACGACCACCGGGCAGGTGGCGTGCTCGGTGACGTGCCGGCTGACCGAGCCGAGCAGGGCACCGGCGAATCCGCCCCGGCCGCGGCTGCCGACCACCAGCAGCGCGGCGGCGCCGGAGGCCTCCAGCAGGGCCTGGGCGGCGTTGCCCGGCAGGACCGATTCGACGACGGGCACCTCGGGCCGCGCTCCGGCGATCCCGGTCACGGTCTCGGAGAGGATCCGGCCGGCGAGTTCCTCGGGGTTGAACTCGGGCGAGGGCACGCTCGCCCCGCCGAAGCCGTAGAACGCCGGGTACTCCCAGGCGGCCACGGCGTGGACGGTGCCGCCGGCCATCCGGGCGTAGTCGACCGCCCAGCGCAGGGCCTGCTCCGAGGCGGGCGAACCGTCCACGCCGACGACGATCCTGGGGTTGGCGCTGTTGGCCATGCCGCTGCTCCTTGCTCGACGGATTCGACCTGCTGATATGCCGTCAAACTTAGATCAACCGGAACATTCGGCCGCTCATGGCCGCGCCGGGGCCCGCGAGACCCGTGTCGTGCCCCCGAACTGGTACTGGCGGGTGCGCGGCGTCGTCGCCACGCACCCGCCAGCGTCTCGGGTGCGGCCCGCCCATACGGACCGATGGGCCGTCAGGCCCGGTATGCAGCCCAGGAGTTGGCCATCCGGGCAACCTGTCCCGGAGTGAACTGGGTCATGCAGGAGTCGTAGGTGTAGTCCATGAAGTTGTGGATCGGGTCGACACCGGTCGCCGTGCAGGTGTCCCGGCCGGCCGGGCACTGGTAGGCCGCGCTCTGCTCGGCCGGGGTGTCGGCCACGTAGTCGCCCTGGCCGGAGCAGCCGCCCTGGAACGTGTGGTAGAGCCCGAGCCAGTGGCCGACCTCGTGGGTGGCGGTGTCGCCCTCGTTGTAGTTGGTGGCGGAGCCGCCGGGGAACGAGGAGTCGAGGATGACCACACCGTCGTCGGTCGGGTTGGAGCGGTAGGAGCTGGGGAACGTCGCCCAGCCGAGCAGCGACTGGCCGAGCTTGGCGGTGTAGAGGTTGAGGGCGTTGGCCGCGCCCTTGCGCAGCTTGGTCTTCATCGCCTTCTCGGCGCTGGAGCCCGGGCTGACGCCGTTGTACCAGCTGGAGTTGTCGGTGTAGTCGGTGGCCACCAGCTGGAACCGGAACTGGCTCGCGGTGTTGCCCGTGCCCTGACCGCTGTAGGCGGCGTTGAGGACGTCGATCTGCTTGGTGACGGTGGCCGCCGACAGCTTGCCGGTGGTGCCCGAGTGGACGACGTGCACGTACACCGGAATGGTCGTGGTGGCGGCCAGTTCGCCGGGCGCGAGCAGGGTGTTGCCCTGCGCGGAGTGCGCGAGCTGGGCCAGCCGGCCCTGGAGGTCGCTGTCCATCGCCTTGGCCTGGGCCTCGGTGACGGCGTTGGGCTCCTGGCCGGCGGGGTGTCCGGCGGGCTTGCGGGCCGCGGCGTCCTGGGCCGCCTCGCCGGTGCTGCACTCGGTGGAGGTCGGGGCCTTGGCGGCCGCGCTGGCGGTGCTGAACGCGGCGGGGGCCGCGAACTGGGTGAGCCCGAGGGCGGCGGCGACGGCGGCCGCGCCGAGGAATCTGCCGGTGGCACGCGAGGGAACACGGGCGGAACGACGCATCTGCGCTCCTGAGGGGGTGGTGGGGGACGGCGGTTGAGGGGGGCCGCCGAGCCACAGGCTACGCAGAGCCGCGTGTACGCGTCAGACATGTTCCGGCCTGGAACTTCTGACGGCAAATCGGACATAAACCGGAAGTTTGAGCGGTCGAACGGCACCGCACATGGAGCATTTCCCGTCGCGCGCATGCGCACAGTACCGGCCCCGGTCTGTCCGAAACGTGACACCCCGTCTGCCCCGCGGCGCGGCGCGCCACCGGCGGAACGGGACGAACGGGATGAACCGGGCGCCCCTGACCGCCTCCGGCGAGACTACGACGCCGCGAAGACGATCTCCCGCAGGGCACGCGCACCGGCCCGGTCGAGTACCACGGCCGACGCACAGCCGGCCGGCGGCCGGCCCGTCCCGGCGAGGCGCCGGCGCAGCCGGTGCGCGGCGTCCCGGTGCCGGGCGAACGCGTACGCGGAGACGGCCTGGCCCCGCGCGCGCTGACCGTCGCGGGCCTCCTCGGCACTGGCGTCCAGCAGGACCAGGTGCACCCGGCGCCCCTGCCGCTCGGCGGTCCGCGCCAGCCACTGCCGCACGTACGGCACCGCCCCGCAGTCGTGCACGGTGAGCGGCCCGCCGGCCAGCACCGCGCGCCGCAGCCGCCGGTAGTGCGCCAGGCGCACCAGCGGGCGGTACAGGGCGTACGGCAGCCAGGACGGCAGCCGGGACGCGTACTCCTCGCGGACCAGCTGCGAGTCCACGATCGGCGTGCGCACGCAGCGGCGCATGAGCGTGCTCTTGCCGCTGCCCGGCAGTCCGGAGACCACCAGCAGGTCGCCCGCCGGATAGTGCAGGGCGCTCGGCGCGGCCCCCGGCCGCCGACCGGACCGCAGGTCCTGGAGGCCGCGCGGGCGCAGCACACCGGCCGGCGGCTCCGCCGCGAGCTCCCGGCAGCCCGGGCGCGGCACCGTGCGGGCCGCCCGGTCGCGGGCCGGCAGGTCACGCGTCGCCCGGTCGCGCGTCGCCCGGTCACGGGCCGCGGCCCGGTCGCGAGCCGCCGCCCGGTCACGGGCCGCCCCGAAGACCTGTACGTCCGACATCGGCACTCCCCCTGCTTCCCCACCGGTCCGGGTGGTCCCGGCCCCTCCTCCCGAGGAGTTTTCCCCCTTCAAGAGAGAGTAAAGACTAATGGTCAGACCGGGTCCGGGCCGAGCCCTTATCGCTCCAGGATCGTCACAGAAGCGCTCCGGGAGCGTCACAGCGGCGAGCACGGGGCCGGGGGCGCGAGCGGGAGCGGGGCCGGGGGCGCGAGCGGGAACGCGCGCGGGGACGGGTGCGGGAACGCGCGCGGGGACGGGTGCGGAACGGGAACGCGCGCGGGAACGGGCGGGCCGCCCGGGTCCCGGCCGGAGCCGCCTCAGCCGAGCTGCGGGGCGATCCGGGAGGCGATCAGCTCCAGGTGGTCGAGGTCGTCCAGGTCCAGGATCTGCAGGTAGATCCGCTCGCTGCCGACGGCGGCGTAGCGCCCGATCCGCTCCACCACCTCGTCCGGGGTGCCGGCGAGGCCTTTGGCCTTCAGCTCGTCGACGTCGCGGCCGAGCACGGCGGCCCGGCGGGCCACCTCGGCGTCGTCCCGCCCGACGCAGGCGACCAGGGCGTTGGAGTACACCAGGTCGTCGGCCCGGCGGCCGGCCCGCTCGACGGCCGTCCGGACCCGGCCGAACTGCGCCTGCGACTCCGCCACGGACACGAACGGCAGATTGAACTCGTCCGCGAACCGGGCGGCCAGCGCCGGGGTGCGGGTCGGCCCCTTGCCGCCGACCAGGACCGGGATCCTCGCCTGCGCCGGCTTGGGCAGCGCGGGCGATTCGCTCAGCTCGTAGTAGGTGCCGGCGAAGTCGAAGGTCTCGCCCACGGCGGTGCTCCAGAGACCGGTGATGATCTCCAGCTGCTCCTCCAGCCGGCCGAACTTCTCCTTCGGGAACGGGATCCCGTAGGCGCTGTGCTCCTCCTCGTACCAGCCCGCGCCGAGGCCGAACTCGACCCGGCCGCCGCTCATCGCGTCGACCTGGGCGACCTGGATCGCCAGCACACCGGGCAGCCGGAAGGTGGCGGCGGTCATCAGGGTGCCGAGGCGGATCGTGCTGGTCTCGCGGGCCAGGCCGGCCAGGGTGATCCAGGCGTCGGTCGGACCGGGCAGGCCGCTGACGCCCCCCATCCTCAGGTAGTGGTCGGAGCGGAAGAAGGCGCTGAAGACCCCCAGCTCCTCGGCGGTCCTGGCCACCCGGAGCAGGGTGTCGTAGCTCGCGCCCTGCTGGGGTTCGGTGAAGATTCGAAGATCCATACCGGCCATTCTGGTGCAGACCGCCCCGCCCCCACGCCGGAACCGGGGAAGCGGCGGCGTCGGCCCGGTGCCCGGCGGGCCGGGCGGCGGTCGGCCGGGCGGAGCGCCCGGGGTGGCCAAGGTCTCCTCCCCGGGCCTCCTGCCCCGGCGCCGCGCTCGCCTACCGTGGACGGATGTCCGCCACGCCCGACGAGCCGCCCCGGCGCCTCCCCGCCGACTCCGCCGCCCCGTACTCCCGGCCGGAGGACTGTCCGCTGCCCGGAATCGTCGCCGCCTTCGGCCCCCGGCTGGCCGAGCTGGCCTTCGAGCCCTGCCTCGTCGCGGCGATCGACCAGCACGCCGCCGAGCTGCGCGAGCTGCTGTACGCGCAGGGGCCGACGCTGCAGCCGCGGCGGCTGAACCGTGCGGAACTGTCCGACTACGCGCGCGGCTTCCTGGACCGGCTCGCGGAGATCGGCTGGCGCGAGCCGGTCGGGTACGACTTCGCGGTGCACCGGCTCACCGCGATCTGCTGGCTGGTCCGGCAGAACGGCCTGCTCCCGGCCTGAGCGGCCGGCTCCGGCCCCGCCCCGCAGGACCGCCGGCGCCCGCCGGCCGGGGAGGAATATGGAGAACGGCTAGGAACACCCCGGCGCCCCGTGCGTACAGTGGCGGTCCACACGGCACGACGGCCGTCCGCGGCACGGCCCGGACGGCGGGCGGGAACGGGACAGCGTGAGCGGGATCAGGACGGGCGGCAAGGGCGGCATCGGTACCCCCGGCGACGGCTCCGGCAACAGCACCGGCGCCGGCGGGCACCGGGCGCTGGTCTGGCGTGCGCTGCCCGAGCGGCCCGGCGCCGCGGTGCTGGTCCTGCACGGCGGCCAGGAGCACGGCCTCTCCCGTCCGGGCCCGGTCAACCTGGCCGGCCTGCGGATGGCCGGGTTCGTGCACGCGCTGCGCCGGGAGACCGAGGGCGCCGGGGTCGCCGTCGGCACCGTCCGCTACCGCCACCGGGGCTGGAACGGCGAGCGGGCCGACGCCGCCAAGGACGCGATCGCCGCCCTCGACGACCTCGCCGAGGAACTGGGCCCCGTCCCCACCGTCCTGGTCGGTCACTCCATGGGCGGCCGCGCCGCGCTCCGGACCGCCGGACACCCCGTCGTCACCGGCGTCGTCGCCCTCGCCCCGTGGTGCCCCGCCGACGACCCCTGCGAGCAGCTCGCCGACCGCGACGTCCTGATGCTGCACGGCGACCTCGACCGGATCACCTCCCCCGCCGCCACCCGCGCCTTCGCCGCCCGGAGCCGCGCCGCCGGGGCCCGGGTCTGCGGCTACACCGTCCTCGGCACCGGCCACACCCTGATGCGGCGGATCAACGACTGGCACCGCGCCACCGCCCGCCTGTCCGCCGGCCTCCTCGGCCTGCGCGACCTCCCGCCCGAGGCCGCGGCCGCGCTGACCCTCCCGTCCCGTTCCACCGACGCCCTCGACCTCCCCCTCCCCGCCCAACCCCGCACCGCCGCACCGGCCGGCCACCCGGCCAGCCCCCTCCCCACGGACGCCTGACCACCCCCGCCCACCCCGGACTCCCCCACCGCAGAACCTACTTGGTCGTCCGAGCCACACGGTGCGAGGACGCCGGTATGGTGAGGGACCGTCGGGGGGCGGATCTCCAAGGGGGCGGACGCGCATGGCCGAAACGGTGACGATCGATCTCGGGGACGGCACGACCGTCCGGGCCGAGGTGATCGGTGAGGTGAACTTCCAGCAGCCGGAAACGCCTTCGGACGTCTGGGCGGACTCCGGCGACGCCGGTTGGGGCGGGGGTCGACGGGCCGCCGGGCAGCTCGGTTCGGCCGTGGCACTGACGCTGGACCAGGTGCGCAGCACCGTCCAGGGCGTCGGCCGCTGGGCGGCGGAGAGCATCGCGCAGGGGGACGCCGGCTCCCCCGACACCTTCGAGGTCGAGTTCGGCCTCAAACTGGCGGTCAAGTCTGGCCAGTTGCTCGGTGTCATCGCCGAGGCCGGCAGCGAGGCCGGACTCACCGTCCGCCTCTCCTGGGACCTCGCCGAGCGCCGTCGGCAGCAGGCGGCCGCGGCGGCCGCAGTGACCCCGGCCGCAGTGACCCCGGCCGCACAGAACGCCTCCGACAACCCGAGCGCCCCGGCCCCCAGAGCGGCCGACGCCGAGTGACCGTACCCGCACGGCCCGGCCTCGCCACGACCGAGGCGCTGCGCCGCAGCACCGTCGTGATCACCGTCGCGGGCGACTTCGGCGGCAGCGGCTTCCTGGTGGCACCGGGTCTCGCCGTCACCTCCGCGCACGTGGTGGCTCGGGCGGTGCGCGCGGCGGCACCGGTGGGCGTCCGCCACTCGTCCGGCGAGCGCGCCGTCCCCGCCGACCGGATCCGGCTGGCCCCCGAGGCCGACGGGGGCGACGACAGGGGCGACAACAGGGGCCACGGCAAGGGTCACCACCCCTTCCCCGACCTCGCCCTGCTCGGCGTCCCCGACTGGACCGACCACCCGGTGGCCCGGCTCGCGGCCGCCGAGGCCGAACCGGACACCGTCCTGACCGCGCTCGGGTACTCCACCCACACCCCGAGCCCCGGCGTCCGGCCGGACACCCTGCGACTGCGGGTCGTCGGCCTCGCGGACCGGTACCTCGGGGTGCGCGGCGACGGCATCCGCGAGGGCCACAGCGGCAGCATGCTGGTCGACGGTGACGGCCTGGTGCGAGGTGTACTCAAAGGCAGCCGCGCCTTCCAGCTGGACGCGGGCGGCTGGTACACCCCGGTGGGCGCGCTGACCGCGCTGCTGGGTACAGCGGGCGTCGTCCTGCCCGGCCCGCCGCCGGCGCCGCCCGCGCCGCCCGGGAACGGCGAGCTGGTCGACGCCCTGATGGCCTTCGAGCTGCTGCGCCGCGCCGACGGCCGCTACGACCTGCTCGACACCATGGGCGTGCACCTCGGCCTGACACACTCCTTCGAGGCCGAGGAACGCCCCGACCGCCGCACCCATCTGCACCAGATCGTGCGCGCCTGCCGCAGCTTCCGCGACGGCCGGGCGGCCCTGCGGGCCCTGCGGACCGCGATGGCCGAACTCGCCCCGGACGACGGCGCGCTCGACGGACTCCGCGCCGTGGTCGGGCGCGCCCTCGGCGAGCGGGAGGACGGCTAGCCGGATGCACGTGACACCCTTCGTGCCCCCGGCCGGCGACCGGGGGCCATGGCCGGAGGGGGCGGAGGACGTTCTCGTGGAGATCCTCCTCGGCTTCCGGACGATGCTCCAACTCACCTTCCGCCAGGACGTCCTGGCAACCATGGGCGCGTCGGCGAAGGCCCGCGGCATCCAGGGCGACATCCGCGAGGACTACACCCCGCGACCGCACGTCCGCGAGATACTCCGGGCGATCCGCGCCTTCCGGGATCCGTGGGCCGCGCTGGACGCCCTCGCCGAGGCGCTGGAGGAGCTGGCGCGGAACGACGGCGCACGGGACTGGCTGGAGCTCACCCGGCGGCTCCTGCACCGCGGCGACGAGCTTCCCAGCGGTGAACTGCTGACGGTGATCGGCGAGTTGCACGCGATCACGGCACCGGCCAGGCCGGCCCACCACCTGCCGGAGGACATCCCGGGGCTACGGGAGCGCGACACGGCGTCGATGACCCTGCCGGCGATCCTGGACCTCCTCGTCAACCGGATCGACGACGACCCGCTCGGGCCGCTGGTCGCTTTCCTCCGCTCGCTCGGCGACAACCCCGAGGTCACCCGACAGCACCCGCTCCCGGCCCTGCGCCGGTTCCTCGCCGCCCACGCCGACCGGGCGCCCGCCGCGGCGACGGCGGTCCCCGGCGAACGGCTGATCGTCCAGGTCCGGCTGGACGAGGAGGGCCCCGTCCACACCGGCGACACCCAGTACCGGCTGCACGTCTCCTACTACCGCCAGCCCCTGACGGGCGGACCTTTCCGGCGGGTCGGCAGCCACCAGGACGACCAGGCGTTCACCAGGAGCGAGCTGCTCAGGGCGGGTGGCGCACGGCTGGTCGCCTGGAAGGAGCTGAATCTGGCGCTCCGCACCCCCGACCCGGTCCGGATCGAGTTCCTGCTGCCGCGCTCCATCCTCGGCTACACCGCCGAGCTCTGGTCCACCGGCGTGACCCGCAGGCCCCTGGGCGAGTTCCACCCGGTGGTGGTCCGGCAACTCGAACGGTACTGCGAGCCCCACCTCGGCCTCGCGCTCTGGCGGCAGCGCTGGGCCAACCTCCAGACCCACGGCGCCGACTCGAACGAGGTCCTCAAACGGATCGAATGGCCTTCGCTCGACCGGACGAGCGCCAGAGGGCTGCTCAGCTGGCTGGCCGGCAGAAGGAGCCTGGCCTGTCTGGGCCTGACGGTCCCGTACGAGCAGCTCGACCCCGAGGTCCAGTACGCGGTGGACAACGCGATGTACTACGGCGGGATCCCCGTCCTGATCTGGCGCCGGGTCTCCGGCGACCCGGACCCGCTGGTCGCGGCCCTCAGCGAGCACAAGAGCACCCGGCTGGCCGAACTGCCCGATGTCGTCCACCAGTACCGGCAGGAGGTCGGCGGCCCGGACCCGGACCCGGAACACACCGTCACGCTGCTCTGGGACGACCCGGACTGCGTGGACCCCGATCAGGACTACTCCTTCCCCGGGATCGTCGGATGACCGCGAACCCCACGGCGACAAGCGACGAGTCAGGAGCATTCATGGCCGAGGACTGGTGGATCTACCGGGGCACCGGCGTCCCCCACGGCGGGATCGCCGGGCTCCCGCCGGCACCCCCCTGGCGTGCCTTCGGCGCCCCCGACGCCGATCCCGCGCTCCTGCCGGGACCGCCCCCGGAGGACTCCGCGGCGGCTTCCACCGCCCGTCGGCTCGGCCGGATCCGGCAGGCGGCCGCGTACCAGGCGGACGAGCAGGAGGTCCGGCTGGTCAACCTCGCCCTGCACCTGCGCCGCCCGCTCCTGATCACCGGCAAACCGGGTGTCGGCAAGTCGACCCTCGCCTATGCCGTCGCCCACGAACTGCGCCTGGGCCCGGTGCTGCGCTGGTCGATCAGCAGCCGAACCAGCCTGCGCGACGGGCTGTACAGCTACGACGCGATCGGGCGGCTGCACGAGGCCGGGCTGTCGCGGGAGCGCGACCGGCGCGACGACCCCGGGTACGAGCTGCAGCACGACCCGCGGATCGGGCGGCAGGAGGCGGCCGAACCGGACGAGCGCCGGTCACCCGCCATCGGCAGGTTCCTGCGGCTGGGCCCGCTCGGGACGGCCCTGCTGCCGTGGCGGACACCGCGGGTGCTGCTGATCGACGAGATCGACAAGAGCGACATCGACCTGCCCAACGACCTGCTGAACGTCTTCGAGGAGGGCGAGTTCGAGATCCCCGAGCTGCTGCGACTCGGCCCGGGCCCGCAGGAGGTCGGGACGGCCGACCACGGCCGGACGGCGGTGGTGCGCGGCGGTGTGGTGCGCTGCGCGCAGTTCCCGCTGGTCGTGCTCACCAGCAACGGCGAGCGGGACTTCCCGAGCGCGCTGCTCCGGCGCTGCGTCCGGCTGGAGATCCGGGCGCCGGACGAGCAACGGCTGGCCGCGATGGTCGCCGCCCACCTGGGCGAGGAGGCAGCGGCAGCAGCGGAGACCACGGATCTGATCGCCGAGTTCCTCCGCCGGCAGCGACAGGACGGGGCGGAGCTGGCCAACGACCAGCTCCTGAACGCCCTGCTGATGGCCGGACGCGTGCTCAGGGCCGACCAGCAGGGTCGGGAAGCCGTGCGGGACGTCCTGCTCCGTCCGCTCAACGAGAGCTGAGCGGAGATGGCTTCGGCGTCGCCGGGCGGGCCGGCCGAGGGGCTGACGGAGGCGCTCGCCGGGCTGCTCCGGCCGGAGGACGGCGGCCCGCTGCCGCAGGACCTCGCGGACGTCCTGTGGATCGCGGGACTTGCCGGACTGCTGGACCCGCCGACGACGCCCTCCGTGCCGCGACCCTCCACGGCACCACGGCCCGCCGGTGCCCGGCCGACGTCGACCGGCGTGCCGTGGCAGTCCTCGCCGCCCCGGCACGCCGTACCGACCCCGACCGACCGAACACCCGCAGTCGCCGTACCGCCTCCGCCGCCGTACCCGCCGAGCGCCGACCGACCAGGACCGGACACCGCCGTCCCACCGCCCCTGCGACCGCACGCCGCGCTGCACCACCGCTCCGGGACCCCCGAGACCGACGAGCCCGCCGGCACCGACCGGTCCGGCGGCCATGTCGTCCAGGTCACCCAGCCCGCCGCCCTGGACGGCGGCCTCGCGCTGGCCCGGGCCCTGCGCCCGCTGCGCCGCGCGGTCGACGCCCCCGGCCGGGCCACCCTCGACGAGGAGGCGACGGCCGAGGCCACCGCCGAGACCGGCATCCTGCTCCCGGTCTGGCGGCCCGCACAGCAACCGCGCTTCTCGGTCGACCTGCTGGTGGACACCGGCGCCACGATGGCCGTCTGGCACCGGTTGGCCGGCGAGCTGAGCACCCTGCTGGAGCGGCACGGCGCCTTCGCCGACGTGCGGTGCTGGGCGCTCGACACCGACCGGCCGGTCCCCACCCTGACACCGTTCCACCGCCGCCGCCCGGGGGCGCCCGCCGCCGCCAGGACCGACTGGTCCCGGCCGCTCAACGACCCCACCGACCGGCGGATCCTGCTCGTCCTCACCGACGGCGTCGGCCCGGCCTGGTACGGGACGGAACTGCCGAAGTTCCTCGCCGGTGTCGCCGCCGCCCGGCCCGCGGCGGCGCTCCAGGTGCTGCCCCGGCGGCTCTGGCACCGGACGGCGCTGCGCACCGCCCTCGTCGCCGCACGCGCCTCCGTGGCGAGCCGGCCCGTCCCGGCCTTCCGCTCGGACGCCGCCCTGCCCGGCATCCCGCCCGGCAGCCCCGGCGCCGAACTCAGGGCGGCCGTCCGCTGGCTGCCGGTGATGGAGGTCGACGCCGACTGGATCACCCCGTGGGCCGACCTGACCGCCGGCCGCACCTCCGGGTGGACGCCGATGCTCGCCGCGCCGATCGCCGGCGTGCCGCGCCCGCAGCGCCCGACCGGCCCCGCCAACGACCCGGCCACGCCCGCCGAACGCGTCGCCCGGTTCCGGGCGGGCAGCTCGCCGAACGCCTACCGGCTGGCCTGCCACCTGGCGGCGGCGCCGCTCAGCCTGCCGGTGATGCGGCTGGTCCAACGGGCCACCGTGCCGGAGTCCGGGCAGACCGATCTGGCCGAGCTGTTCCTCTCGGGGCTGATCGCACCCCTGGACGGAACGGCCACCGACCCGGACGAGCAGGTCTACGACTTCCGGGACGGCGTGCGGGAGGAACTGCTCGCCGAACTGACCCGCACCGAGGCCGTCGACGTACTGAAGCACGTGCTCACCAAGGTGTCCGGCCGGGTCGCGGCGACCTTCGGCGGCACCCGCGACTTCCGCGCCGTCGCCCGCCTGGTCGGCGCGGTCGACGACGGCGGGCAGGACGACGGCGAGGTGCGGCTGTCGGCACGGAGCCTGCCGTTCGCCGAGGTGGCGGTGACGGTCCTCGCAAGCGCGGGCGGCCAGCACGCCGCACTGGCCGCGCGACTGGCGGAGGCGGTGACACTGACAGCCCACAGCCGGCCGGCCGAGTCAGGGCCGGTGCCGCCACCGCTGCGGACCGAGAAGCTGAACCCGGTCCGCCCGCCACTGAGCCCGCCGGAACCGCCGAGGATGATCGGACGGAAGCGCGAACTCGCCGCCCTGGCAGCCGCCTTCGACCCCGACCGGCCGGCGTCCGGAACGCCCGAGCGGCCTGCCGTGGTGGTGGTCGTCGGCGACGTCGGCACGGGACGCCGCCGACTGGTCCAGGAGTACGTCCGGGCATACGGCGGGCGCCACAGCTTCACCCACTGGATCGACGCGACCTCGCGCGGCTCGCTGGAGCGCGGGCTCGTCCAGCTCCGGACCGCCCTCGCCCACGTCGACGAGCCTCTGGACGCCTCCGTTCAGCTGCGGGAACTGCTGGCACGGCACCGGGACTGGCTCGTCGTCCTCGACAACTACCACGACGAATGGACCGGCGGCTCCGAGCACCCGCTCAATATGTTCCCTCCCCTCGGGCGGGGCTGCGTGCTCGTCACCACCGACAGCGCCGACGTCTGGCCGGGCCCGGACGTCCCTGTCGTCGAACTCGGACGCCTCGACACCGACGAGGTGCTGGAGGAGCTGGTCGCACGGCTGGGCCCCACGTACGACCCCGACGACTCCGCTCAGGCCACGGCCCTGCGCGGGTTGGCGCAGCGTCTGCCACACCTGCCGAACGTTCTCGCCGAGACGGACCTCGACTCGGAACTGGCGCGCGCCCTGACCGCCGCGACCGATCCGCCGCCGCCGACCCGGACGAGCAGCAACCGGGTCGTCGTCCACGCCACGGTCCAGGGCCTGCTCGTGACGTTGCGCCTGCCGCTTCCGGGCACCAGGGCAGCCTCCGGGGTCCCCCCCGTGCCGTCCCCCGCGTTCACCGGCCGCGCCGAGGCCCTCGCCGAGCTGCTGTCGTTCCTGACACCCGTCGAACCCGGTGTGCTCCCGACCCGCACCGCTGTCGTCACCGGTGCCCCCGGCACGGGGAAGTCCGAGCTCGTCCGCCAAGCCGCCGGCACCGCCCTGGAGAACGGCTGGTACCCCGGTGGAGCGCTCTACTTCGACCTGCGCGGGCATCCGAACGGCTCCGCGCTGTCTCCGGGTGTCCTGCTGCGCGCCCTGTGCGTTCCGGGTGAGATCGTACCGCCGGACCCGCACGACCGGTTCGCCCTCCTCCGGACCGTTCTCACACAACTGGGCACGGAGGCCGGACCACTCCTGCTGGTGCTCGACAATGCGCCTCCGCACGTCGACCCCGCGCCGTACCTCCCGCCCGACGCTCCGGTCACCGTCCTCGTCACTTCCCGCCATTCGCAGCCGATCGACGCCGTCCGGCTCGAACTGCGGGCGATGCCCCCGGAGGATTCCGTCCAGCTCCTGCAGAACGGGGTACAGGCATCCCTGCTCGGTGACGGGCGCGTCTCCGGCCCGCGCGGTCCGTGGCTGGCCCTGGCCGAGCTGTGCGACGGCCTGCCGCTGGCGCTGACGATCTGCGTCGACCGGCTGGCCGATCGGCCGGCCCTGCCGGTGGCCGCCCTGGTCCAGGAGCTGAGTGACCCCGGCCTCCGGCTCGACGGGCTCGGTCACGGCGAGCGGAGCCTGCGGGTCGCCTTCACCGAGTCGTACCTGAATTTGTCGAGCAGCGAGGGCCGGTTGTTCCGCCTGCTCTCCGTGTACCCGTACCCCGAGTTGTCCACCGACGTCGCCGCAGGCGTGGCGAATCTCGACCTCTCGGCGGCGGAGCAGCTGATGGCGGCGCTGGCCCGGGCCCACCTGGCGGAACCCGGCCCCACCCAGGACCACTGGCGGTTCCCCCCGCTGCTCCGGCTCTACTCCCTCAGCCGGGGCGAGGCCAACGCCGACGCCGACGACCGGGCGGGCGCGTTCGACCGGCTGCTGGTCCGCTACCGGGTGGAGGCGGAGGCCGCGGCGTCCGGGGACCGCCGGGACACCGTCCGCTTCCGCCGTCCCGAGCAGGCCCGGGCCTGGCTGGAGGCCGAGCGGCCGATCCTGGTCGCGCTGGCCGCGTACGCGGCGGAGCACGGCGACCTCGACGCAGCCTTCGCGTTCACCCGTCCCCTGCTGCGGATCCTCATCGGCGACCGGCGGTTCGGCGACCTGACCGCCATCGCCGAGAGCATGCGGGCGATCGACCACCGCCCGGGCGGCAGCACGATTGCCGACCGGTTCCTGCGCGCCCTCGTCCAGGCCCTGGACGAGGCCCGGATCCGGCCCTCGGACCTGCCCGCCGAGGGTCGGGCAGAACTCGACCGGGTCTTCCGGATCTTCTCCAGGGAGGAGACCCGGACCAACCAGCTCTACCTGGCCGTTCAGCTCCCGGACGCCGACGAGGCGTCGGTCCTCCTCCTGGAGCGGATCCTCGGCGAGGTCCAGCGCGCCTCGACCATCGAGAGCGCGCTCTCCCGGCCCTCGCCCGGGTTCGGGGCCGAGCTGCTGCTCACGTTCTTCGAACCGGGCGATCCCCTGGCCACGGCCGGGCGCGCCTTCCTCGACCTCTGGGACCGGATCAAGCGGCTCGCCCCCGACGACCGGCCGCGAACCCCGATCGCCGCGTCCGTCCTGCACGGCGACCACCCCGAACACCTGCCCGGAGCCGAACAGTTGAGGCTCAGGATCACCGGGGACCGCTACGACCGCCACCGGCCCGTCGCGGCCGTCGCCGTCTCCCGGCCGGTGTTCGACATGCTCACCGAGCAGTTCGGCACGGACATCACCATGCGATTCGACCTGATGCTGGTCGACGGTGCGGAGCCGCCGGCCGAGAAGGCCGCCTATCTGTACAACGGTGATCCCCAGCTCCTCGGTCTGATCCTCTCCCATCCGACGGCGGGCCGGACCATCGAGTCGTGAGCCCGCCCCCACCGGTGGTGGTGGGGGCGGGCCCGTGGTCGCGCGGGTGTCAGGCGAGGCAGACGGAGTCGGGCAGCGCCTCCAGGTACTTCCGGTCCAGCAGGCTCTTCACGTTGTACGCGTCGGTGCCGAACTCGACGGGCTTCAGCTTCTCGTTCAGGTACTGCTGGATGCCCCTGCCGGGCTGGGCGAAGCCGGAGGCGATGCCGCCCTGTTCGACCTTGAAGGGCAGCTTCACGCCGTAGCAGTGGTAGCTGTCGACCTCCTTGCCGTCCTCCACCACCGGGTTGAGGCTGTCCGGCGGGAGCGCGCGCTCGGGGAAGGACGTACCGGTCCGGGAGAGGTAGCGGCCGTAGTAGAGCCCGAAGCGGTCGAGCTTGGTGCCGGTGGGGATCTCGACGGTGGTCCGGTCGATGGTGCCGTTGACGTCGCGGAAACCGTCCTGGGCGGGGTACTTCCAGTCGAGGCCGTCGCGGTACCAGGAGAGGAACTGCTGCGGCGTCAGACCGCCGAAGCGGTCGTAGTTCTTCAGCAGCTTCGCGACCCCGGCGGGCAGGTGCCGGGGGCCGAGCTCCTTGAAGCCGCAGTAGAAGTTCTTCTTGTCCTCGGGGGTCGGCCGGTACTGCTCGCTGGGGCAGTCGGTCGGGTCGGCCTGGACGTCGGCGGGCCGGGTCGTGGCGGCGGCGGCGCTCTGGGTGGCGGCGGCGCCGGTCAGCAGCAGGGCGGCCGCCAGGGACAGGGCGGCGAGACGGCGGGAACGCATCGGGGTGTGTCCTCCGGGGAGGTCGGAGAGGCGAGGTGCGCCGCCGGGCGCGCAGGGACGCCCGGCGGCGTGGAAGGGACTGATCGGCACCGGAAGCTACACGGACCGGACCCGTCGATTCGTGGACAAAACACCCACCCCGGCCCCGTTCACCCGAACAGCGGGGGCGGCGGGGGCGCGCGCCAATTCGGCCGACGGACGGGGCGATTGACCCGGCCCCCGGGCCGAGGCCGGGACCGCCGCCGACAAATACTTCATGAGGAGAAATATTCAGGTGCTCATGCGTGTTGAGCCGGGAAGTGCGCGGGAAGGGCCCGCCACCAGGCGAGGACAGGAGCGACCCGTGCGCGTCGAGATCTGGAGCGACATCAACTGCCCGTGGTGCTACATCGGCAAGGCGCGGTTCGAGCGGGCCCTGGAGCGCTTCCCGCACCGGGACGCCGTGGAGGTCGTCCACCGGTCGTTCGAGCTCGACCCCAGGGCACCGCAGGAGGCCCGGCCGGTGGTGCCGCTGATCGCCGCCAAGTACGGGCTCGGGCTGGAGCAGGCCGAGGCGGCGGAGCAGCGGATCGCCGACAACGCCGAGGCCGAGGGGCTGGCGTACCTGCGCTCGGGGCGCGACGCCGCGAACTCCTTCGACATGCACCGGTTGCTCCACTTCGCCGCCGAGCACGGGCGGCAGGCGGAGCTGCTGGACGCCCTCTACCGGGCCAACTTCGCCGACGAGCGGTCCGCGTTCGCGCCCGGGCGGCTGGCCGAGCTGTCGGTCGAGGCCGGTCTGGACGGGGCGGAGGCGGCCCGGGTGCTGGCCGATCCGGACGCCTACGCGCAGGCGGTGCGCGAGGACGAGGCGACGGCGAGCGCGATGGGCGCCACCGGGGTGCCGTTCTTCGTGCTCGACCGGCGGCTCGGCGTCTCGGGCGCGCAGCCGGCCGACACCTTCGCCGCCGCCCTGCAGCAGGCCTGGGACAGCCGCCCGGTGCTCCCCCTGGTCGGCCTCGCCGGCGGGGCGGAGACCGGCGAGGTCTGCGGGCCGGACGGCTGCGAGGTGCCGCGGCACTGACGGCGGTGACGCCGACCGGCGGCGGATGCGGCATGCTGGCCGCATGACTACCGCGGTAGTGGTGGGCGGCGGGCCCAACGGGCTCGCCGCCGCCGTCCGGCTGGCGCAGGCGGGTGTGCGGGTGACCGTGCTGGAGGCCGCCGGGGAGATCGGCGGCGGGGCGCGCAGCGGGGAGGCGATCGTGCCCGGGCTGCTGCACGACCACTGCTCCGCCGTCCACCCGATGACCGTCGGCTCGCCGTTCCTGCGCGGCCTCGGCCTGGAGCGCTTCGGGCTGGAGTTCCGCTTGCCGGAGATCGACTGCGCGCACCCGCTGGCGGACGGCACGGCCGGGGTGCTGCACCGCTCGGTCGCCGCGACGGCCGCCGGGCTCGGTGGTGCCGACGGCCGGCGCTGGCGGCAGCTGTTCGAGGGGCCGGTCGCGGGGTACGACCGGCTGGCCGACGACCTGATGGGCCCGCTGCTGCGCCTCCCCCGCCACCCGTTGCGGCTCGCCCGGTTCGGCGGGCCGGCCCTGCTGCCGGCCACCGCCGTCGCCCGGTCCTTCGGCGGGGAGCGGGCCCGGGCGCTGTTCGGCGGGGCCGCCGCCCACGCCTTCCGGCCGCTGGACCGGCCGCTCAGCGCCGCCGTGGGTCTCGGGCTGCTGACCGCCGGGCACCGGTACGGCTGGGCCGTGGCCGTCGGCGGCTCGGGGGCGATCACCCGGGCACTGGCCGCACTGCTCACCGAACTGGGCGGGGTCGTCGAGACCGGCGTCCCGGTCCGCTCGGCGGCACAGCTGCCGCCCGCCGACCTCGTCCTGTACGACCTCGCGCCCGGCGCCGTCGCCGACATCCTGGGCGACCTCCTGCCGCCCCGGACCGCCCGCGCCTACCGCCGGTTCCGGCACGGCCCGGGCGCGTTCAAGGTGGACTTCGCGGTGGCGGGCGGGGTGCCGTGGACGGCCGAACCCGCCCGCCGTGCCGGGACGGTCCACCTCGGCGGCAGCTTCGCCGAGACCGCCGCCGCCGAGCGCGAGGTCACCGCCGGACGGATGCCGGAGCGCCCGTTCGTGCTGGTCGGCCAGCAGTACCTGGCCGACCCGAGCCGCTCGGCGGGGGACGTCCACCCGCTCTGGACGTACGCCCATGTGCCGCACGGCTGGACCGGGGACGCCACCGAGGCGGTGATCGCCCGGATCGAGAGCTTCGCCCCCGGCTTCCGCGAGCGCGTCCTCGGTCTGAGCGTCCGCCGCCCGGCCGACTTCGAGGCCGACAACCCCAACTTCGTCGGCGGCGACATCATGACCGGCGCCAAGGACGTCCGTCAGCTGGTCCTCGGCCCGCGGGCCACCCTCCACCCCTACGCCACCGGGCTGCCCGGCCACTACCTCTGCTCCGCGGCGACCCCACCCGGGCCCGGCGTCCACGGCATGTGCGGGGCCAATGCCGCGGACGCGGCCCTCCGCCGACTGCGCCGTGCCGGGCCCCGCCGGCCGGCCGGGGCGACGCCGGCGGAGACCGCGGGCCAGTGACCCCGGCCGGCACCGCCCGCGCCCGACGGCACCTAACGCCCGGAGCACCGCGGCCGGTCCGCGCCACACGCGGGTGGTGGTCGTCGGCCGGGGTCGTCAGGCCGGACCATTGCTCTCCTTCATCGCGGGCCTCCTTCGGCGCCGGCCAGGATCTCCGCCAGGTGCAGGGCGCGGACACCGGAGTCGAGCCGCGCGAGGCCCCCACCGATGTGCGTCAGGCAGGAGTTGTCGGCGGCGCACACCACCTCGGCGCCGGTGTCGAGGAATCCGCGCATCCTGTCGGCGAGCCTCGCCGGGGAGGCGGCGGCGTCCTCGAGTGCGGAGCTGCCGCCGAAGCCGCAACAGGAGTCCGAGGCCGGGAGGTCGACCAGCTCGATGCCCCGGACGGCCCGGAGCAGCCGCAACGGCCGCTCCCCCGGTCGCAGGCCGCCCGGCGAGTGGCAGGTCGGGTGGTAGGTGACCCGGTGGGGGAAGACCGCGCCGACGTCCACCACGCCGAGCGCGTCGGTCAGGAACTCGGTGAACTCGTGGATTCGGGGGACGAGTCGGGCCACCTTCTCCTGCAGCTCGGCCGGAGCGTACCGGGCGGCGAGGTCGGGGTGGTGGTCCCGGACCATGCCGACGCAGGAGGCGGAGAGGGTCACCACGGCCTCGTAGCCGGTGAAGGTGTCGGCGAAGCGGCGCACCAGCGGGACGGCGTCGGGGCGGTAACCGGTGGTGAAGTGCATCTGACCGCAGCAGGTCCGGGCGAGCGGGAGGTCGACGGTGTGGCCCAGCCGTTCGAGGACGTCGACCACGGCGCGGCCGGTGCCGGGGAGGAGCGTGTCGTCGAAGCAGGTGGGGAACAGAGCTATCCGCATACTGTCAACTCGCGCGCCGGCTCGGATCGGTGGGAGTGGGGACGGCCGGGTCGAGCAGGCCCTCGGCGCGGAGCGCGGCCCAGAGCGCGAGGGGGATGTCCCGGTCGAACTGTTCGATGGCGTCGCGGACCTGCGGGGCGGTCCGCAGCCCGAGCAGGACGGACGCGACGGCGGGATGACCCAACGGGAAGCGGGCGGCGGCGGCCCGCAGGGGCACGCCGTGCCGTTCGCAGACCTCCTTCAGGCGCAGTGCCCGGTGCAGGACGTCCTCGGGGGCGGTCCGGTAGTCGTAGCTGGCGCCGGGCCGGGGGTCGGCGAGCAGGCCGGAGTTGAAGACGCCGCCGGCGACGATCGAGACGCCGCGCCGCGCCGCCTCGGGAAGCAGGTCGTCGAACCCGCTGCGGTCGAGCAGGGTGCAGCGGCCGGCCAGCAGGACGGCGTCGATGTCGGTCTCGCGGACGAAGCGGGCGGGTACCGCCGTCTGGTTCATCCCGACGCCGATCGCGCCGACCACGCCCTCGGCACGCAGCTGTTCCAGCGCGGGGTACGCCTCGTCCAGCGCCTGTTCGGCGTGGTCGTCGGGGTCGTGGAGGTAGACGATGTCGACCCGGTCCAGGCCGAGGCGGTCCAGGCTGGCCGCCAGGCTGCGGCGGACGCCGTCGGCGCTGAAGTCCCAGACCCGGTGGTGGGTGGCGGGGACAGCGAAGCCGTTGGCGAGGTCGTCGCCGACCGGGTCGGGCACGGGTTCGAGGAGACGCCCGACCTTGGTGGAGACGGTGTACTCGGCGCGGGGCCGCTCGCGGAGCGCGGCACCCAGGCGCCGTTCGGAGAGACCCAGGCCGTAGTGCGGGGCGGTGTCGTAGGTGCGGATGCCGCCCGCCCAGGCGGCCGCGAGGGTCTCGGCCGCCTCGTCGTCACCGACCGGGGTGGACAGGTTGCCGATGCCGGCCGCGCCGAACGAGAGTTCGCCGACCCGGACGGGGCTGTGGCCCAGGGCGTGGGTGCTGATCATGGTGGTCCTCGTGGTCCCGGCGGTACGGTCGGTTCGGTGCGGTTGCTTCGGTGGGGTCACTGCCGCTCCGGGCGCAGGCGCAGACCTGCCATGCCGCCGTCGACCGCCAGGGCCGTTCCGGTGACCGACCCCGCGCCGGGGCCGGCCAGGTAGACGATGGCGGCGGCGACCTCCCGTGCGCTGACCAGCCGCCCGGTCGGCTGGCGGGCGTTGAGCGCCGCCCGCTCCGCCGCCGGGTCGGGGGCGGAGCCCAGCAGCCGGTCGACCCAGGGGGTGTCCACCGTGCCGGGGTTGACGCAGTTGACCCGGATGCCCTCGTGCACGTGATCGGCGGCCATCGCGAGGGTCAGTGCGAGCACGGCGCCCTTGCTGGCCGAGTACAGGGCGCGCTGCGGGAGCCCGGCGGTGGCGGCGATGGAGCAGGTGTTGACGATCCCGGCGTACGCGGAGCGGCGCAGGTGGGGCAGGGCGGCCCGGGTGGCACGGACGACGCCGACGACGTTGATGTCCAGGACCCGGTGCCAGTGGTCGTCGTCGTTGTCCTCGACGGTGCCGGCGGCGCCGATGCCCGCGTTGTTGACCAGGATGTCGATGCCGCCGAAGATCTCGGCGGCGGTGTCGACCGCGGCTCGCACGGACCGGTCGTCGGCGACATCGGCCCGCAGGCCGAGCAGCGGGCGCGGCACCTCGGCCGGATCGAGGTCCAGCACCGCGACGTTGGCGCCGAGTTCGCTGAACAGTTGGGCGGTGGCCAGTCCGATTCCGGAGGCGCCGCCGGTGACCACGGCGGTGAGGCCGTCGAAGTCGGAGCTCATGCGGGGGTCCTCCCGGTGCTGACGGCCCGGTCGGCGGCCCAGAAGGTGCCGTCGGGGTAGGTGTAGGCGGCGATCGCCGCGGGGTACAGCTCGGCGGAGAAGCCCGGGGCGGTGGGGGCCAGGTAGCGGCCGTCACGGATCACGGTCGGGGTACGGAAGTGCTCGTGCAGGTGGTCGACGTACTCGATCGCCCGGTCCTCGGTGCTGCCGGAGAGTGCGACCCAGTCGAACATCGAGAGGTGCTGGACGAGTTCGCACAGGCCCACGCCACCGGCGTGCGGGCAGACCGGCACGCCGTACTTGGCGGCGAGCAGCAGGATCGCGAGGTTCTCGTTGACGCCTCCGACCCGGGCGGCGTCCAGTTGCAGCACGTCGATCGCGCCGGCCTGCAGCAGTTGCTTGAAGACGATGCGGTTCTGGACGTGCTCGCCGGTCGCGACCCTGACCGGAGCGACGCCGCGCCGGACGGCGGCGTGGCCGAGGACGTCGTCGGGGCTGGTCGGCTCCTCGATCCAGTACGGGTCGAACGCGGCCAGCGCCCTGGTCCACTCGATCGCCTCGGGCACGTCCCAGCGCTGATTGGCGTCGAGCGCGATCCGGACGTCCGGACCGACGGCCGCGCGGGCGGTACGGCACCGCCGGACGTCGTCGGCCAGGTCCGCGCCGACCTTCAGCTTGATCTGGGTGAAGCCGTCCGCGACGGCCTGCTTCGCGAGCCGGGTCAGCTTCTCGTCGGAGTAGCCGAGCCAGCCGGGCGAGGTGGTGTAGGCGGGGTAGCCGTCGGCGCGCAACCGGGCCTCGCGGTCCGCCCGGCCGACGCGGCCGCGCCGCAGCAGGTCCAGGGCGTCGGCCGGGGTGAGCTCGTCGGACAGGTAGCGGAAGTCGACCTGGGAGACCAGCCATTCCGGCTCGGCGTCGGCCAGCAGCTTCCAGAGCGGGAGGCCGGCCCGCTTGGCGGCGAGGTCCCAGACCGCGTTGGTCACCGCGCCGATCGCCATGTGCATCACCCCCTTCTCCGGTCCGAGCCAGCGCAGTTGGCTGTCACCGACGAGTTCGCGGTGGAGGCCGCCGGGGTCGGCGCACAGCTCGTCCACCGAGCGGCCGAGCACGTACGGGCGCAGTGCGTCGAGGGCGGCCACCTGGACGTCGTTGCCCCGGCCGATGGTGAAGGTGAAGCCGTGCCCCTCCGGGGCGTCGGCGGTGTCGGTACGCAGTACCAGGTAGGCCGCGGAGTAGTCCGGGTCGGGGTTCATCGCGTCCGAGCCGTCCAGGGAGCGGGAGGTCGGGAAGCGGATGTCGAAGGTGTCGACGGCGGTGATCCGCGCGTTCATGGTGCTCTCTCCGGGGTGCACGGGAGGGGGGCGGGCCGGGCCGGGGGAGGGCCGGGCCGGGGGAGGGTCAGGCCGGGGAGCGGGTCAGGCCCGGCCGAAGGTCTGGCGCTGGGTGCCCAGGCCGTCCACCGTGAGTTCCACGGTGTCGCCGGGGCGCAGGTACGGCGTGCCGGGCAGGCCGAGGGCGACGCCGGCGGGAGTACCGGTGTTGATCACGTCCCCCGGCTCGAGAGCCATGTACTGGCTCAGGTAGTGGACGACGTGGGCCACTCCGAAGATCATGTCCTTGGTCGAGCCGTCCTGCCGGGGAACGCCGTTGACGGACAGCCTGAGGCCGAGCGACTGCGGGTCGCCGACCTCGTCCGGGGTGACCAGCCAGGG
Organism: Streptomyces sp. TLI_053; assembly: GCF_900105395.1. Taxonomy (NCBI): domain Bacteria; kingdom Bacillati; phylum Actinomycetota; class Actinomycetes; order Kitasatosporales; family Streptomycetaceae; genus Streptomyces; species Streptomyces sp. TLI_053. Next base: position 1,586,208 of record NZ_LT629775.1, read on the forward strand.
CCCGAGCGGATTGAAGGTCGGGCAGGACTTGCCGAGGTCCCACTGCGAGGAGTGCTCCAGCTGGAACTCGCGCTCGGAGACGTCGTTGCTGACGGCGAAGCCGGCGACGACCTCCGTCGCGGCCTCGGGAGAGGCCAGGTAGTGGGCCGGCCGGCCGATGACCACGGCCAGCTCGACCTCCCAGTCGGTCTTGACCGAGCCGCGGGGGATCAGCACCTGGTCGTGCGGGCCGACCACGGTGGCGGGGTCCTTCATGAAGACCACCGGGCGGGCGGGGATCGGGGCCCCGGTCTCCTCGGCGTGGTCGCGGTAGTTGAGGCCGACACAGACCACCTTGCCGGGCCGGGCCACCGGCGGGCCGATCCGGGCGCCCGCCCCGACGGCGAGCTCCGGCAGCAGGCCGGCGGCCAGCGCGGCCCGGACCCGGGCGATCCCGCCGTCCGCGAGGAAGGCGCCGTCGATGTCGGCGGTGACGGACGAGAGGTCGACGGTCCGGCCGTCGTCCGTCCGGAGGGCGGGCCGTTCCTGCCCGGCCGGGCCGATCCTCAACAGTTTCACGGCATCCCCTTTCATCGGATGTCTGACAGCTCGAACCCTATGCATCGATCGGGTTCCACAGCAAGCATTCATCCGATGTCTGAGCGGAAGAGTAGGAATAAATAACGTCAAATGACCCCAACTACGCGAGGAGACGACCATAAGATCCGATGAAAGTCCGGCCGGACCCTTGTCACCGCTGTACGCCCGGCCTAGCCTGCTCGCAGCGGCCCCGCACCAGGTCCTCGGACGATCACGGGGACCGGGGCCGCGCCGCGGGTGCCGGCCGTCGTCGGCAACGAGGGCCCCCGACGACGGCCGGCACCCCACCTTCGACCCGGTGCGCGACCCGGCGGACCGGCCCGGAGCGCGGTGCGCAGCCCGGCAGGACCGGCGGACCGGCGGACCGGCGGACCGGCTCAGAGCGCAGTGCGCAGCCAGCGGGTGATGCTCGCGACGTGCACGGTGGACCAGGCCCGGGCCGTCTCCGCATCGCGCTGCTCCAGCGCGTCCACGATGGCGGTGTGCTCGGCCAGGGTCCGGGCGACCGCGTCCTGCTGGGTGATCCCCCGCCAGAGCCGGGCCCGGACGGTCGGCGCCGAGACGGTGTCCAGCAGCGAGCAGAGCAACGGGATGCCCGCCGCCTCGGCGATCCGCCGGTGGAACTCCAGGTCGGAGGCGACCAGTTCCTCCACCCCCGGCTGTTCACCGAGCCCGGCCAACAGCTGCCGCAGGCCGTCGAGCTGCTCCGGCGTGATCCGCTGGGCGGCCATCGCCGTGGCGGCGGGCTCCAGGATGCCGCGCACCTGGAAGGCCTGGAGCGCGGTGTCGTCGCGGTGGAAGTCCAGGACGAAGGAGACCGCCTCCAGCAGTTCCTGCGGCTCCAGACTGCTCACGTACGTGCCGTCGCCCTGGCGGACGTCCAGGATGTTCAGCAACGACAGGGCCTTGACCGCCTCGCGCAGCGAGTTCCGGGAGAGCCCGAGTTCGGCCGCCAGGTCGGCCTCCCTGGGCAGCCGGTCCCCCGGCCGCAGCGCACCGGAGACGATCATCTCCTTGATCTTCCCGATTGCCTCGTCCGTGACGGCCACCCGACACACCCCTCGACAGATCCGATGTCTGCCCCAGTATGCCGTGCCCGCGCCCGTGGCAGGGGCCCGGCGCATCCCCGTCCCCGGAGGCTCCCGTGCGCAACGTCCGTCGCTCCCTGCCCGTCCCGGTGCTGGCCACCGCGCTGCTGCTGACCTCCTGTACCGGGAGCGGCGGCGGGCCGGCCGCGGCCGGTCCACCGAGGATCGCCGTGGACATTCCTCGGAGCGACTCCGACTTCTGGAACAGCTTCGGCGCACGGCTGGCCGAGGACCGCGGCGGACCGGACACCGAGTTGCTGCCCGTCACCTTCTCCGACGGCGACGTCCACCGGCTGGTGGACCACCTCGGGGAGTTCCGACGGGCGGGTGCCCGCGCGGTGGTGGTCGCCCCGCAGGACACCCGGGCCGCCGCGGCCGACCTCGACCGCCTCACCGCGGCGGGCATCGGGGTGATCAGCGTGGACACCCGCCCGGAGGCCGGATCGGTCTACATGGTGGTGCGGGCCGACAACCGGGCCCACGGCACCAGGGCCTGCGAGTTCCTCGGCGGCCGGCTCGGCGGCCGGGGCAGCCTGGTGGTGCTCCAGGACTCGCTGGACTCGGTGAACAGCTACGAGCGCTCGCAGGCCTTCGGCCGCTGCCTGCAGACCTCCTACCCCGGGACGACGGTCCACCGCGTCGACACCGGCGGCAGCCCGAAGAAGGCCGCCGAGGGCCTCGCCCAGCTGCTGGCCACCGACCCCGGGCTGGGCGGGATCTACCTCCAGGGCGGCAGCGTCTTCCTGGAGCCGGTACTGGAGACCCTCCAGGCACGCGGCCGACTCGTCCCCGCCGGACGCCCGGGCCATCTCACCGTCGTCTCCAACGACGGCACGCCGGCGGAGCTGGCGGCCATCCGGAGCGGGCTGATCGACGCCACCGTCTCGCAGCCCGTCGACCTGTACGCCCACTACGCGCTCGTCTACGCCCGGGCCGCCGCGGCCGGTCAGCACTTCGCTCCGGGACCGACGGACCACGGCTCGACCGTCGTCACCCTTCCCAACGGCCTGGAGGACCAGCTCCCCGCCACCCTGGTCACCCGCCAGAACGCCGACGACCCGACCCTGTGGGGCAACCGGAGGACCCGCTAGAGCCCCCAGTCCGGAACGGCGCCGGGCTGCTGTTCCGCCCAGATCACCTTGCCGCGGTCGGTGTAGCGGGTGCCCCAGCGACGGGTCATCTGGGCCACCATGAACAACCCGCGGCCGCCCTCGTCGGTGATCCGGGCGTGCCGCAGCCTCGGCGAGGTGCTGCTGCCGTCCGCCACCTCGCACACCAGGAAGGTGTCGTGGAGCAGCCGCAGCCGGATCGGCTCCCCGCCGTAGCGGACGGCGTTGGTGACCAGCTCGCTGACCACCAGCTCGGTGGTCAGCTCCAGCTCCTCCAGACCCCACGCGCGCAGCGTCCGCACAGCCATCGCCCGGGCCTCCCGCACCACCGCGGGATCGGACAGCAGGTCCCAGGAGGCCACCCGGTCCTGCCCCAGGACGTGCGTGCGGGCGAGCAGCAGGGCCGCGTCGTCCGCCGCGGGGCCCGGCGGAAGAGCCGCCAGGGTGCGCTCGCACAGGTCGTCGAGCGGACTTCCCGGGTGCTCGCCGAGCACCGCGCGCAGAGCCTCCTGACCCGCCCCCGGGTCCCGGTCGGGCCCGGTCAGCAGGCCGTCCGTGTACAGGGCGATCACCGTACCCTCGGGCAGCGTGGTGCGGTGTGCCTCGAACGGCAGCGAGCCGAGACCCAGCGGCGGGCCACCGGGCAGGTCCGCGAAGGTGACCGTCCCGTCGGGAGCGACCAGGGCGGGTGCCGGGTGGCCGGCCCTCGCCATCACACAGCTGCGGTCCACGGGGTCGTAGACGACGTACAGACAGCTCGCCCCGAGCACGGCCGCGGCGGCGGAGGTGTCGTCCGACGGCCCGTACCCCGCCCTGTCCGCTGTCCCGCCCACCACCTCGCCCACCACGCCGGCCGCGCCGCCGGTCCGGGCCTCGGCCTCCTCGTCGATCAGGCGCAGGACCAGGTCGTCGAGGTGGGCGAGCAGCTCCTCCGGCGGCAGGTCGGTGCCCGCCAGGGTGCGGACCGCCATCCGCAGCCGGCCCATGGCGGCGGCCGCGGCGAGGCCGTGGCCGACCACGTCCCCGGCCACCAGCGCCACCCGGGCACCGGAGAGCGGGATGGCGTCGAACCAGTCGCCGCCCGCCCCGGCCGGTCCCCGAGCCGGTCGGTACCGTGCCGCGACGTCCATCGTGGTGCCGCCCCTGGTCAGCTTGGGCAGCAGGCTGCGCTGCAGGGTCACCGAGGCCAGCCGCTCCCGGGTGTACCGGCGGGCGTTGTCCAGCGCGAGGGCCGCCCGGGAGACGAACTCCGCGGCCAGCGGCAGGTCCGCGGGTTCGAAGCGCTCACTCCCCCGGCCGCGCAGCAGCAGCACCACGCCCAGACAGGCCCCGCGGGCCCGGATCGGGACCGCCATCGCCGACCTCAGGCCGAACTCCCGGACGCGCTCGACCCGGACCAGCTCGCCGGACGGCCAGCCGTCCCCGTCCGGGTCGACGACCGCCCGAAGCACCGGCGCGCCCTCGGTGATGCTCCGCGCCGCGGGCGAGTCCTCGGTGTACCCGGACGGCTCCCCCACCGCGACCGCGGCCTCGGGCGTGCCCTCGCGCACCGAACGGTGGGCGACCCGGACCAGCCGGGGGGCACCGCCCCCGGGAGCGGCGGGCTCGTCGCCCCGCAGGACCTCCGGGAAGAGGTCGACGGCGATGAAGTCGGCGAGCGCCGGCACACCGCAGACCGTCAGCTCCTCGGCGGTGCGGCCGATGTCGAGGCTGCGCCCGATCCGGGAGCCGGAGGCGGTGAGCAGCGAGAGCCGGTCCTGGGCGCGCTGGCGCTCCGTCACGTCGGTGCCCATGTAGCAGACGCCCAGGGTCCGGCCGTCCCGGTCGTCGAGCCGGAAGAAGGAGGTCGCGTAGACCCGTTCCCGTTCGGTGTCGGCCGGGGTGTGACCCCGGTACTCGAAGCCGAGCACCGGCTCGCCGGTCTCCAGGGCGTGCCGGAGCTGCTCCTCCATGGCCTCGGGCTGGAGTCCGGGCAGAACGTCCGCGACCCGCCGGCCGACGCGATGCGCCAACGGTACCCCGGCCATCCGCTCCAGGGTCCGGTTGAGCCAGACGTAACGCAGTTCGGTGTCCAGGACGGCGATCCCGTAGGGCAGTTCGGTGAGGAAGCGGTCCAGCACGGCGCTGCTGACGGACCACCAGGGCGAGCCGGTCAGGTCGATCGCGGAGACGATCGAGGACCGGGTGCCGCCGGTTCCGTCGAGCGGGGTGACCCGGACGCCGAGCGGAATCCGGTGCCCGTCCCGGTGGCGGCCCCCGGCGTGGCCGGTCCAGGCGGCGGCGTGCCCCGCCGGCAGGTCCAGGAAGTCCGCGAGCGGGCGGCCGAGGGACTCCGCCGCGGTCCGGCCGAGCAGCCGCTCGGCGCGCGGACCCCACCAGGTGATCCGCCCGCTCCCGTCGACCGCGAGGGCGACGACGTCGGGCAGGTCGACCGGGGAGTCGCCCGGGGCGGGCGGTCCGTCGCTGCCGGGGGTGTTCATGCGAGTCCGTCCCCTCGCCGTCCCCCCGCCTGTCGGTCGGTCCCCCCGATTATAGATTTCGCCCATGGATTCCGCTGTCCCGCCGGAAGGGCCGGGCCGGACGCGCGGGGCGGGACGCGCGGAGCGGGACGCGCCGGGCCGGACGCGCGGGGCGCCGGGCCCGCGCGCGGTGGTCCGCAGTCCCCGGACCGCGCTCAGCCCTCCCCGAGCGCCGCCCGGAGCCGGTAGACCCGGGTCGCGGTACCGGCGAACACCTCGGCGCGCTCGGCGGCGGTGAGCCGGTCCGCCAGCCGCTCGGCGGTCGCCACCACTTCGGCGTATCCGGCCGCCAGCGTGCAGACCGGCCAGTCGGAGCCGAACATGACGCGCTCCGGGCCGAAGGAGTCGAGCGCGACGTCCGCCCAGGGCCGCAGCCCGTCGACCGTCCAGTGCCGCCGGTCGGCCTCGGTGACCAGGCCGGAGAGCTTGCCAGAGGTGTTCGGCAGCCGGGCGAACTCCCGCAGCCGCCCGGCCCACGGCTCCGTCCCGCCCCGGGCGACCGGTGGCTTGCCCAGGTGGTCCAGGACGAATCGCAGCCCGGGGAGCGCGGCGGCGGCGGCGGTCGCCGCCGGGAACTGGTCCGGGGTGATCACCAGGTCGTAGGCGAGGCCGGCGTCCGCCACCGCCGCGAGCCCGCGCAGCACCTCCGGCCGCAGCATCCACTCCGGGTCCGGTTCGAGCTGGACCTGGTGACGGATGCCGACCAGCCGGTCACCGCCCGGCCCGGCCGCCAGCTCGGCGAGCCGCTCGGCCACGTCCGGGCGGGTCAGGTCGGTCCAGCCGACCACACCGGCGACCAGCGGGTCCCCGGCGGCGAGCCGGAGCAGTTCCGGGGTCTCCCACTCCTCGGTCACGGTCTGCACCACGACCGTCGCCCGCACCCCGGCGGCGCGGGCGAGCGGGCGCAGCCGGTCGGCGCCGAAGACCCGGCGCAGCGGCGCGAGCTCCGGCGCGTCGAGCCAGGCGTGGCGGCGGGCGAGCGGGTCCCAGACGTGGTGGTGGGCGTCGACGGTCACAGCTGCCACACCACCGGCAGCGCGGCGGCGGCGCCGCCGGCCGAGTAGTCGTGGGCGACGTCGAGGAGCTCGGCCATCCGGACCTGCCAGGCGGTGTTGACGGGGAGACGTTCCAGGGCGGCGATCAGGGCGGCGTAGTCCTCGCAGTCGAGGACGTGGAAGAGCTCGGCGCCGCTGCGCCAGATCGTCCACCCGGTGGCTCCGGCTGCCCGCATGGCCTCGGTCAGTTCGACCGGGACGGCGCGGTGGGCGTCCTCGTACTCGGCGACGCGGTCGGGGCGGACGCGGGTGTGCAGGGCGATTCTCATCGGGGCTCCGGCGGGATCGGGGGCCGGCCCGCGGGCGGGCCGGCCCCGGTGGGCGGTGGGGTTACAGGCCGCCGAGGTGGCTGGTGCGGGTCCCGGCCGGGGAGGCGAGGTAGCCGCGGAGCCGGGTAGCGATGCCGGCCAGTTCACCGGGCAGGGTGTAGCCGGGCCCGTACAGGGTGGGGGCGGGCACCTGGTTCACCTGGTCGGCGAGGCCGGCGGCGACGGCGGCGTTGAGGGTGCCGTTGGGCACGATCCGGACGGTGAAGTCGATGATGCTGTCGGTCTGGCTGTTGGTGATGTGGACGCCGGGCAGGGCCCCGATGCCGTTCGACCAGGGCAACGAGTTGCGGACGGGGGTGAGGGCGGCGGCGGTGCCGAACTTCTGGCCGGCGCCGGTGGACTGGACGACGGCGACGTTGGGGCCGGCGGTGGTGGCGCCCTGCTTGAACACCACCGAGTAGCCGGTGGTGCCGGCGACCGGGGTCTCCGGGTAGTCGGGGACGGACGCGGCCGGGTACCACGTGCCCGGGCTGCCGTCGGCGTTGAGGCTGGTGGCCAGCGCGTCGAAGGTGTCCGAGGAGCGCATGAACGGCACCCAGTTCTCCAGGTAGAACGCCTGGTTGGTGAGGGTGGCCCCGTTGTCGACGATCTTCGGGATCCGCAGCACCCGGCGGATCTGGAGCGCCCCGTTGTCGAGCCGGGTGTAGCGGGTGAGCTGGGGGACGGTGTCGGAGCCGGCGAAACGCCCGGTCAGACCGGAGATCCACTGGAGGTCGGCGACGGTCCAGACGTCGGTGGTGGTGGCGTTCGGCTGCTCGACCGCGATCGTGCGGGTGAACGCCCCGGCCATGTTGCCGGCCTGGTCGATGTTCCAGCGGTCGTAGTAGCGCTCCTTGGGTGCGGTGTCCATGCCCCACAGCACGGACTGGACGACCCGGTCGGTCTCCTCCCCGGCGTAACTCGGGGAGAGCAGGGCGCGGTACCCGGCCGGGCAGTACCGCATCTCGGCGATGCTGCCGCCGGCGCCCAGGCGGTAGTCGAACTGGGCCACGCCGTTGTACGAACTGCGCTGCCAGAAGTCACCGTTGTAGGTGAACGCCTGCCAGGTCCAGCCGGTGGTGGCGGCGGCCGGCGGGGCGGTGGCGACCGCCGGGACCAGGGTGGCGGCCACGGTCGCGGCGGCCACCGCGAGCACGGCGCGGCGGCTGGGCCGGACGGGTCTGTGACGGGGGGTGGGGAGGTGCACGGCTCGACTCCTCGGGGGTGGGGAGGAAGGGGCTGGGAAGGGGAACGGGCGGGTCAGGCGAGGAAGCGCCGCAGGCCCTCGGGGGCGCTTTCGCGCTCCCATTCGGCCTCGTAGCCGATGCCGGGCGCGGTGCCGGCGTGGACGAGGCCCGAGGCGTCGACGGCCGGCTCCCGCCGCACGGGGTCGGCCGGAACGAACGACTCGTAGTAGGTGGTGTTGGAGATGGCCATGCACAGGTGGGTGTGGACCACCCCGCCGCCGTGCACCTCGGCCCGCATCAGGTACGCGTCGGCGAGATGGGCGGTGCGCATCGCCCCGGTGATGCCGCCGCGCAGGCCGGCGCTGGTGCGCACGGCGGTCGCGGAGCCGTTGGCGATGAAGTCGGCGGTGTTCATGTGCGCGCCGTCGCTGGTCTCGGCGACGATCAGCGGGACGTCGACCTTCTCGGCGAGCCGGCGGTAGGCCGTGGTGCTGAACTCGCGCATCGGCTCCTCGTACCAGAGGTAGTCCGCCTCGGAGAGCACCCGGCCGAGCCGGATCGCGTCCAGGAGGTCGAAGCCGGCCGAACCGTCGTACATCAGCGGGACCCGGTCGCCGACGTGCTCGCGCAGCCGGGTGCAGAGTTCGATGTCGCGCCGGACGTCGCCCCAGGCGTGCAGCTTGATGGCGGGGTAGCCGAGTTCGAGGCACTGGTCGGCGATGTCCAGGTACTGCTCGACGCTGCCGAAGGTGGCGGTGGAGGCGTAGGCGGGCAGCGCGGTGCGGAAACCGCCGAGGAGCTGGTGCACGGGCAGGACCGCGGCCTTGCCGCCGATGTCCCAGAGGGCGACGTCGACGAGCCCGAGCAGGTAGAGCGGGAGCTCCTCTATCCGGTCGATCTCCCACATCCGGTGCCAGAGCCATTCGCGCTGGAGCGGGTCGGCACCGAGGAGTTCGGCGCGCAGCCGGCGGTCGACGATGTCGGCGAGGATCGGGCCGCGGTGGCAGTACGCGAAGCCGGTGTGGCCCTCGTCCGTGCCGAGGACGAGCCAGCCGCCGGTGTGCGCGCCTTCGGAGCCGGGCAGTCCGTCGCGCCAGCGGAACGCGGGGGTGACGGCGGGTCGGTCCTGGAGGACGACGTCGACGGTGGTGATCTTCACTGGTTCTCCTGGGTCGGAGGTCGGAGGTCGGAGTCGGGGAAGGGGGGCGGGCGCGGCCGGTCAGCTCTTGACGGAGCCTTCGAGCAGGCCGCGGACCAGGAACCGCTGGGCGAACAGGAACACCACCGCCACCGGGACGACGGTCAGCACGCCGGCGATCGCGGCCTCCGGCCGGTGGATCGGCAGGAAGCTGCCGCCGAGCGCGGGGTTGAGAGCCGGGGTACCGGAGATCAGCGCGCCGAGGCCGACCGGGAGGTTGAAGGTGGCGTCGTCGCCGAGCATCACGTAGGGCAGGAAGTAGTTGTTCCAGTTGCCGACGAAGGCGAAGAAGGTCAGCAGGCCGATCAGCGGACGGGCCAGTGGCAGGGCGATCTTCGTGAACAGCTGCCGTTCCGAGCAGCCGTCGATCCGGGCCGCCTCCAGTACCTCCCGCGGCAGCACCGTGGAGAAGTGGATGAAGGCGAGGTAGACGCCGAACGGGTAGAGGCTGGCCGGAAGGACCACCGACCAGGCGGTCCCGGTCAGTCCGACGGCGTTGACCTCCAGGAAGAGCGGCAGGACAAGCGCGGCGGGCGGCACGATCATCGCGAGCAGGGTGGCCACCAGAACCGTCCGCCGGCCGGCGATCCTGGTGGCGGCCAGCGCGTACCCGGCCAGCAGCGAGGTCGCCACCGAGATCAGCACCGCGCCACCGGTGTAGAGCACCGAGTTGACGATCCAGCGGTAGACCACGCCGTCGTTGTAGGTGGTGAGGTTGTGCCAGGCGTCGGCGTAGCCGCCGAACGAGCCGAAGGAGAGCGGCTGCCCGTCCGCCAACTGGGCGTCGGTCTTGCTGGGGGCCAGCAGCAGCCAGAGCATCGGGACCGCGCAGGCCACGGCCAGCAGGCCGAGCAGGACCGAGCCGGTGGCACGTCCGGGCGACGGACGCCGGCGGGCGGGTGCGGGCACGGAGAGGGATGCGGGTGCGGGTGCGGACATCACTCCACCTCCGTGTCGAAGAACTTGGCACGGGTCACCAGCAGGACGGCGCCGGTGGCGCAGACCGCCAGCATCATCAGGCAGAGCGCGGCGGCGGCCGCGAAGTCCCCGTTGTCGAAGGCGAACAGCAGGCCCAGCTGGTTGAGCGACCACGACTTGGAGCCCACGAAGGCGATTCCGTAGAGGAGTTGCGGCTCGATGAAGATCTGCAGCCCCGCCGTGAAGGCCAGGATCAGCATGTAGACGACGTACTTGGAGATCAGCGGCAGCTTCACCCGCCAGGCGGTCTGCCACCAGGAGGCCCCGTCCATCCGGGCGGCCTCCAGGAGGTCCCGGGGGACGCCCTGGAGCGCGCCGTACATGATCACCACCCACTGGCCGAAGCCGGTGGTGAAGGCCATCAGGGCGAAGATCACGACCAGGTGGGACTGCTGGAAGACGTCGGTGCCGGTCTCCTGGCCCATGGCCCGCAGCGCCGGGCCGAACGGGCTGAGCGAGGGCTGCAGCATGACGTACCAGAGCAGGACGCTGGCGGAGCCGGTGACCGCCCCGGGCAGCATGTAGACCAGCCGCAGACCGGCGCCGTAGGACGCCCGCTGCTCCTGGACCACCAGGGCCAGCAGCAGGACGCCGACCACCATGACCGGCAGGTAGAGCGCCATGAACAGCGAGACGTTGCCGAGCGCGGGCAGGAAACGGAAGTCCGAGAACACCCGGACGTAGGCCGCGCCTCCCGCCGGGCCGATGTGTTCGGGGTCGGCCAGCGACTCGTAGACGGCGTAACCGGCCGGGCCGAGGCCGAAGGCGACCAGCAGGACGAGGTAGGGGGCCAGGCAGAGCCAGCCGAACCAGTGCGGTCGGCGCTGCGGGCGGGCCTTGCGGTGGGTGGTCACGGTGCCGGGGAGTCCAGGGTTCGGGGCGGCGGTGGACGCCGCCGGGGGTGAGCCGGTTCTGGGCCGGGTGTCGGTGGAGCCGCTACTCGACGACATAGCCGTCCGCCTTCGCGAGGTTCACCAGCCGGGTCTGCAGCGCGTCCAGGGCGGCGGCGATGCCGGCGCCGGAGCGGACGCTGGGGACCAGCACCTCGGTGAAGGCACCCTCGACGTCGTAGCTGGTCGGGGATTCCACCGGGTTGACCTTCGCGCTCTGCTGCTCCATCACCGGGAACGGGTCGGCCGCGTAGAACTTGTCGCCCGCCAGCCGTTCGGCCCAGGCCTTGGCCGCCGGCCCGTAGGCCGGGTAGGTCGGCGCGGTCTTCTGGTAGTCGGTGCTGGTGGTCATCCACTGGACGACCTCGGCCGCCCCCTTCATGTTCTTGGAGTGCCGGGAGACCACGTAGATGCCACCGCCGACGCTGCCGGACCAGTTGGTGGTCTCACCCTGCCAGCTCGGGTAGGGCGCGGCGGCGATCCGGCCGTTCGGCGTGGCGAACAGGTTCTCCGGCTTGAACAGGAAGTCGCCGAGCCAGGAGGCGCCGGGCAGCATCAGCACCTTGCCCTGCTTGCCGAGCTGGGCCATCTCCGGGTCGAACAGGCCGACCCCGGTGACCGAGCCGGCCTTGACCAGCGGGTCGAGCAGTTCGGCGACCCGGGTGCAGCGGGGGTCCTTGAGGTCGATGTGGACCTTCTTCGGCCCGGTGACCTGCTGGATCGGACAGCCGCTGGCCCAGAAGTAGTCGTAGTAGCTGAACTGGCTGCCGGCGCTGCCGATGATGTAGCCGGGATGCTCCTTGGCGACGCGCTCCCCCAGCGTCCGGTACTCGTCCCAGGTCTTCGGCACCTGGTAGCCGAACTGGTCCATCAGCGTCTTGTCGTACCAGAGCACGGTCTGGGCGAGGTCGTTGCGCAGGCAGTAGAGCTTGCCGTCGGCGGTACAGGGGTCGTTGCTGCTGCCGAACTGGGCGCGCACGTCCTGCGGGACGAGGGCGTCGAGCGGCTGCGCGTAGTCCATGGAGGGGTCGGTCCACTGGGCGATCCGGGTGGTCCGGCCGTCGAACAGGATGTCCGGCCAGCCCTTACCGGTGCGGTTGAACAGCTTCATCTTGGTCAGCAGGGCATTGCCGTCGTAGGTCTCGATCTTCATCTTGATGTCCGGGTGTGCCTTCTGGAACTGCTCGAACCCGGCCTGCCGGGTGGGATCGGTCCACACCAGCAGGGTCTCGTTGGCATCACTCGTGATCGAGCCGTCGCTCTTCGTCGCCCCGGCGCCACTGGAGCACCCGGCGACGAGCACGGTGAGGGCGGCTGCGGCGCAGGTCAGCGCACGTCTGAAGGCGGCCGGCCGGGAGGTGGGAACAGGGCTGCGCATCGTCGACTCCAGGGAAAAATCATGTACGATGTTGGATGTCTGATGTTCCATGGATGTTTCTTGGACGTCAACCCCCGGAACCAGCAAGATTGGGCGACGACCGAACAGGAGGTTCGAATGACCGCGACGAGTGATTCCTCTGCCGCCGAGCCCGTTCTGCCACGCCGCCAGGTGCTCGCGGACGACGTGTACGACGTACTCAAGGACTGGCTGCAGAGCGGTCACATCGAGCCGGGGAGCCGGGTGAAGATCGACACCCTGGCCGCCCGGCTGGCCATATCGAACACGCCGATCCGCCAGGCGCTGGGCCGGCTGGAGGCAGACGGGCTGGTGCACAAACAGCCCTACCGGGGCTTCGTGGCCGCCAGCCTCCCGGACCGGAAGACCATCGCCGACATGTACGAGTGCCGGCTCCTGCTGGAGCCGCCCACGGCCGCGCGCGCGGCGGCGGCCGTCCGCTCGGAGGACCTCGCCTTCCTGCGCGCCCACGTCGGCGCCGACGCCCCGCCGCACGACAGCGGGGAGCTGGACGCGCTGGTGCGGGCGGACGAGCTGCTGCACGGGCGGCTCGCCACCATGGCCGGCAACACCGTGGTGGCGGACACCCTGGAGCGGCTCTTCGTCCGGTCCCGCTCGTTCCGGTCCTTCTACACCCGGGAGGGCGCCGTCCACATCACCCGGCTCGAGCACGAGGCTGTGGTGCTGGCGATCTCCCGGGGCGACGGACCCGGCGCCGCGGCGGCGATGACCGCGCACCTGGAGGCCGCCGCCGAGCGGATGCTCGGCTCACTGGCCTGACCGTCCGGGGCGGCGTACCGGCACCCGCCGCCCCGGTCCACCGCCCGCTCCCACCCGCGGAGCCCCCGGCCCGCACCGCCCCGGAGGCGCGCCATGGCCGACCCCGACGGCCCCGACAACCCGTCGCCCGCCCGCGCCGGAGCGCCTCGCAGCTTCGTGGCCGGCTACGTCTACGGCACCCTCAGGGAGGACCTGCTCACCGGCCGTGTCCCCCCGGGCGAGCGGCTCAACCTCGACGCCCTGGCCCGCCGGCTGCACGTCTCCAACACCCCGGTCCGCCAGGCGCTCGCCGCCCTGACCGCCGAGGGCCTCACCGTCCGGCTGCCCAATCGCGGCTACCGCGCCTCGCCGCTGCTGGACGGCCGCGTCATCGAGGAGCTCTACGAGTACCGGCTGCTGGTGGAACCGCCCACCGCGGCCGGGGCCGCCCGGCAACCCGGCCCGCACCGCGACGGGGGACTGCTGGCCCTCGCCGATCCGTCCCCGCCGGGTCCGGACACCGGTCCCACGCACCGCGACGTCGGCTTCCACCTGGCCCTGGCCCGGGGCGCCGGCAACCGCGTGGTGGCCGACGCACTCGCCCACGTGCTCGGCCGCGGCTGCGAGTACCACCTCTACGGGAACGCCGAGGCGGTCGCCCGGACGGCCGAGGAACACCGCCTGGTCGCCGAGGCCGTGATCGCCGGCGAACCGGACCGGGCCCGCACGGCGATGCACGCGCACCTGAGCAGTGCGCTGCGACGGCTGCGCACGGCCCTCGACCGACGCTCGCTCAGTTCCCCCGCTCCACAATCCTGATGGAGGGCGAAACACGCCCGGCGCCCGCCACCGCGCCGATCGTGTTGCGGCCGTCGCCGCCGTTGACCGGCCCGACACACCGCCGCAGCATGGCCGTCACACCCCACCGCCCCGCAGCGGGTCCGCCGGCCGTCCGCCGCCCGGACCGGCTCCGGCACGGGTGTGCCCACGCCCCTTCCACCGAAGGAGAATCGGTTGTCCACCGGCCGATCCACCGTCAGGCGCGTCCTGCCCCTGACCCTGATCCTCGCCCTGCTGCTGGCCGCCCTGGCCGCTCTCGCCCCGCCCAACGCCTGGGCCGCCGGGTCCTACTACGTCGCCACCACCGGCAACGACAGCGGACCGGGCACTCTGGCCGACCCGTTCGCCACCCTCACCAGGGCCCGGGACGCGGCCCGGGCCTCCGGCGGCGGGACGGTGTACGTGCGCGGCGGCACCTACCAGCTGGCCGCTCCGCTGACCCTCGACAACCGGGACTCGGGCACCGCCTACCGCGCCTACCAGGGCGAGAAGGTCCTGCTCAGCGGCGGCCGCAGCATCACCGGGACCTGGAGCAACCAGGGCACGCTGGGCAACGGCGTCCACTGGTCCGTCCCGGTGCCGGGCGCCGCCGCCTGGAACTTCCGGGAACTCTGGCTCAACAACCAGCGGATGACCAGGGCCCGTTATCCCAACGACCCGCGCGCGGCCGGCGACCTCGGCCAGGCGGCCACCGACCCGTACCTGACCATGACCGGCACCAACACCGACAAGAGCCGGATCACCGTCGCCGAGACCCTCCCGGTGGCCGACCTGGCCGGCACCGGGGCGGAGTTCGTGATCCACGCCGTCTGGAGCGAGTTCCGCAACCGGGTGGTCTCCTCCGACGCCCACAACCTGAACTTCGCGCCCAAGCCGGGCGGCATGGCCGTCGGCCTGGACAGCATGTACCTGCGGGTGCAGGACGAAGGCGTCGTCTTCAACGGCAAGAAGTTCTGGCCGTACAACTCCTACCTGGAGAACGCCTACGCCTTCCTCGACGCCAAGCAGGAGTGGTACCTCGACACCGCGGCCGACCGCCTGCACGTGGTCCTGCCCTCCGGCGTCGACCCGAACGACGCCAACGCCGTCGCGCCCGTCACCGAGAAGCTGGTCGTGGTCCAGGGCGCGGACGCCGCCCACCCCGTCACCGGCCTCGCCTTCAGCGGCATCGACTTCGGGTTCACCGAATGGAAGCTGCCCGCCTCCGGTTACAACGAGATGCAGGCCACCCACTACGCCGAGGACGGCACCCTCGGCAACGACAACTGGGCCGTCTACGCGATGGGCCACGCACTCCAGTTCACCAACACCGCCGGTCTCTCGCTGAGCAACCTCAAGGTCGCCCACACCGGCGGCGGGGGCATCGCGCTCGGCGCCGGAACCCGCACCACCGGTCTCACCGGCAGCGAGCTCTTCGACATCGGCGGGACCGGCATCAGCGTCGGCTGGTGGGGCGACACCGCCAAACACTCCCCCGGCGTCGACTGGGCGTCCAGCGCCGACGCCCCGACCGGCAACACCGTGTCCCACAACTACCTGCACGACGTCGGCGCGATGTACGTCGGCGGCGTGGGGATCTGGGTCGGCCTGACCGACAGCACCACGCTCTCGCACAACGAGATCGCCGGCGGCCCCTACACCGGGATCAGCGCGGGCTGGAACTGGCGCTCCAGCGGGACGACCAGCGCGAGGAACACCCGGATCGAGGCCAACGACGTCCACCACGTCATGCGCACCCTCACCGACGGCGGCGGCGTCTACCTCCTCGGGAACCAGCCCGGCGCCCGGCTCACCGGCAACTACTTCCACGACATCAGCATGGACCACTACGCCAAGGGGTGGCTCGCCAACGGCGTCTACTTCGACGAGGGCTCCGGCGGCCCCTGGACCGTCGCCGACAACGTCACCGCCGCCGTGCCGTTCATCCCGCTGCACTTCAACGCCGGCGCCGGAGTCAGCATGAGTGCCGCGACCTGGGGCACCAACTGGTACGACAACCGCTACCGGCCCACCGCCGACTACGGCGGCCCGTCCTACGTCCCCGGTCAGACCTACTCCGTCGCCGCCCCGCCCGCCGCCGTCACCGGCCTGATCGACGCGGCCGGCCCGTCCGCCGACTACGCCTACCTCTACGCCACGGACGACCCGCTGGTCGACCCCGGGGAATTCCGGCGGCCGCTGCCCGTGGTCACCGGCGGCGGAGTCACCGGCGACACCACCCCCACCTGGGCCTGGCAGAGCGCCACCGGAGCCACCAGAGACCGTTACCTGCTGGACGGCCCGCCGAACACCTGGACCGAGACCACCCAACGGCAGTTCACCCCGGCGACCCCGCTGCCGGACGGCGCCCACACCCTGTCCGTGCAGTCCTTCGTCAACGGCGCCTGGACCGCCTCCGGCAGCTCCACCGTCACCGTCGACACCACCCCGCCGACCGCCCCGACCGTCACCGGCAACGCGCCGGCCTGGTACCAGCCCGCCCAGTGGAGCTGGCCGGCGGGCGGCGGCGCCTCGTCCTACCTGGTCCGGCTGACCAAGGGCACCACCGTGGTCACCGACTGGACGCCGGTCACCAGCACCTCCTACAGCCGGACCGACCTCACCGGCCAGGCCGCCTACCAGCTGGCCGTCAAGGCCGTCGACGCCGCGGGGAACCAGTCCGCCGCCGGGACCGGCACCGTCACCGTTCCGGCTCCACCGCCGGTCCCCGGCACCGACAACCTGGCCCGGGGCAAGGCGTACAGCGCCTCCTCCGCCTGGGGTGCCGACAACGGCGCGGCCAAGGCCTTCGACGGTGACACCGGCACCCTCTGGGCACCCAACACCGTCAACGGCACGGCCTGGCTCCAGGTCGACCTGGGCGCGCCCCGCACCTACGTCGGCGCCGTCCTCAAGGCGAAGACCTCCGCCGGCAACGCCACCGGCATCGTGCTCCAGCGCTCCGACGACGGTGTCACCTTCACCGACGTCCCCGGCACCGCCGGCGGCGGGATCGGCCCGGTCGGCTCGGTGCTGAACACCGTGCCGCTGCGGTTCGCCCCGGTCACCTCCCGCTACGTCCGGCTGAACGTCACCGGGATGAGCGGCGTCGTCAACGTCAACGAGTTCGAGCTCTACGCCGACGAGTCCGGCCCCGTCCGGGATGCCCGCGCCACCGTCGAGGCCGAGGCCTTCGACGGCGGCAACGGCTCGGTGCGGGCCGAACCCTGTGCCGAGGGAGGCCAGAACCTCGGCTACGTCGCGGACGGGGACTGGGTCCGGTACGGCGGTCTCGACTTCGGCGCCGGCATCGGCCGGATAGACCTCCGCGCCGCCACCCCGACGGGTTCGGGCCGGGTCGAGGTCCGCACCGACGGACCGACCGGCCCGCTGCTCGCGACCGTCGCGGTCGACAGCACCGGAGCCTGGCAGACGTACACCACCGTCTCCCGGGACGTCTCCCCCGTCACCGGTAGGCACGACGTGTACCTGGTCTTCCGGGGCAGCAGTGGCGGCATCATGAACGTCAACTGGTTCCGCTTCGCCTGATCCACCGGTCGAACGGCGGACGGACGGCGGACGGCGGACGGACGGCGGACGGCGGACGGCGGACGGACGGCGGTCGGAACCGACCTGAACCACCTGAACCACCTGAACCGATCGGACCACCCGGGTGGCCCGGAGCAGCTCGTGCTCCGGGCCACCCGGCCGTTCCCCCTCGGTCACGGCACGGGCGGGGGCACCCGGCCCACCCGGGAGAAGGAGCGGCGGTAGACCCGGGGCGGGACGCCTCGGCGGCGGACGAAGCGCTCCCGCAGGACGGCCGCACTGCCGTAGCCGACCCGGCGGGCGATCTCCTCGACCGGCAGGTCGGTGGTCTCCAGGAGTTCCTCGGCGGCGGTCAGCCTCAGCTCGCCGAGCCAGGCGTGCGGGGTGGTGCCGGTGGCGGCGGTGAAGCGGCGCAGGAAGGAGCGCTTGCTCATCACGGCGCGGCGGGCCAGTTCGTCGACCGGCAGCGGCCGGTGGAGGTTGGCGCGGGCCCAGGCGAGCAGTTCGGCCAGTCGCTCGTCCTCGCCGTCCTCGGGCACCGGGGCGGCGAGGTACTGGGCCTGGCCGCCGTCGCGGTGGGAGGGCAGCACCATGTCCCGGGCGATGTGGTTGGCGACGGCCGCGCCGTGTTCGCGCCGGACCAGGTGCAGGCAGAGGTCGAAGCCAGCGGCGGCGCCGGCGCCGGTGGTGATCCGGCCGTCGTCCAGGTAGAGCGCCTCGGGTTCGACGGTGACCTCCGGGTGGCTGCGGGCCAGCAGTCCGGCGAAGCGCCAGTGGGTGGTGGCGCGGCGGCCATCGAGCAGTCCGGCGGCGGCGAGCGCGAAGGCGCCGACGCAGTGGGCGGCGACCAGGGCGCCGCGGTCGTGGGCGGCCACCAGGGCGTCCACGACGGCGGGCGGGGGCGGGGTGCGGAAGCCGGCGCCGGGGAGGGCGAGCACGAGGTCGGCGGCGGCGAGCCGGTCCAGGCCGTGCGTGATCGCCAGCGGCACGCCCAGGTCGGTGTCGACGCTGCCGGGGCGGTCGGCGCAGAGGGTGAAGTCGAAGCCCGGCAGCTCCGCCCCGTGCGGGCCGAAGACCTCGGCGACGATGCCGACGGCGAGCATGCCGGCACCGGGTGGCACGTAGGCGGCGACGGTGGTGAAGGGGGCCATCCGCGGAGTGTGGCACAGCGGGCGGCGGGAGGCTGGCATCTTTCCTGCGATCACTGGCATCTGTGCCACTCGTCGGGGGCATGGGCGTTCGACAGGATCGACGCATGACGAACGCACCGCTCGAAAACGCCCCGCTCGCAAACGCTCCGACCGCAGCAGCACTCCCGGCCGACGCCCCGCTCGGCCGCAGCGCCGCCTTCCACGTCCTGACCACCGGCTACGTGGGCTCCACCGGCCCCGGCGTCGCCGCCACCGTCTCCTACGTCACGGACGCCGGACGGCATGTGATCTTCGACCCGGGCATGGTCGCGAGCCAGGACGACATCCTCGGCCCGCTGGCCGCGCTCGGGCTCGGCCCCGAGGACATCACCGACGTGGTGCTCAGCCACCACCACCCCGACAACACCATGAACGTGGGCCTCTTCGGCCGCGCCCGGGTGCACGACCACCGGGTCGAGTACCGGGGGCACGAGTGGACCAACCGGGACGCCGAGGGGTACGAGCTCACACCGTCCCTCCGGCTGATCCGCACGCCCGGGCACAGCGCCGAGGACATCACGCTGCTGGCCGGGACGGCGCAGGGCGTGGTCGCGTTCGCCGGCGACCTGTGGTGGCACGCGGCCGGACCGGCGGACGACCCGGTGGCTCCGGACCGCGAGGTCCTGCGGGCCTCGCGGCTGCGGGTGCTGGCCGCCGCGGACCTGATCGTGCCCGGTCACGGCGCTCCCTTCCGCGGCGACGGATCCACTCCCAGGTAGCGGTAGCAGCGGAGCGGGGGCGGCAGCGGCGGGGGCCGGAGGCGCGAGCTGGGCCGAATGCGTGTATCGCTCTCTTGACTGGCGTCATCGAAGCGCGATACTTGCCTCACTCCCGCTCGCCCGATGAGGTGGCCCACCCATGGAGCTCTCGCCCTCCGCGCACGTGGACACGTTCTGTCGCGACAACCTGCCACCCTTCGATGAGTGGCCCGAATTCCTCTTCGACCTACCGGAGTTGGCCTATCCGGACCGATTGAACTGCGCACACGAGCTGCTCGACGCGACGATCGAGCGGTACGGCCCGGACCGGCGCTGCCTGGTCACGCCGGACGGCACGTGGACGTACGGCGAACTGCGCGGGCACGCCGACGCGGTGGCCCGGCTGCTGACCGGACCGCTGGGCCTGGTACCCGGCAACAGGGTCCTGCTACGGGGGCCCAACGCGCCCTGGCTGGTGGCCTGCTGGCTCGGCGTCCTGAAGGCCGGCGGGGTGGTGGTGACCACCATGCCGCTGCTGCGGGCGGCCGAACTGACCGCCCTGCACGAGGTCGCCGCGCCCGTACTGGCCCTCTGCGACCACCGCTTCCTCGCCGAGCTGGAGCAGGCCACCACCCCCGGGCTGACCGTGCTGCCGTACGGCGGCCCCGGGCCCGAGGACCTCACCGCCCGCTGCGCCGCGGCGGCCGGTCCCTTCACCGCCGTCCCGACCGCCGCCGACGACGTCGCGCTGATAGCTTTCACCTCCGGCACCACCGGACGACCCAAGGCCACCCTGCATTTCCACCGCGACGTGCTCGCCAACGCCGACACCTTCTCGCGCCACCTGCTGCGGCCCACCTCCGAGGACCTGTTCGCCGGCACCCCGCCGCTCGCCTTCACCTTCGGGCTGGGCGGTCTGGTGGTCTTCCCGCTGCGGGCCGGCGCGGCCACCCTGTTACTGGAGCAGGCCACGCCCGAGCAGCTGGCCGGGCACGTCCACCGGCACGGGGTCGACGTGCTGTTCACCGCGCCGACGGCCTACCGGGCGATCCTCGCCGCCGGGCTCGCCGACCGGCTGGCCGGGGTGCGGCGGTGCGTCTCGGCCGGCGAGCACCTGCCGGCCGCCGTCTGGGAGGCGTTCCGCGAGGCCACCGGGCAGCGGCTGATCGACGGCATCGGTGCCACCGAGCTGCTGCACGTCTTCATCTCCGCCGCCGACGGGGACATCCGCCCCGGCTCGACCGGCCGCCCGGTCCCGGGCTACCGGGCGGCGGTACTCGACGAGTCGGGACGGCCGGTGCCGGACGGACAGCCGGGGCGGCTCGCGGTCAAGGGCCCCACCGGCTGCCGCTACCTGCGCGACGAGCGTCAGCACGAGTACGTGCGCGACGGCTGGAACCTCACCGGGGACACCTATGTGCGCGACCCGGACGGGTACTTCTGGTACCGGGCGCGCAACGACGACATGATCGTCTCCTCCGGCTACAACATCGCCGGGCCCGAGGTGGAGCAGGTGCTCGCCGACCACCCCGACGTCGCCGACTGCGCGGTGGTCGGGGCGCCCGACGAGCGGCGCGGCACCGTGGTCAAGGCCTATGTGGTGCTGCGCGCGGGTGTCGTCCCCGGGCCGGACACCGTCCGGGCGCTCCAGGAGCACGTCAAGGGGGCCATCGCGCCCTACAAGTACCCGCGCTCGGTCGAGTTCGTCGAAGCGCTGCCGCGCACCGCGACGGGGAAGCTGGCCCGGGCCGAGCTGCGCCGCCGGGCGGCGCCCGCCACGGAGGCCGCGGCCGGGCCGCAACCGGCCAGTGTCACCGTCGAGCGGCGGGTCGAGTGGTCCGACACCGACGCCGCCGGGCACTACCACTTCTCGGCCGTCCAGCGCTGGGCCGAGGCCGCGGAGGCGACACTGCTGCGCCGGCTGGGCCTGGACGGGCTGTTCGGACGGATCCCCCGGGTGCACTTCGAGGCCGACTACCGCGAACGGCTGTGGTTCGGCGACCTGGTCCGGGTCGAACTGCGGGTCGAGCGGATCGGCGGCTCCTCCCTGCACTACGCCTTCGAGGTGCACGGCCCGAACGGCCCGGCCGCCGGCGGGCGGATGTCGGTGGTGCACGCCGCACCGCACGCCAAGGGCACCGAGCCCTGGCCGGAGCCGGTGCGCCGGGCGCTCACCGGGGCCGGGCGGCAGGAGCCGGAGGTGGTCCGGTGACCGGGGCCGGAGGCGGTCCCTCGACCGGGGCCGAAGGCGGACCGGCGAGCGGAGGCCACCCCGCGGCCGGCGGCAACCCCGCGACCGCGACCGCCCGCCGGGTGGCGGTGATCGGCGGCGGTCCGGGCGGGCTCTACTTCGCCGCGCTGGCCCGGCAGCTGGCCCCGGAGCGGGAGATCACCGTCTTCGAACGGGACGGCCGCGAGGACGAGTTCGGCTTCGGGGTGGTGTTCTCCGACGAGACGCTGGACGGCATCGCGCAGGCCGACCCGGCCGTGTTCGCCGCGCTGGGCGCCGAGTTCGCGCGCTGGAGCGACATCGACGTCCGGTACGCCGGGCAGGTGCGCACCAGCGGCGGCCACGGGTTCGCGGCGCTGGACCGCAACCGGCTGCGCGCGATCCTGCAACGGCGCTGCGACGAGCTGGCGGTGGACGTCCGCTACCGCACCCCGGCTCCCCCGGTCGGGCGGCTCGCCGAGGAGTACGACCTGGTGGTCGCCGCCGACGGCATCCACTCGGCGACCCGCACGGCGTACGCCGGGACCTTCCGGCCCGAGCTGGACGAGCGGCACGCCCGCTACATGTGGCTCGCCACCGACAAGGTCTTCGACGCCTTCACCTTCCTCGTCGAGCGCTTCGACTTCGGGGTGCTCCAGGTGCACGCCTACCCGTACAGCGCGAAACGGTCGACGTTCATCGTCGAGATCGCCGAGGACGCCTGGCGCCGGGGCGGCTTCGAGGCCCTGGCCGACCGGGAGTTCGCACGCGGCGAGAGCGACGACGAGAGCGTGCGGCGCTGCGCAGAGCTGCTCGCCCCGCACCTGGAGGGGCACCGGCTGATCCCGAACGCCTCCCGCTGGATCCGCTTCACCACGGTGCGCAACGCCACCTGGCGGCACCGGAACGTGGTGCTGCTCGGCGATGCCGCGCACTCGGCGCACTTCTCGATCGGCTCGGGCACCAAGCTGGCCCTGGAGGACGCCCTCGCCCTGGCCGCGAGCCTCGGCGAACAGCCCACGGTGGAGCAGGCGTTGGCGGCCTACGAGGCGGAGCGGCGGCCGGTGGTGGAGTCCACCCAGCGGGCGGCGCAGGCCAGCCTGGAGTGGTTCGAGACGATCGACCGGCGGACCGGGCAGGACGCCGACGGGTTCGCGTTCAACCTCCTCACCCGCAGCCGCCGGGTCACCTACGGCAACCTCCGGGCCCGCGACCCCGGGTTCGTCACGGCGGTGGAGGCGGCGTTCGCGGGCGGTGCCGATCCGGCCGGGACGGCGGTGCCGCCGATGTTCCGGCCGCTCGAGCTGGCCGCGCTGGAGCTGCGCAACCGGGTGGTGGTGCCGCCGCTGGCCACCTTCACCTCGCCCGACACGCTGCCCAGTGCCTTCGACCGGGCCCAGCTGACGGCGCACGCGCTCGGCGGCGCCGGGCTGGTGATCGCGGGGATGGCGGCGGTCACGCCGGAGGGCCGGGCCACCGACCACTGCCCGGGCCTGTGGAACGACCGGCAGGAGGCGGCCTGGCGCGAACTCGTCACCGGCGTCGGGGCCGTGAGCGACACACCGCTCGGGATCCAGCTCACCCACGCCGGGCGGCGGGCCGCCACCTCGGTACCGGGACCGGACGGGATCGGCCGCCCCCTGGGCGCGGACGGCTGGCCGCTGCTGGCCGCCTCGCCGCTGCCGTGGGACGCCGACAGCCTCCGGCCGCACGAGGCCAATCAGATCGAACTCGCCGCCGTGGCAGCGGACTTCGCGGCCGCAGCCGAGCGGGCGGCGCGGATCGGCTTCGACGTGCTGGAGCTCCAGTTCGGCCACGGCCACCTGCTCTCCGGCTTCCTGTCGCCGCTCACCAACCGGCGCACCGACCGCTACGGCGGCCCGCTCGCCCAGCGGTTGCGGCTGCCGCTGGAGGTACTGGCGGCGGTCCGCGCGGTCTGGCCGGCCGGGCGGCCGCTGCTGGTGCGGATCTCGGCGAGCGACTGGGCGCCGGGCGGCACCGGCGAGCCGGAGGCCGTCGCCATCTGCCGGGCCCTCGGGGACGGCGGGGCCGACGCGGTGGACGTCTCCACCGGCGAGGTGGTGGCGCACCAGCGGCCGCCGTACGGGCGCGGTTACCAGACGCCGTTCGCCGAGCTGGTGCGCGCGGCCACCGGCCTGCCCACCGTCGCGGTGGGCGCGATCTCCGGGCACGACGACGCCAACTCGGTACTGCTGGCCGGTCGGGCCGACCTGGTCGCGGTCGGCCGGGCCCACCTGCACGACCCGCTGTGGACCCTGCATGCCGCCGCCGAGCAGGGGTACAACGGCCCCGGCGCCCGCTGGCCCGGCCCGTGGGCCGCGGGCAGCCGGCGCCCGCCCGGGCCGGGCTCCGACCGGGTGGCGCCGAGGCTGCGGCTGGTGCGCGAGCCCGGGCCCCCGGTGCACCGTCGCTGGCGGCCCGGCGGCGCCGACCCGACCCGGTACCCCGACCGCACCGAGGAGGAACGATGACCGAGCCGATCGCCGCCGCGCTGCGGCGCCCGCGCTTCACCGCCGCCGCCGTACAGGCCTCGCCCGTCTTCCTGGACCCCGCCGCCACCGTGGCCAAGGCGGTCGCGCTGATCCACGAGGCGGCCGAGCACGGGGCCACCCTGGTGGTCTTCCCCGAGGTGTTCGTCCCTGGTTACCCGTACTGGAACTGGACCATGAACCCGGTCCAGGGCTCGCCCTGGTACGAGCGCCTCTACCGCGCCTCGGTGGACGTGCCGGGCCCGTACGTGGACGCGCTGCGCGCCGCCGCCCGCCGGGCCGGCGTGGTGCTGGTGATCGGCGTCAACGAGCGCGGGCGGCACAGTCTCGGGGTGCTGTACAACACCGTGCTGGTCGTCGACGCCGACGGCGAACTGCTGAGCGTGCACCGCAAACTGGTCCCCACCTGGGCCGAGAAACTGACCTGGACCCCGGGCGACGGCAGCACGCTGCGGGTCCACGACACCGCCGTCGGCCCGCTCGGCGCGCTGGCCTGCGGCGAGAACACCAACCCACTGGCCCGGTTCACCCTCCTCGCGCAGGGCGAACTCGTCCACGCCGCCTGCTACATCGCGCTCCCGGTCGCCCCCGAGGACTACGACATGGCGGAGGCGATCGCACTGCGCGCCGCCGCGCACTGCTTCGAGGGCAAGGTCTTCACCGTGGTGTCCTGTTCCACCATCTCGCCGGAGATCGTCGACGCCGTCGCCGGCGAGGACCAGCAGCTCCGCAAACAACTCGCCCGCCCGCGCAGCGCGTTGTCCGGAATCTTCGGGCCCGACGGACGGGCGGTGACCGAGCCGCTGGTGGACGAGGAGGGGATCGTGTACGCCGAGATCGACCTCGGCGACTGCGTCCGGCCCAAGCAGATGCACGACATCGTCGGCCACTACAACCGCTTCGACGTCTTCCGGCTGCACGTGGACAACCGCCCGCTGCGGCCGCTGACCCTTCCCGAACCGCCCCCGAAGGAGGAGGAATGACCGACTACGACGACGACCGGATCGGCCGCGCCCGGGTCGCCGAGAACGCCGAACTCGCCACCTACTACGAAGAGCTGGCCAAGGTCGACGCGGGCGCGCTGTGGACCGTGGCGAACGAGATCGAGCCCTGGTACCCGCAGCCGAAGTCGGTGCCGGTGCTCTGGCGCTACGCCGACCTGCGGCCGCTGGTCCGCAAGGCGCTGCCGCTGGTCCGGGCCGACGACGCCGGCCGCCGGGTGGTCATGCTGGTCAACCCGGGCCGCCGCGAACTCAGCGCCGCCGTCGGCCTGCTGTACACCGGCCTGCAGATCATGGGCCCCGGCGAGGCGATGACCGCGCACCGCCACCAGGCCTCCGCGCTGCGCTTCGTGCACGAGGGCACCGGCGCCTGGACGATCGTCGACGGCCAGAAGCTCGAGGTCGGCCCGCGGGACTTCGCGATCACGCCCAACGGCGCCTGGCACGAGCACGGCAACGAGTCCGAGGACGCCCCGGTGATCTGGCAGGACGGCCTCGACATCCCGCTGGTCAACATGCTCGACGCCAACTTCTACGAGGTGCACCCCGAGCTGTACCAGCGGCCCGGGCCGGTGGCCAACTCCTCCCTGCTCAGCTACGGCGGCAACCTGCTGCCGTACGGCGTCGAGAAGTGGACCCGGCCGTACTCGCCGCTGCTCGGCTGGCCCTGGGAGCCCAGCTACCACGCGCTCACCCGGCTCGCCCGCGCCACCGAGGGCTCGCCCTGGGACGGGGTGATCATGGAGTACACCAACCCCGTCACCGGCGGCTCGGTGATGCCCACCATGGGCGCCCACCTCCAGCTGCTGCGCCCCGGCCAGGCCACCCGGGCCCACCGGCACACCGGTTCGGTGGTCTACACCGCCGCCAAGGGACGGGGCGTCTCGGTGGTCGCCGGCCACCGCTTCACCTGGCAGCAGGGCGACATCTTCGTGGTGCCGTCCTGGGCCTGGCACGAGCACGCGAACCTCGACCCCGGCGAGGACGCCTGCCTGTTCTCCTTCAACGACTTCCCGGTGATGCACTCGCTCGGCCTGTACCGCGAGGAGCCCTACCCGGAGCACGACGGGCACCAGCCCACCACCACCCCGTGACCAGGAGCGCACACCCATGCGGCTGTTGACCTACTGCCTCCCCGGCGACGACACCCCCCGCCCCGGCGCCCTGCTCGCCGGGGACCGGGTCGCCGACCTGTCCGCCCTGGCCGCCGCCGCAGGCGTCCGGCTGCCCCCCGACCTGCTGGGACTGGTCGCGGCCGGCGAACCGGCCCTGGCCGCCGTCCGCGACCTGCTCGACGGCGCCGGTCCCGCCCACCTCCGCCCGCTCGCCGAGGTGGCGCTGCGCGCCCCGCTGCGGCCCGGCAAGATCGTCGGGGTCGGGCTCAACTACGTCGAGCACGTCGCCGAGTCGCACCGCACCCTCGACACCGAGCGCGAACTGCCCGACCGTCCGGTGCTGTTCAGCAAGCCCTCGACCGCCGTCACCGGCCCCGGCCAGCCGATCCTGCACAACGCCGAACTCACCGAGCAGCTCGACTGGGAGTGCGAACTCGCCGTCGTCATCGGCACTCCCGCCCTCCGGGTGGCCGAGGCCGACGCGCTGCGGCACGTCTTCGGCTACAGCATCGTCAACGACATCAGCGCCCGCGACCAGCGCCGCTCCGGCCAGTGGTTCTTCTCCAAGGGCCAGGACAGCTACGCGCCGTTCGGCCCGGTCGTGGTCACCGCCGACGAGATCCCCGACCCGCAGCGGCTCGACCTGTCCCTGCGGGTCAACGGCGAACTGCGGCAGGACTCCAACACCCGCCACATGCTGTTCGGCATCGCCCGGCTGATCTCCGACATCTCCTCCGGCGTCACCCTGGAACCCGGCGACGTCATCGCCACCGGCTCGCCGTCCGGCGTCGGCGCCGGGATGGTGCCCCCGCGGTTCCTCCGGCCCGGCGACCTGGTCGAGGCCACCGTCGAGGGGATCGGCACGCTCGCCAACCCCGTGATCGACGCCCGCTGACCCGCCGCCCGCCCCCGCAGAGGAGCCCGCCCCGATGACCACCAGCTACCGGATAGGCCAGATCGTCCCGAGCTCCAACGTCACCATGGAGACCGAGGTCCCCGCCCTGCTGCGGGCCCGCGAGCGGGTCGCGCCCGAGCGCTTCACCTTCCACTCCAGCCGGATGCGGATGACCCGGGTCACCCCCGAGCAACTGCGCGCCATGGACGCCGAGTCCGACCGGTGCGCCGCCGAACTCGCGGACGCCCGGGTCGACGTGCTCGGCTACGCCTGCCTGGTCGCCGTGATGGCCACCGGTCCCGGCTACCACCGGGAGGCCGAGCAGCGGCTGCACCGGCGCACCGCCGAGAACGGCGCGGCCGCGCCCGTGGTCACCAGTGCCGGCGCGCTGGTGACCGGGCTGCACACGCTCGGCGCCCGGAAGGTCGCCGTCGTCACCCCCTACCTGCGCCCGCTGGCCCGCACCGTGGTCGACTACCTCGGCCACGAGGGCATCGAGGTGGTGGACTTCGCGGCCCTGGAGATCGCCGACAACCTCGACGTCGCCGCCCACGACCCGGCGAAGCTCCCCGCCATCGCGGCCGGCCTCGCGCACAGCCGGGCCGACGCGGTGGTGCTGTCCGCCTGTGTGCAGATGCCCTCGCTGTCGGCGATCGAGGAGGCCGAGCAGCGGCTCGGCAAACCGGTCGTCTCGGCGGCCGTCTGCACCACCCACCAGCTGCTGCGCGCCCTCGGCCTGCCGGCCTTCGCCCCCGGCGCCGGCCACCTGCTCTCCGGCGCGTTCGCGGAGTCCTGAACCGGCCCGCGGCGGGGCGGGCACCCGCCCCGCCCCGCCGGGAGCCACCGCTATGATCACCACGAGCCGTCGGGAGGAGATCCGGATGACCGAGAGCACGCCCCGGCCGAGCTCGCTGATCCACACCGTCTACGGCGAGTTCGTCCGCCGGCTCGGCGGCTGGATATCCATCGCCGACCTGATCGCCCTGATGGCCGAGCTGGACGTCGACGCACCCGCCGTCCGCTCGGCCATCTCCCGTCTCAAGAAGGCCGGCACCCTGCTCCAGGAGCGCGGCGGCGGGTCCGGCACCGGCTACCGTCTCTCCCCCGCGATGGGCCCGGTGTTCGACGAGGGGGACCGCCGGATCTTCCGCAGCCTGGAGCCCGCCGAACTCGCCGACGGCTGGGTGGTGGCCGTCTTCTCCGTCCCCGAGTCCGAACGCGCCCACCGCCACACCCTGCGCTCCCGGCTCAGCTGGCTCGGGTTCGGCAACGCCGCCCCCGGCGTCTGGCTGGCACCCGCCCGGGTCCTGCCCGACGCCCGGCGCCTGCTCGAACGCCTCGGTCTGGACGCGTACGTCCACCTCTTCCTCTCCGCCGAGTACGCCGGATTCACCGAGCTGCGCACCGCCGTCGCCGCCTGGTGGGACTTCCCGGCCATCGAGGGCCAGTACGCCGCGTTCACCGACACCTGGCGGCCCGTCCTCGACGCGCGCGAAGCCGGGACCGGCCGGGGCTCGGACGGCTCCGGCAGCGACCGCGGCTCCGACGGCCCCGGCCTCGCGCCCGCCGAGGCGTTCCGCGACTACGTCCCGATGCTCACCCAGTGGCGGCGGCTGCCCTACCTCGACCCCGGGCTGCCCGCCCCGCTGCTGCCGCCCGACTGGAACGCCGTCGCCGCCCGGGCCGTCTTCACCGGACTCCACACCCTGCTCGCCGGGCCGAGCCTGCGTCACGTCGAAGAGGTCACCGGGCTGGTGACCGCCGCCCACCACCGCCAGGAGCAGTGATGACCCCGCAGCCCCACCGGCCCCCCGCCGACCTGCTGGTGCGCGCGGCCGCCGTGCACACCCTCGTCCCCGGCGAGCCGCCGCGGCGCGCCGTCGCCGTCACCGGTGACCGGATCACCGCGCTGGCCGCCGACCCGCACGGCCTGGACGGGCTGATCGGCCCCGCCACCGAGGTCGTCGACGCGCCCGGCGCGACCGTGCTGCCCGCCTTCGACGACACCCACACCCATCTGGTCCTCGCCGGACACAGCGTGCACGGCGTCCCCGTCCACCGCGCCACCGACCTGGCCGGGTTCCTCGCCCTGGTCCGCGAACGGGCCGCCACCACCCCCGCCGGCGAGTGGATCACCACCACCGTCAACTGGCAGGAGATGAACCTCGCCGAGCAGCGGATGCCGACCACCGAGGAGCTGGACAGCGCCACCGACCGCCACCCGGTCCTGGTCCGCCGCGGCGCCTACAACATGGTGCTCAACTCGGCCGCGCTGCGGCTCGCCGGCATCACCGCCGCCACCCCCGAACCACCCGGCGGCGTGATCGAGCGCGACGCCGACGGCCGGCTCACCGGTCGCCTGATCAACAAAGCGATCGAGCTCGCCGAACGCGTCCTGCCCCGGCCCGGCCCCACCGAGCGGATCGACGGACTGCGCGCCGCCTCCGCCGCGTACGCCGCCACCGGGATCGGCACCGTCCGCGACTGCCTGGTCCCGGTCGAGGACCTCGACGTGCTGCGCACCGCCCGCGACGCGAACGCCCTCGCCGTCCGGGTCCGGGCGCTGGTCTCGGGCTTCGCCGTCCGCACCCCCGAGGAGGTGGACGCCCTGCTCGACCGCGTCGACGCCTGGCGGGCCGCCGGCCACGAGGACGACCGGCTCTCGGTCTGGGGAGTCAAGTTCGGCATCGACGGCGGCTTCGAGGCGGGCGCCCTCGAGGAGCCCTACCAGGGGCAGCCCTGCTACCACGGCCGGCTGCTGTGGGAGCCGAAGGAGCTGGCCGACGCCGTGGACCGGGTGGTCGGGCGCGGACTGCGGGTCGGCGTGCACGCCTGGGGCGACCGGGGACTGCGCACCCTGCTCGACGTCTTCGAGGAGGTGCTCGCGCGCCGCCCCGGCCTGCCCGCCGGCACCCTGGTGGTGGAGCACGGCGGGCTCGCCCGCGCCGAGCAGCGGGCCCGGGCCGTCGCCCTCCGGATCCCGGTGACCGTGCAGCACCCGCTGCTGCACGACGGCGCCCCCACCCAGCAGCGGGCCTGGGGCGAGGAGCGCACCCGCGCGCTGTTCCCGCTGCGCGAATGGCTGGACGAGGGCGCGATGCTGGCGGCCGGTTCGGACTTCCCGGTCGGGCCGTACGGCGCGATGCTGTCCGTCTGGGGCATGACCACCCGCCGCACCGTGGCCGGGGTGGTCGGGGCGGAGCACGCGATCGAGCGGTCCGAGGCGATCGCGCTGCACACCTCGGCGGCCGCCCGGCTGACCGGGGAGAGCGCCGACCGGGGCGCCCTGCGGCCCGGTGCCCTCGCCGATCTGACCCTGTGGCCGACGGACCCGCTGAGCTGCCCGGTCGAGGAGCTGCGGACGCTGCTGCCCGACCGCACGGTGGTCGGCGGGCGCACGGTCCACCGGCGCTGAGGCGGGTCAGTCCGCGGCCGGACGCGCGGGGTCGCCGGCCGGCCGCACCTCCTGGAGCAGGCCCCAGGTGAAGTCCGCCGTACGGGCGTGCGGCCGGCCCTCGGCGTCCGGGGCCGTGAAGTCCAGCCGGAACCGGTTCGGCGCGCTGCCCTCGCGCGGCACCGCGGGCGGGAAGGCCGCGCCCAGATCGGCCACCACACAGCTCCACGGCTCCAGGTCGGCGAGCGTGCGCAGCACCGGCGGCGGGGTGTCCGCGGCCCGCACCAGCCAGGCGTTCAGCACCGGCGCGCCCGCCTCGGCGGGACCGGACAGCACCTCGAACCGCAACCCGGGCCAGAGCGGCAGCGCCCACTGCCGGGCGGAGCACGCGAGATCCCCGATCCGCCGCGTCACCACCGCCTCCGGCGGCCCGAGCACGGCGGTGTACCGACGCCCGCCGCCCGGGAACCCAGGCGCCCTGAGCATCGCCTGCCAGCGCTTGTTCGCCTCCCGCATCCCCGCCCGGGTCTCCCCCAGCCGGCGGACCGCGTCCTCGACCAGCTCCGGCCGGAAGTCCGCCATCCGTCGCAGCAGGACCAACTGGAACTCCGTCACCCCGAACCCGTGCACCCCGGCAGGCTACCCGGACGGGCCGCCCCCGGCCGGACGGACGGGGGCGTCGCTCAGCCGGTGTCGCCGGCGCCGGTCGGGTAGGGCGCGAAGGTGCTGCTGTGCTCGTCCACGGCGAGCGGGCGGCCGATCGGCGGGGCCGAGCGCTGCGGGCAGGCCGTCCGTTCGCAGACCTTGCAGCCGAGGCCGATCGGCGTGGCCGCGGCCTCGTCGGTCAGATCGAGACCGGCCGAGTACACCAGCCGCGCGGCGTGCCGCAGTTCGCAGCCCAGCCCCAGGGCGAAGGTCTTGCCGGGGCGACCCCAACCGCCCGGCGACCGGGTGACGGCGCGGGCGGTCCACAGATAGCGGCGGCCGTCCGGCATCGCGGCCACCTGGACGTGCACCCGGCCCGGGGCGGCGAAGGTCTCGTAGACGTTCCACAGCGGGCAGGTGCCGCCGGTGCGGGAGAAGTGGAAGTCCGTGGCGGACTGCCGCTTGGAGACGTTGCCCGCCCGGTCGACCCGGACGAAGGAGAACGGCACCCCGCGCAGACCGGGCCGCTGCAGGGTGCTGAGCCGGTGGCACACCGTCTCGTGGCCGACCGAGAAGTGGTCGGCCAGGTGCTCCAGGTCGTAGCGGGACGTCTCCGCCTCGTCGTGGAACACCCGGTAGGGCAGCACCAGCGCGGCGGCGAAGTAGTTCGCCAGCCCGATCCGGGTGAGCGCGTGCGCCGGGGTGCCCTCGGGGCCGTCCTGCGCGGCGAGTTCGGTGAGCAGCGCGTCGTGCTCGAGGTAGCCGAGCTGGGTGGCGAGCCGGAACGCCTGCTGGCCGGGCCGCAGCCGGGGCGAGAGGTGGAGGGTGCGGCCGACCGGGTCGAAGTGGTGCAGCCGGTCGTCCTTCCCGCCCGCCCCGGTGCTCACCCGGACGGAGTGCGCCTCGGCCAGCCGGTCGGTCAGCGCGGTCCGCACCCGGCCCCGGCGGATCCCGATGCGCGTCGCCAGCTCCTCCGCCGCCCGGTCGAGTTCGTCGACGTAGTTGGCCCGCCGGTAGAAGAACTCGCGGACCTGCTCGTGCGGAGTGCGGGCCTCGGTGAGGCCAGCGGCCGGGCCGCGGTCCTCGGCCAGCAGGGAGAGCTGCTCGGCGGCGCTGCGGCGGCGGCGGTCCACGTCGAGCAGCAGGGCGGCCACGGCGGGCAGGCGCTGCGCCAGCTCGGCGAGGTCACCGGCGGTGATCCGCCCGGCGGCGACCTCCTCGCCCAGGGAGTCGCGCAGTTCGGCGGTGAGCCGGGCGGTGTCGGGCGGGGCGAAGTAGCCGGCCTCCACGCCGAACGCCTCGGTGAGCCGCAGCAGGACCGGGACGGTCAGCGGGCGGGCGTCGTGCTCCAACTGGTTGAGGTAGCTGGGCGAGAGGTCGAGGAGCCGGGCGAGTGCGGCCTGGCTGAGGCCGCGCTCCTCGCGCAGCCGGCGCAGCCGCGCCCCGGCGAAGGTTCTGCCCATGTGTCCCGGCCTCCCTGGTCGACGGGCGCCCGCCCTGGGGTCCGTCCCGGCCCCGCCCGTGGGGCACCACCGGCGGGGCCGAGCACGGACCCTATCCCGTTCGGGCCCGCCCCGGTCTTCGCAGACTTCGCCGATTCGCCGTTCCGGCTTCGCAGAACTTGGCACCGGTCCAGCGGTGACGGCACCCCCGCCGGCCTGCCAGAGTCGTTCTGCGGCCGGGTCCCGAACCCGGACGGCACCAACCACCGGCCACGAGCCGGGTGTTGGTGGCCGTCCCCGGCGGATCCACGTCCCGCGGTGCAGTACCGCCCGCCCGGTACCCCGGCCGCACCCGCCCTCCTGGTGGCGGGCATCACATCCTTCGCAGCACATCACTTCACAGCACACGTTTCACAGCACACCTCTGACAGCACACGGCAACGAGCCCGGGAGCGGATCACCATGACCGAGTCGGTACGGCAGCAGCAGGAGCGGCGCGCGGCGGAACTGGCCGCCCGGTGGGCGTCCGACCCGCGCTGGGCGGGCATCGAGCGCAGCTACACGGCGGCGGACGTGGTCCGCCTGGCCGGCTCGGTCCGCGAGGAGCACACCCTCGCCCGGCGCGGCGCCGAGCGGCTGTGGCAGCAGCTGCACGAGCAGGACTACGTCCACGCCCTCGGCGCGCTCACCGGCGGCCAGGCCGTCCAGATGGTGAAGGCCGGGCTGCGGGCGATCTACCTGTCCGGCTGGCAGGTCGCGGCCGACGCCAACCAGGCCGGGCAGACCTACCCCGACCAGAGCCTCTACCCCGCCGACTCGGTGCCGCAGGTGGTGCGCCGGATCAACAACGCGCTGCTGCGCGCCGACCAGATCGACGCCGTCGAGGGCACCGACGGCGGCCCGGACTGGCTGGTGCCGATCGTCGCCGACGCGGAGGCGGGCTTCGGCGGGCCGCTGAACGCCTTCGAGCTGACCAAGGGCATGATCGCGGCCGGTGCGGCCGGCATCCACTACGAGGACCAGCTGGCCTCCGAGAAGAAGTGCGGCCACCTGGGCGGCAAGGTGCTGGTCCCGACCGCGCAGCACATCCGCACCCTCAACTCCGCCCGGCTCGCGGCCGACATCGCCGACGTGCCGACCCTGATCGTCGCCCGCACCGACGCGCTCGCGGCCAACCTGCTCACCACCGACGTGGACGAGCGCGACGCCCGCTTCTGCACCGGCGAGCGCACCGCCGAGGGCTTCTACCGGGTCGAGCCGGGCATGGCCCCGGTGATCTCCCGGGGCCTGGCCTTCGCCCCGTACGCGGACCTGATCTGGGTGGAGACCGGCACCCCGGACCTCGCCCAGGCCCGGGAGTTCGCCGAGGCGATCAAGGCCGAGCACCCGGACAAGATGCTCGCCTACAACTGCTCGCCCTCCTTCAACTGGAAGGCCGCCCTGGACGACGACCGGATCGCCAAGTTCCAGCGGGAGCTGGGCGCGATGGGCTACCGGTTCCAGTTCATCACCCTGGCCGGCTTCCACGCGCTCAACCACTCGATGTTCCAGCTGGCGCGCGGCTACGCCGAGCACGGCATGACCGCCTACGTCGACCTCCAGGAGGCCGAGTTCGCGGCCGTGCCGGACGGCTACACCGCCGTCAAGCACCAGCGCGAGGTCGGTACCGGCTACTTCGACCAGGTGAGCACGGCGCTCAACCCGAACGCGGAGACGCTGGCGCTCACCGGCTCCACCGAGGCCGAGCAGTTCCACTGAGGCCGGACGGTTACCCCACCGTTCCACCGGCCCCGTTCCGTCGGCCCGCCCCGCCGGACCGGACCGCCCCCGGACCGCCCCGCCGGTCCCGTTCCACCGAGCCCTCCCGGCGGCCTCGTCGGGGACGAGCCGCCTTCCGCCGCGCCGCCCGGAGCCCCCGTTGAGGGACGGGGCCCCGGGCGGCCCCCCGACCGCCCCCAGGAGAACCGGATGAGCCTGCCCACCCGTATCGAGGTCCTCGGCGCCCCCGAGGACCGTTTCGAGGAGGTCCTCACACCCGAGGCCCTCGAGTTCGTCGCCCGCCTGCACCTCCCGTTCGCGGCCCGCCGCACCGCACTGCTCGCCGAGCGGCGCCGCCGGGCCGACGCCCTCGCCGCCGGCGGCACCCTGGACTTCCTGCCGGAGACCCGCGCCGTCCGGGAGGACGACAGCTGGCGGGTGGCCGGGGCCGGGCCGGGCCTGCACGACCGCCGGGTGGAGATCACCGGCCCCCCGGAGCGCCGGATGGCCGTCAACGCGCTCAACTCCGGTGCCAGGGTGTGGCTCGCCGACTTCGAGGACGCCACCTCCCCCACCTGGCACAACCTCGTCACCGGCCAGCTCAACCTGATCGACGCGATCGAGCGCCGGATCGACGACACCACGCCCGAGGGCAAGCGGTACTTCGTCGGGAACGACCCGGCCACCATCGTGGTCCGCCCCCGCGGCTGGCACCTCGACGAGCACCATCTGCTGATCGACGGCAGCCCCGCGATCGGCGCCCTGGTCGACTTCGGCCTCTACCTGTTCCACTGCGGACGGCCGCAGATCGAGGCCGGTTCCGGCCCCTATTTCTACCTGCCCAAGCTGGAGAACCACCTCGAGGCGCGGCTGTGGAACGACGTCTTCACCGTCGCCCAGGCCGAGTTGGGCATCCCGCACGGCACGATCCGCGCCACCGTCCTGATCGAGACCATCACCGCCGCGTTCGAGATGGACGAGATCCTCCACGAGCTGCGCGAGCACGCCGCCGGCCTCAACGCCGGCCGTTGGGACTACCTGTTCAGCCTGATCAAGAACTTCGCCCAGCACGGGCCGAGGTTCGTCCTCCCGGACCGCTCCTCCCTCACCATGACCCAGCCGTTCATGCGCGCCTACACCGACCTGCTGGTGCGCACCTGCCACCGGCGCGGCGCCCACGCCATCGGCGGCATGGCGGCGGCGATCCCGCAGCGCGACCCCGCCGCCAACGAAGCGGCCCTCACCCGGGTCCGCGCCGACAAGGAGCGCGAGGCCGGGGACGGCTTCGACGGCTCCTGGGTGGCGCACCCGGGACTGGTCGGCACCTGCCGCACCGCCTTCGACGCCGTCCTCGGCGACCGGCCGCACCAGCTCGACCGCTCCCGCGAGGACGTCGAGGTCACCGCCGCGGACCTGCTCGGCGTCCACCGGCTCTCCGTCGGCCTGCCCACCGAGCAGGGGCTGCGCGCCAATGTCGCGGTCGCCCTGCGCTACCTCACCGCCTGGCTGGGCGGCACCGGCGCGGTCGCCGTGTTCGGCCTGATGGAGGACGTCGCCACGGCCGAGATCGCCCGCTGCCAGCTCTGGCAGTGGCAGCACCACTGCACCCGGCTCACCGGCGGCTCGCTCGCCACCCCGGACCTCGTGCGACGGCTGATCGACCGGGAGCGCGCCGCCCTGCTCGCCGAGGGCACCGACCCGGAACTGCTGGACGACGCGACCCGGATCCTCGTCGACACCGCCCTCGGCGCCGAGCTGCCCGCCTTCCTCACCACCGAGGCGTACGCACGCCACCTCGTCCGCACCACCGCCACCGCTGCCACGGCCGCCTGACGCCGCTCCCGGAAAGGCACCACCCTTGAAAGGTAGGACGCCATGAACGACATCCGACGGGTCGCCGTCGTCGGCGCCGGCCAGATGGGCGCCGGCATCGCCGAGGTCTTCGCCCGGGCCGGCCTGGACACCGTCGTCTGCGAACGCGGCTCGGCCGCCCTGCGCGCCGCCCGTACCCGCATCGACCGCTCCCTGCACCGCGCCGTCGACCGCGGCCGCCTCGGCGAGCAGCAGCGCACCGACACCTGGGCGCACCTGCTGTTCGCCGACGACCTCGAGGCCCTCGCGGACCGCCAGCTCGTGGTCGAGGCCGTGGTCGAGGACGAGCGCGTCAAGACCGAGGTGCTCGGCGCCCTGGACAAGGTGCTCGCCGCCGACGACGCCGTCCTCGCCACCAACACCTCCGCCATCCCGGTCACCCGTCTCGGCATCGCCACCGGCCGGGCGTCCCAAGTCCTCGGCCTGCACTTCTTCAACCCCGCCCCGGTGATGCCGCTGGTCGAGCTCGTCTCCTCCCTGCACACCGACCCGACCGTCCTCGACCGGGTGCACACCTTCGCCGAGCAGGTGCTCGGCAAGCACGTCATCCGCTCCCGCGACCGCGCCGGCTTCGTCGTCAACGGCCTGCTGATCCCCTACCTGCTGTCCGCGATCCGGATGGCCGAGGCCGGGCACGCCAGTGCCGAGGACATCGACGCCGGCATGGTCCACGGCTGTGCCCACCCGATGGGCCTGCTCCAACTCGCCGACCTGATCGGCCTCGACACCGTCCAGGCCATCGCCGGGTCCATGTACGACGAGTACAAGGAGCCTCTGTACGCACCCCCGCCCCTGCTCACCCGCATGGTCGAAGCGGGCCTGCTCGGCCGCAAGACCGGCCGGGGCTTCCACACCCACCGGGCGGGCTGACGACTCCTCGCCCCCGACGGGCCGGCGCCCGCGCTACGGACAGACCTCGCCGAACTTGACGGCCCCGACCGTCACCGGCTGCCCGCTCAGCGCGGTGCCCGCCGCCGGAGTCCGGGTGCAAACCGCGCCTCCTGCCGACGAAGAGCGCAGGCATGCCGAAGACCGTTCCGCCCCCCGGCCGCGGCGCCGCCCGCCGCGGCCGAAGGTGTCACGGTCGGGCGGAGGCGGGCCCGGTCGGGCCCGTCTTCGCCCGACCGGGCAGAATCGTGGGCATGCGGCACATCTACGTCATCGGCATCGGTGCGGGCGACCCGGACCACCTCACCCTGCAGGCGGTCAAGGCCATCGCCCGCACCGACGTCTTCCTCCTCCTCGACAAGAACGAGCAGCGCCAGGACCTCATGCGGCTGCGCCGGCGGATGATCGAGGAGCACGCCCTCCCCGGCCACCGGGTGGTCGAGGTGCCGGACGCCGAGCGCGACCGGACCACACCGGCCTACACCGAGGCCGTCCAGGACTGGCGCCGCCGCCGGGCCGAACTGGTCGGCCGGCTCATCGCCGAGGAGCTGGGGCCGGACGGTACCGGCGCACTCCTGGTGTGGGGCGACCCCAGCCTGTACGACAGTGTGACCGCTGTACTGGACGAGGTGCTGGCGGCCGACCCCGGCGCGTTCGGCTACGAGGTGGTGCCGGGCATCAGCAGCGTCTCGGTGCTCGCGGCCCAGCACCGCACCACCCTGACCCGGGTCGGCCGCCCGGTGCGGATCACCACCGCGCGCCGACTGGCCGCCGAGGGCTTCCCGCCGGGCGCCGAGGACACGGTGGTGATGCTCGACGGCCAGGCCGCCTTCGGCCGGATCGACCCCGAGGGCGTGCACATCCACTACGGCGCCTACCTGGGCGGCGAGGACGAGATCCTGGTCTCCGGTCCGCTCGGCGAGGCGGCGCCGGAGATCGCCCGGCTGCGCGCGGAGGCCCGTGAGCGCAAGGGGTGGATCATGGACACCTATCTGCTCCGCCGCACGGAGGACTGACCGCGTTCCGCCGCCCCGCCACTGCCCGCGACGGCCTCGGCGGGGCGCACCGGACCGGACGGGACCGGACCGGGGTGACCGGGGCCCGTCCGGCCGCACCCGGCCACCGTCAGTCGGGCCGGAAGAACGCGAGCATCTTCCGGGCGGCGTCCGGCGCCCGGAGCATCGCCTGGATCTCCGTGGACATCCGGGCGGCAGCGGCGGAGCGTTCGAACATCTCGCGTTCGTACTCCGCCACGGCGGCCGGGAAGTCGTCCGGGTGCGCGGCGAGCGCGAGGCCGAGCAGGGCGCCGTCGAGCAGCGCCATGTTGGCGCCCTGTCCCACCGGCGGCATCAGGTGCGCGGCATCGCCGACCAGTGTGACGTCCGGCTTCGACGGCCAGGTCAGGCCGACCGGGAGCGTGGTGATCGACCTCGGCACGATCGTGTCGTCGCAGGCCGCGATCAACGCGGTGAAGCGCGGGTCCCAGCCCGGGAGCAGGTCGATCAGCCGCGCGCGGGCGGCCGCCGGGTCGTCGAACGGGATCCCGCTGCCGGCGAACCAGTCCGCGGCGGTGTCGTGGAAGCCGAGGCCGATCCGGACCCGGCCGTCGCCGTTGCGCTGCGCCGCCAGGGACAGTCCGTCGCCGAGCACCCAGTAGGTGCCGCGCCCGACCATCGCCGCGAGGCCGGGGTGGGTGCGGTCGATGTCGGGGATGCCGACCTCGACCACGTTGTGGCCGGTGTGCTCCGGGCGGGCGTCGGTGAGCAGCGCGCGGACCCGGGAGTTCGCGCCGTCCGCGCCGACCAGCAGCTCGTACGTCGCGCTGCTGCCGTCGGCGAAGCGCAGCCGGCCGCCGTCGGCGGACTCGTACGCGTGCCCCCAGCGCACCACGCCCTCGGGCAGGGAGTCCAGCAGCAGGCCGCGCAGGTCGGCGCGGTCGACCTCGGGCCGTGCGAGCGGGGCGTCGTCGGGCGTGTCCTCCTGGAGCAGCAGAGTGCCGTCCGGCTCGAGCAGCCGCATGTCCTGGCCCTCGCCGCGGGCGATCGCGAAGAACCGGTCGAGCAGACCCGCCTCGCGCAGGGCGCGCTGACCTGAGTGGATGTCGAGCATGCCGCCCTGGCCGCGCGCGTGGCGCGAGGACTCGCGTTCGTGGACGACGCACTCCAGGCCGTTCATGTGCAGCACCCGGGCGAGTGTCAGTCCGCCGAGACCCGCTCCGACGATGGCGATGGTCATATGTGCCTCCCCCTTCGGTACACCCCCGGCGCACCTCGATACACCGTACTGGTCGATACACTGTATCGCCCGATGCGTTGTATGGTGAGCGTCATGTTGGTGTGGGAAAGGCCGGAGCCGCCGGATCGACCCGTTCCGGCCCCGCTGAGCCGGGACCGGATCGTGCGAACGGCGATCCGTCTCGCCGACGCGGACGGCCTGGACGCGGTGTCGCTGCGCAAGGTCGCGACCGAGCTGGACGTCCGTCCGATGCGGCTGTACGGCTACATCGCGAGCAAGGAGGAGCTGCTCGACCTGATGGTGGACGCCGTGCACGCCGGGATCCGGCCGGTCGGCGACCACTGGCGGGAGGTGCTCCGGTCCCATGCCGAAGCCACCCGGAGCGCCGTCCACGAGCACGAATGGCTCGCCGATCTGCTGGGCGGCCGGCCCCAGCTCGGACCGGAGGCGCTGGCCGGCGGGGAGACCCTGGTGGCCGCGCTGGGTGACATCCACGTGGACGCCGTCATGCCGGTGGTCGCCGCGGTCAAGGCGTACGTGATCGGCGCGGTGCGCCGGGAGATCGCCGAGCGGCGGGCCGAGCGGGCCACCGGAATGGACGAGAAGCAGTGGCAGCGCTCGCTCGGGCCGTACCTGGAACGCGCGTTCGCCACCGGCCGGTTCCCCGCCCTGGCCACGGTGGTGCGCGACGCCGCCCACCTCGACGCCGACCGCACCTTCCGGACGGGCCTCGACTTCGTGCTCGACGGCATCGAGGCGCACATCTCCCGATGACGTGACGCCCGGCGGGGGCGCGGGGCGGAGCGCGCCGGTGCCCGGACCCCTTCGGCGAAGAGGGCCCCGGGCACCGGCGCCGCGGTGTCAGCAGTGTCGGCAGTGTCAGTGCTGCCAGCGGTGTCAGCGTGTCAGCGGTGCCCGAACTCCGCGGGGCGCTTCTCGGCGAAGGCGGTCATGCCCTCTTTCTGGTCGGCGGTGGCGAAGGTGGCGTGGAAGAGCCGGCGTTCGAAGCGGACACCCTCGGCGAGGGTGGTCTCGAAGGCCCGGTTGACCGACTCCTTCATCATGATCGCGGCCGGGGCGGACATCGCGGCGATCGCCGCGGCGGTGGCGAGGGCCTCGTCGAGCAGCCGGTCGGCGGGGACGATCCGGGAGACCAGACCGGCCCGCTCGGCCTCCTCGGCGTCCATCGTGCGGCCGGTCAGGCACAGTTCCATCGCCTTGGCCTTGCCGATCGCCCTGGTCAGCCGCTGCGAGCCGCCGATGCCCGGGATCACGCCGAGCTTGATCTCCGGCTGGCCGAACTTCGCGGTGTCGGCGGCGATCAGCACGTCGCACAGCATCGCCAGCTCGCAGCCCCCGCCGAGCGCGTAGCCGGCCACGGCGGCGACGACGGGCTTGCGCAGGGCGCCGAAACCGTCCCAGGCGGCGAACCAGTCGCCGAGGTAGGCGTCGACGAACTCCAGGGACTGCATCTCCTTGATGTCGGCCCCGGCGGCGAAGGCCCGGTCGGAGCCGGTGACGACCACCGCGCCCACCGTCCGGTCCCGGTCGAACTCCCGTGCCGCCTCGACGACTTCGTTCATCAGCCGGGTGTTGAGGGCGTTCAGGGCCTTCGGCCGGTCCAGGGTGATCAGGCCCACCCGGTCGTGGCGCTCGACCCGGATCGTCTCGTAGCTCATACGGCGTCCTCCCGAAGGGTGGTGATGATGGCCGAGAAGTCCCGCCCGGCGCCGTCGCCCTGGGCGAAAGCGGTGAACAACTCGGCTGCGCGACGGCCGAGTTCGGCGGGCACCTCGGAGGCGTCGGCGGCGTCGGCGGCCAGGCCCAGGTCCTTGGCCATCAGGGCGGCCGCGAAGCCCGCCGGGTAGCCCCGGTTGGCGGGGCTGGCCGGGACGGGGCCGGGGACGGGACAGTTGCTGGTGAGCGCCCAGCACTGGCCGGAGGCCGTGGAGGCGACGTCGAACAGGGCCTGGTGGCTCAGACCGAGGCTCTCGCCGAGGACGAAGGCCTCGGCGACCGCGATCATCGACACACCGAGGATCATGTTGTTGCAGATCTTCGCGGCCTGCCCGGTGCCGGAGTCGCCGCAGTGCACCACCTTGCGGCCCATCGCCGCCAGCACCGGTTCGGCGGCGGCGAAGTCCTCCGCCGCGCCGCCGACCATGAAGGTCAGGCTCGCCGCCTCGGCGCCCGGGACCCCGCCGGAGACCGGGGCGTCCAGGGCCCGGTGGCCGGACGAGCGGGCGAGGTCCCGGGCGGTCCGGGCGTCCCCGACCGCGATCGTGGAGCAGTCGACGAACAGCGCGTCCGTCGCCGCGGCGGTCAACTCCCGGTAGACCTCCAGCACATGGCGTCCGGTCGGCAGCATGGTGAGCACCAGCTCGGCGTCCGCGACCGCGTCGGCGGCCGAGGCGGCGATCCGTACGCCCTGGCCGGCCGCCCGCTCCCGGGCCTCCGGCACCAGGTCGTGGCCGGTGACGGTGTGACCGGCCCTGACCAGGTTCGCGGCCATCGGGCCGCCCATGTTTCCGAGTCCGACGAATCCGATCCGGTGGGTCACCAGCGCTCCAGGGGGGTGAGGTCGGCGAGGCCGAGTTCCCGCTCGCCCAGCGGGGCGAACCAGCGGGCCACGGCGGCGGGGTCGACGGCGTCCAGCGTGGCCGGACTCCAGTGCGGTGCGCGGTCCTTGTCGATCACCTGGGCCCGGATGCCCTCGGCGAGGTCCGGGGTGGCCAGGGCCGCGCAGGAGCTCCGGTACTCCTGGTCGAGCACCGCCTCCAGGGGGCCCAGCTCCCGGGCCCGGCGGAGCGCGGCCAGCGTCGCCTTGACGGCCGTCGGCGCGTTGGCGGTGATCCGGTCGGCCGCCTCCTTCGCCTCCGGTTCGCCGCTCGCGGCGAGCCGTTCGAGGATCTCCTCGACGCTGTCGGCCGCGTAGCAGGTGTCGATCCACTCCCGCTGCCGCTCCAGCCGGCCGGCCGGCGGTTGCCCGACGTGCCGGGCGAGGGCGTCGTGCACGGTCGACTCGGCCAGGTCGTCGAGCAGGGCGGGCAGCCGCCCGGCCGGCACGAAGTGGTCGGCGAGGCCGCAGAGCAGCGCGTCCGCCGCGCCGGCCGAGCCGGCGGTGAGGGCGAGGTGGGTGCCCAGCTCGCCGGGCGCCAGGGCGAGCAGATAGGTGCCGCCGACGTCGGGCACGAAACCGATGCCCGCCTCGGGCATGGCGATCCTGGTGCGCTCGGTCACGATCCGGACGCTGCCGTGGGCGGAGACCCCGACCCCGCCGCCCATCACGATGCCGTCCATCACCGCGACGTAGGGCTTGGGGTAGCGGGCGATCCTGGCGTTGAGGCGGTACTCGTCGCGCCAGAACTCCTCGACCTCGCGCGGATCGCCGCCGGTCGCGGCGCGGTGGATGGCGACGATGTCGCCGCCCGCGCAGAAGGCCCGGTCGCCGGCCCCGGTGACGACGACGGTCGCGACCCGCGGGTCCCGCTCCCAGTCGTCGAGGACCGCGGTGATCCGGCGCACCATGGTGTGGGTAAGGGCGTTGAGGGCCTTCGGGCGGTTGAGGACGATCAGGCCGGTGCGGCCCTCGCGCTGGACCAGGACCTCATCGGTGGTGCCGTCGCCCATCACGCGGCCCCGGTCAGGCCGCGGGCCACGATGACGCGCATGATCTCGTTGGTCCCTTCCAGGATCTGGTGCACCCGCAGGTCGCGGACGATCTTCTCGATGCCGTACTCGGCCAGGTAGCCGTAGCCGCCGTGCAGTTGGAGCGCCTGGTTGGCCACCTCGAAGCCGGTGTCGGTGGCGTGCCGCTTGGCCATCGCGCACAGCTGCGGGGCCCGGGCGTCGCCCCGGTCCAGGGCGTCGGCGGCCCGCCACAACAGGGCCCGGGCGGCCTCCAGTTCGGTGGCCATGTCGGCGAGCCGGAACTGCAGTGCCTGGGCGTGCAGCAGCCGGGCGCCGAAGGCCTCGCGTTCGGCGAGGTAGGAGACGGTGCGCTCGAGCGCGCTCTGGGCGCCACCGAGCGAGCAGGCGGCGATGCCGAGGCGGCCGCCGTCCAGACCGCGCATGGCGATCCGGAAGCCCTCGCCCTCGCCGCCGAGCAGTCGGTCGGCGGGCAGCCGCACCCCGTCCAGGAGCACCTGCCGGGTCGGCTGGGCGTTCCAGCCCATCTTGCGCTCGTTGGCGCCGAAGGACACGCCCGGGTCGTCCCGGTCGACCAGGAAGGCCGAGACGCCCTTCGCCCCGGGGCCGCCGGTGCGCGCCATGACCAGGTAGACCTGGGCACTGCCGGCGCCGGAGATGAACTGCTTGACGCCGTCGAGCACCCAGTGGTCGCCGTCGCGGACGGCCCGGGTGGCGAGGGCGGCGGCGTCGGATCCGGCGCCGGGTTCGGTCAGGCAGTAGCCGCCCAGGTGCTCGGCGGTGCAGAGCCGGGGCAGCCAGCGGGCGCGCTGGGCGTCGTCGCCGTGGCGGTCGACCATCCAGGCGACCATGTTGTGGATGGAGAGGTAGGCCGCGATGGACGGGCAGCCGGTGGCGAGGGCCTCGAAGGCCACCGCGCCGTCCCGGCGGGTGAGGCCGGAACCGCCGGACTCCTCCCGGACGTAGACGCCGGCCAGGCCGAGCTCGCCGGCCTTGCGCAGCACGTCGACCGGGAAGTGCTTGGCGAGGTCCCACTCCACCGCGTTCGGGGCGAGGTGCTCGTCGGCGAAGGCCCTGGTGGTCTCCGCGATCGCACGCTGGTCGTCGGTGAGATCGTGCACGGCGCTCATCCCATCGTCGGCATGGTGAAGCTGGCGCCCTCCTTGACCCCGGAGGGCCAGCGCGAGGTCACCGTGCGGGTGCGGGTGTAGAAGCGGATCGAGTCCGGCCCGTGCTGGTTGAGGTCGCCGAAGCCGGAGCGCTTCCAGCCGCCGAAGGTGTGGTAGGCGATCGGCACCGGGATCGGCACGTTGACGCCGACCATGCCGGTGTTCACCCGGCGGGTGAAGTCGCGGGCGGTGTCCCCGTCGCGGGTGAAGATGGCCACGCCGTTGCCGAACTCGTGCTCGCTGGGCAGGCGCAGGGCCTCCTCGTAGTCGGCGGCGCGGACCACGCTGAGCACCGGCCCGAAGATCTCCTCCCGGTGGATCCGCATCTCCGGCGTCACCCGGTCGAACAGCGAGGGGCCGAGGAAGAAGCCCTCCTCGTGGCCCTCCAGCCGGAAGTCGCGCCCGTCGACGACGAGTTCGGCGCCCTCCTCGACCCCGAGGTCCAGGTAGCCGCGGACCCGCTCCAGCGCGTCCCGGCCGACCAGCGGGCCGAAGTCCGCCGCCGGGTCGTCCGAGCGGCCGACCTTCAGCGCGGCGATCCGCTCGACCAGTTTGGCCACCAGCGCGTCGGCGGTCTCCTCGCCGACCGGGACGGCCACCGAGATCGCCATGCAGCGCTCGCCCGCCGAGCCGTAGCCGGCGCCGACCAGCGCGTCCGCCGCCTGGTCGAGGTCGGCGTCGGGCATCACGATCATGTGGTTCTTGGCGCCGCCGAAGCACTGGGCGCGCTTTCCGTGGGCGGCCGCGGTGGCGTAGACGTACTGGGCGATCGGGGTGGAGCCGACGAAGCCGACCGCCTGCACCCGGGGGTCCTCCAGCAGGGTGTCCACGGCCTCCTTGTCGCCGTTCACCACGTTCAGCACGCC
The DNA here is from genome assembly GCF_900105395.1 of Streptomyces sp. TLI_053. Taxonomy (NCBI): domain Bacteria; kingdom Bacillati; phylum Actinomycetota; class Actinomycetes; order Kitasatosporales; family Streptomycetaceae; genus Streptomyces; species Streptomyces sp. TLI_053. The sequence goes on from NZ_LT629775.1 coordinate 1,631,177, forward strand.
GGGCGGCAGTCCGGCCTCGAGGAACAGCTCGGCGAGCCGCAGCGGCACCGAGGGGTCGCGCTCGGAGGGCTTGAGCACGAAGGCGTTGCCGCAGGCCAGCGCGGGCGCGGCCTTCCAGAGCGGGATCATCGCCGGGAAGTTGAAGGGGGTGATGCCGGCGACCACGCCGAGCGGCTGGCGCATCGAGTAGACGTCGATGCCGGTGCCGGCGTTGTCGGTGAACTCGCCCTTGAGCAGGTGCGGGATGCCGGCCGCGAACTCGACCACCTCGAGGCCGCGCTGCAGGTCGCCGTGGGCGTCGGCGACGGTCTTGCCGTGCTCGGCGGAGAGCAGCCGGGCGAGCGCGTCCCGCTCCTGCTCGACGAGCTGGAGGAAGCGCAGCAGCACCCGGGCCCGGCGCTGCGGGTTCCAGGCCGCCCACGCGGGCTGGGCCTGCGCCGCGTCGGCGATCACGGCCTCGACCTCGGCGCGGCTCGCCAGCGGCACCCGGGCCTGGACGCGCCCGGTGTTGGGGTCGTGGACGTCGCCGAAGCGGCCGGACGTCCCGGCGGTGCGCTTTCCGCCGACGAAATGGGTCAGTTCGGGGACGATCAGGTCAGGGACCATCGGTTCCTTCTCTCGACAGGATGGGGAGAGGAGGAGTGGAGGCCGCGCCGGTGCGCGGGCGCACGGTGGTGCGCGCGGCGCATGACGGCGTCGGCGGACGAACCGTCAGCGCGGGTGCGCCCCGGGGCTCGTCGGCACGGCACAGCCGGGGGCGGTGGAGCGGAAGCAGCCCGGATTCATGCGTGTCGTCTCCATCCTCGTGGAAAACACGGACCATCCGCGGCCGGTATCCTGACTCCCGGATCGACGCGCGCCCCCGGGCCTTCCCGGCTGGCTGCCAGTGGCCGAACTCCTGCGAGGACGAACTCCCCGGTCACAGTGGCGGGACCGTGCCGGACTCACACCGGCTTCCCTGACACCGCGGACCTGTTCCGACCATATAGTTGGACGTCCTAGTAAGTCCAGAGCCCCTTTCCGGCCGGGCGCGTCGGAACCCCCGCCGCCGGAACGCGACGGGCCCCGGGGGAAGCACCCCCGGGGCCCGAACGGCAGTTGACGCGTGATCAGTCGGTGACGTGAACCGGCTCGCCCCCGACGTAGGTGCGCAGCACCCGGGCCGACGCGATCTCCTCGGGCGGACCGGTGAGGATGTCGCGGTCCAGGACGACCAGGTCGGCCAGCATGCCGGGCGCGAGCACCCCGGCGTCGTCGTGCCCGTTCACATGGGCGGTGCCGGCCGTGTAGGCGGCGATCGCGGAGGCCAGGTCCAGCCGCTGCTCGGGCAGGAACACCCGGTCGTCCTCCGCCTCCGGCTCCCTCCGGTTGACCGCGACGTGCAGACCGGCGAGCGGGTCCGGGCTGCTCACCGGCCAGTCGCTGCCCGCCGCCAGGGTCGCCCCGGCCCGGAGCAGCGAGCCGAACGGGTACTGCCAGGAGGCGCGCTCCGGGCCGAGGAAGGGGATGGTCAGTTCGTCCATCTGCGGCTCGTGCGCCGCCCACAGCGGCTGGATGTTGGCGACGGCCCCGAGCCGGGCGAACCGGGGCAGGTCGTCCGGGTGGACCACCTGGAGGTGGGCGAGGTGGTGGCGGGTGGCGCGCCGGCCGTTGGCGGCGCGGGCCGCCTCGACCGCGTCCAGCGCCTCGCGCACGGCCCGGTCGCCGAGGGCGTGGAAGTGCACCTGGAAGTCCAGCGCGTCGAGGGCGGTGACGTACTCGCGCAGGGCGGTGGGGTCGACGAAGCTGAGGCCGGAGTTGGCGGTGGCGCAGCCGCAGCCGTCCAGGTAGGGGCTGGTCATCGCGGCGGTGAAGTTCTCCGCGATGCCGTCCTGCATGATCTTCACCGAGCCGGCCCGGAACCTGCCGTGCGCGGCGGCGGCGCGGCGCTCGACCAGTCCGGCGATCTGCTCGGCGCCCCGCTCGCGCTCCCACCAGAGCGCGCCGTTCACCCGGGCGGTCAGTGCGCCGGAGCGCGCGGCCGCGAGGTAGGCGTCGGACGGGTCCGGCTGGCCGTTGAACTCGCCGAGCAGCGCGTCCTGCCAGCCGGTGATGCCGAGCGAGTGCAGCAGCCGCTGGGCCCGCAGCAGTCCGTCGAGCCGGTCGGCGGCGGTGATCGGCGGGACCAGCCGGGCCACCAGGCCGGTGGCGCCCTCCTGGAGCACTCCGCTCGGGGTGCCGTCGGCCTCGCGCTCGATCCGGCCGTCCGCCGGGTCGGGGGTGTCGCGGTCGACGCCGGCGAGTTCCAGCGCCCGGGTGTTGGCCCAGGCGCCGTGGTGGTCGCGGTTGGTGAGGTAGACCGGGCGGTCCGGGACGACGGAGTCGAGCAGCTGCCGGGTCGGCAGGCCGCCCTCGAAGCTCTCCATCGACCAGCCGCTGCCGGTGATCCACTCCTGGTCGGGGTGGGTGTCGGCGTAGCCGCGGATCCGCTCCAGGTAGTCGGCCACGCCGACGGTGCCGGTGAGGTCGCAGACGGCCAGCTCGGTGCCGCCGAAGACGGCGTGGATGTGCGCGTCCTGGAAACCCGGCAGCAACAGCTTGCCGGTGAGGTCGACCACCTCGGTGTCCGGACCGATCAGGTCCCGGACCTCGTCGTGGCCGACGGCGGTGATCCGGTCGCCGGTGACGGCCAGTCCGGTCGCCCGGGTACGGGCGGCGTCGCCGGTGTGCACGGGGCCGCGGGTGAAGACCAGATCGGCCTTGGTCATGGGTGGTGCTCCGTTCTCGGGTGGTGCGGGTGGTTCGGGTGGCGTGGCCCGCCGGTACGGGTCAGCGGGTGTCGCCGAGGAAGTAGGGCGAGCGGCGGCGCCAGCGGGCCCAGGCGGCGGCGGGGAGTCCGGTGACGATCATGAGTACCACGACGGTGAGTTCGAACCAGCCGTTGTCGGCGGCGAGTTCGAAGTGGTCGGTGGAGTCGTAGAAGGTCCAGGTGAGGTAGCCGCCGACCACCAGCAGGACGGCCGCGCCGAGCAGCGGGCCGACCACCGCGCGCAGCCCTTCCGGCAGGTCGGTGCGCAGCAGGTGGCGGAAGCGGACGGCGGCGGCGACGGCGGTGAGGGCGTAGTAGAGGGCGACGATGATGCCGATCGCGTTGACGGCGGCGGAGATCAGGTCGTTGACGGTCGGGATGACGATCGAGCACAGCGCGAGCGCGACCGCGACCCCGGTGATCAGCAGGGTGCCGAGGGCGGGTGTGCGGTGCTTGGGGTGCAGCCTGGTCCAGACGGGGCCGAGCACGCCGTCGCGGCCCATCGCGAACAGCCCGCGGGCGGTGGGGATCACCGAGGACTGCAGGGAGGCGACGGCGGAGAACATCAGCGCGATCAGCGGGAGTGCCGCCAGCGGCTGGTCGGCGAGGCGGGCGCCGAAGTAGGTGAGGCCGTGGGCGCCGTTGTCCGCGAGTTCGTCCAGTGGCAGGACGCGCTGGAAGGCGGTGCCGGCGAGCAGGAACATCAGCAGCATGACGACCAGGGCGAGGGTGCCGGCGCGGGAGGCGTCACGGGGGTCGTGGACCTCCTCGCCGACGCTGAACACCGACTCGAAGCCCCAGTAGCAGAACACGGCGAGGACCATGCCCTGGGCGAGGGCGTCGAAGGAGGGGATCGTCAGCGGGTTGAACCAGTCGAGGGAGAACGGCTGGTCGCCGGCGAACAGCCCGTAGCCGCAGAAGCCGAGCAGGACGGCGTACTCGAACACCAGCAGCGCCTTCTGCAGCCGCGCGGCCAGGCCGAGACCGCGCACCGCGACCAGTGCGGCGGCGACCAGGACGGCGAGGCCGATCAGGGTGCACTGCACGGTGGAGTCGGCGTCCAGCCGCAGTCCGGCGACGCTGCGCAGGTGTGCCTCGTCGAGCAGCTGGACGATGGAGGAGCCGGTGACGGTGGTGGTGTAGGCCATGAAGACGACGGTGCCGACGGTGTTGACCCAGCCGGTGAGGAAGCCGAGCCAGGGGTTGAGGGTGCGCCCGACCCAGCGGTAGCTGCTGCCGGCGTCGGGCTCCGAGCGGTTGAGTCGTCCGTAGCCGCCGGCGATGGCCAGCACGGGGAGGAAGGCGAGCAGCATGATCGCGGGCAGGTGGAGGCCGACGACGCCGGCCATCAGGCCGAGGCCGATGCCGATGCTGCTGGTCGCGGCGGTACTGGAGGCGGCGATCGCCGCCCCGTCGATCAGGCCGAGGGAGCGGGGCATGGAGTCCTGGGGGGCGTTGCGGTCCGTTCTCGGACCGCTGCCCGTGGCCTTCGCCGTCGATGCCAAGGGATCACCGCCTTGCTGGTGGGGGGTGGGGTGGGGGTGAAGTGCGAGCCATGAAACCGGCGGCCCCGCGACACGTCAATGCTGTTGTCATAAGGACGGGGTGCGGGACCGGGTCCACCGGACGCTCCGCACCGTGCGCGGGCGCGCCGCCGGGGCATCCGGAACACCGACGGGCGCCCTTCCCCCGGTCGCCGCCCCCGCCGTACGGTCACAACCGGCCGGTCGACCGGCCCGCCGCTCCCCGACCGAGGAGGGCCCGTGGAACCCCGTTGCCCGTTCACCCACGTCCTCGACCCCCACGCCGCCGACCTGCACGCCGAAGCCGCACACCTGCGCACCCACGGCCCGGCGGTCCGGGTCGAACTCCCCGGCGAGGTCCTCGCCTGGTCGGTGACCCGCGCCGAGGTCGCCCGCCGGCTCCTCGCCGGGAACCGGCTCGCCAAGAACGCCCGCCGGCACTGGCCCGAGTGGATCGACGGCCGGGTCGGCCCGGACTGGCCGCTGGCCAGCTGGGTCGCGGTGGAGAGCATGTTCACCAGCGACGGCGAGGACCACCACCGACTGCGCACCCTGACCGCGCCCGCCTTCGGCCCCCGCCGGGTGGAGGCCCTGCGGCCCCGGGTGCGCGCGATCGTCGCCGCGCTGCTGGACGAACTGCGCGCCACCGCGCCCGGCGAGGCGGTCGACCTGCACGCCCGGCTCTCCTACCCGCTGCCGACCACCCTGATCTGCGACCTCTTCGGTGTCCCCGAGGAGCAGCGCCCCGAGGTGCGGCGGGTGGTCGACGGCGTCCTGGAGACCGGGGCCGCCCCCGAACGGGCCAAGGCCGTACTCGACGACCTGTTCGCGGCGATGGCGCACCTGGTGGCCACCAAACGGGAGACACCCGGCGACGACATGACCAGCGAGCTGATCGCGACCCGGGACGCCGCCGGCACCCGGCTGAGCGAACAGGAGCTGGTGTCCACCCTGATCCTGATGATCGGCGCCGGCTCCGAGACCACCGTCAACCTGATCGACCACACCGCGGCCCTGCTGCTCACCCACCCCGAGCAGCTGGCGCTGGTCCGGGACGGCTCGGCGACCTGGCGGGACGCCATCGAGGAGGCGCTGCGCCTCGAAGCGCCGGTGATGCACCTGCCGCTGCACTTCGCCGCCGAGGACATCGATCTCGGCGAGGGCGTGCTGATCCGCACCGGCGAACCGGTCCTGATCGCCTACGGGGCGGGCGGGCGCGACCCGGAACTGCACCCCGACCGGCCCGACGTCTTCGACCTCACCCGGCCCGACCGGACGCACCTGGCGTTCGGCTTCGGACGCCACTACTGCCTGGGCGCCGCGCTCGCGGTGCTGGAGGCCGAGGAGGCGCTGACCGCGCTGTTCGGCACGTTCCCCGAGGTCGGGCTCGCGGTGCCGGCGGCGGAACTGCGGCACCAGGAGTCCTTCGTCGTGAACGCCCTGCAGAGCCTCCCGGTCCGCCTCTCCCCCGCCGCCTGACCGAGCACCGGCGTCCGTGGCGGGCGCCCGGCCGGGTGCCCGCCACGGACGCCGGCCGCCGCCGACTGTCGGAGGCGGCCGCTACGGTACGGCCATGGACGACGACCGCGCCCCCGCCGTACGCCTGGAGCCCTGGTCCGAGGGCGACGCCGGGCTGCTGCGCGCCCTCAACGCGCCGGAGCTGACGACCCACCTCGGCGGCCCCGAGTCCGAGGAGGCGCTCGCCCGCCGCCACCGCCGGTACGTCGCGCTGAGCGCCGACCGCACCGGCGCGGGGCGGATGTTCCGGATCGTGCTGCCCCCGACCGGGGAGACGGCCGGGAGCATCGGCTTCTGGGACCGCGAGTGGGCCGGCGAGCGGGTGTACGAGACGGGCTGGGCCGTCCTGCCGGCCTTCCAGGGCCGGGGCGTGGCCACCGCCGCGGCCCGCGCGGTGGCGGAGCGGGCCCGGGCCGCGGGCCTGCGCCGCCACCTGCACGCCTTCCCCTCGGTGGACCATCCGGCGTCGAACGCGGTCTGCCGGGGGGCCGGCTTCGAACTCCTCGGGCCGCGGGACTTCGAGTACCCGCCGGGCCACCCGATCCGCTGCAACGACTGGCGCCTCGAGCTGTAGCGGGCGCTCAGCCGAGCCGGAGGTTCCAGCGGCCCGCGCGGCCGGTCAGCTCGACCACCGCCAGCGGAGGCACGTCCAGGCGCCGGAAGACCTGGTCCGGCACGCCGAGCGCGTGCACGGCCGCGGCCCGGACGACGTCCGGCTCGGCCACCACCAGGACCCGGCCGGTGAGCCCGGCCGCCGTGCCGTCCAGCCACCCGGCGACCCGGGCGCACAGCTGCCGGACCGACTCGCCGCCGTGCGGGGCGGCGGCCGGGTCGGCGAGCCAGGCCATCACCGCCTCCGGCTCCTCGGCGGCCACCTCGTCGAGGGTCCGCCCGCGCCAGCGCCCGGTCGCGCAGCCGCTCAGCGCGGGCTCGACGGACGCGTCGGCGAGGCCGAGCTCCTCGGCCGTGCGGCGGCAGCGGGCGGAGGGCGAGGCGAAGCGCTGGGAGGCCGCCGGGAGGTCCGGCCGGAGGGCGCGGGCCGCGCGCACCCCGGCCTCGTCCAGCACGCCGCCGTCGTCCGCCGGGCCGCCGTCCGCCGCACCGCCCCCGTACGCGGAGGCTTCGTCGGCGAACCGTGCTTGCCGCAGTTCGGGTCCGATCGCCGGGGAGACGAAGATCACCCGTACCGTCATGCGTTTTCCCCCTTCGTACACCTGTCACCCTTGGGGGCTCCCGGAGCGCCCTGCTCCGGGCCCGCCCGGCGCGTGAATCCGCAGGTCGCGCCACGACAACGATTCCACGGGCGCCCTTGGCGCCGAGGGCACCGGGCGCTACGGTCTCCCCCGACAACCGAAGACGACGGCGAGACGGAAGTCCGGTGCGAATCCGGCACGGTCGCGCCACTGTATGCCGGACCAGGCCACCTCACGCAACGGCGGGGCCCGGCAAGTCAGACCCGATGGCCGTCGTCCGAGCTCCACCGAACGGGACGCGTGTTTCCCCCAGGAGGTCCTGCCATGGCCCAGTCCGTCTTGTCCCCCAGCCTGCCCTCGGCCGGCTCCGCCCCCGCGTCGCTGCCAATCCGCGCGATCCTGCCGTGGGCGCTGTTCCTCGGCACCCTGATGCTGGTCCTGCTCTACTTCGTCGGCGCCGAGCAGGGCGCCACCTCGGTCTTCTCCGGTGCGACGGTGCACGAATGGGTGCACGACGGTCGGCACCTGCTCGGCTTCCCCTGCCACTGATTCCGGAGAACACGCACCGATGAACAACTCCGCAACCATGCCGTCCGGCACCGTCGGCAGACTCCTGCTGCGCGGCCTGCTGGCCGGTCTGATAGCCGGGCTGGTGGCCTTCGTCTTCGCCTACACCGTCGGCGAGGGCCCCGTCTCGGACTCCATCGCACAGGAGCAGGCCCACTCGGCCCCGGCCGGGCACCACGACCACGGCGGCGGCTCCGCGGCCGCGGCCGGCGGCACCGAGGACGCGGCCGCGCACGAGCACGCGGCCGCCGACGGCGGGGACGAGGAGGAGGAACTGGTCAGCCGGGACCTCCAGTCCACCGCCGGTCTCGCCACCGGCGTGCTGGTGTACGGCGTCGCGGTCGGCGGGATCGCCGCGCTGGCGTTCTGCTTCGCCCTCGGCCGGGTCGGCCGCTTCGGCCCCCGGGCCACCGCCGCGCTGGTCGCGGGCGCGGCCTTCGTCACCGTCTACTTCGTGCCGTTCCTCAAGTACCCGGCGAACCCGCCGGCGGTCGGCAATCCGGACACCATCGGGAAGCGCACCGCGCTGTTCTTCCTGATGATCGCGCTCAGCGTGCTGATCGGCGTCGCCGCGGTGATCCTCGGCAAGCGCCTGGCCCCGCGCCTGGGCACCTGGAACGCCACCGTCGCGGCCGGCCTCGGCTACGCCGTGGTGATGGCCGTGCTGGCCTTCGTCCTGCCGCCCAACGACGACGCGATCCCGGAGGGCTTCCCGGCCGCGCTGCTGTGGGACTTCCGGCTCGCCTCGATCGGCCTCCAGGTGGTGCTGTGGACGGGGTTCGCCCTGCTCTTCGGCACCCTGGCCGACCGGGCCCTCGCCCCGGCGGCACCGGCCGCCGAGCGTGCCCCGGTCGCCGCCCCGGCGGTCTGACCGGCCCTCACCGGACCGCTCAGCAGCACTCAGCAGCACTCAGCACCACGACTCGACCCCGCCGAAGGCGCGCCGGCGGGGTCGAGCGGTGCCGCGGCGGGGTCGAGTCGTGGTGCGGCGGGGCCGCCGGCCGCCGGGTCAGACCGTCGCCGTCCCGGCCCGCACCGTCGCCTCCGGCTCCGGCTCCGCCCCGGCGGCTGCGCCCCGGGCCCGGGCCCGCTTGGCGTAGGCGATCGTCCAGGTGATCAGCAGCGCGGTCACCGCCAACGACAGCACCGTGTTCAGCGCTTGCATCGCCTCGGTGTCGAGGGCGTACGAGAGCCCGACCCGCACCCCGGCCTCCAGCAGGTAGACCACGCCCCAGCCGACGGTCAGGTTCCGCTGGACCCGGCGGAAACCGGGCAGCACCCAGAGCCCCTCCCAGCGCTCCAGCGATCCGGCCGAGCCGTCGGTGGCGAACTTGCGGCCGAAGTAGAACATCAGCGGCCGGGGCGCCGCCAGACTGGCCAGGCAGATCACTCCGAACAGGCCCGTGATCACCGAGTCCTTGACCAGCAGGAAGTGCGCGTCGGCCGGCCCGGCCAGGGCGACCGCGACGGTCAGCCCCAGGAACAGCAGCGACACCGCCGCGAACTCGTCCACCCGCCGCTTCCACGCCAGGTGGATCCCCAGGTCGACGGCGGGCCAGACGGCCGCCATCACCAGCGCGGTGAACTCACCGTAACCGTGGTCGGCGAGCCGGCCGTAGGTGATGATCGGCGCGACGACGTTCAGGCCGATGGTGAGCGCCCAGCCGAGTGCGTTCGCACCGCCGCGCTGCTTCGTTGCCTCGGACGGCAAGGTTTCCCCCGATGATCTTGACGATGGGCGGAGGGACTCTAGCGGATCCCCGGCAGGCCCGCCACGGCGCGCGGCACCCCGTCCGACAGGTCGTCGACGACCTGTCACCGGCCCCGGCAACAGCGGGAGCACGGACACGCGTTCGCCGCGAATTCTCATCCGGCACCCGGCTGCCCGGGCCCCGCCGCCCGCCCGCCGAAGACCGCAGGCCGGCACCCTTGGTGCGTGTGCACCTCCCGACGGAGCCCGTCCCGGCCCGCCCTTCGACCGAAATGCCTTTCCCCGCAGAGCCATTGACGAGTACGCGGAAACCGTCGCTAGGATGTCGGCGCTCTCGACGGCGGCCGTCCCGCAGGTCGCCCCCGAGTGGCGATCTCCGTTCCGTCCGCACGCCGGCTGGAGGGGGCCATGCTGCCGATCGACCCGGCCGGACGGCCGGAGTACCCGCCCTGCGCACCGGGCGACACCGTGGACCGACTGGGCGGGCGCGACGTCCCGGACCCGTACCGCGCCCTGGAGGACGCCGACGCCCCCGCGACCCGGGAGTGGTCGGCCGCCCAGCGGCGGCTGTTCGACCGGCTGCGCGACGACTGGCCGGCGGTGGACGCCTTCCGGGCCGCGATGACCCGGCTGACCGCGTTCGAACACCTGACCTCGCCCCGACCCGCGGGCGGTCTGGCCTTCTTCACGGTCCGCGGGCCCGCGGACGAGCACCCCGCGCTGGCGGTCACCGACCCCTCGGGCGCCCGCAGGATCCTGTTCGACCCGCACCGCCACGACCCCACCGGCGGTACCGTGCTGGGCGGTTGGACACCGGACCCGACCGGGGCGCTGGTCGCCGTGCAGACCGCCGAGGGCGGCGACGAGGAGTACACCCTGCGGGTGCTGGACGTGGCCACCGGCCGGACCGTGGACGAGCCGATCACCGGCTGCCCGTACGGCGAAGTCGCCTGGTCGGGCGGGCCGGAGGCCTTCTACCACGTACGCGGCGGCACCGGCGGCGCCCGGCTGTACCTGCACCGGATCGGCGTGCACCCGGCCGACGACACCGAAGTCCCCGGCGCGGCGTCGCCCGCCGACGGACCCGGCCACGGCCTCGACACCGGCCACGACCTCGGCACCGACACCGACACGGCCGACGGCCCGGGCTCCGAACTGGACGTCCTGCTCGGCCCGGACGGCCGCCTGCTGGTGGCCGCCACCGCCGACGGACTCTCCAGCGGCAACCGCGTCCGGGTCGCCGACCTGGCCCTCGGCACCCCGGAGAAGCCCGACTGGCGCCCGCTGACCGCCCTGGACGGCGGCTGGAGCTCCCCCTGGCCGGCCGCCGACGGCCTGCTCTACGTGCTCACCGACCTCGACGCCGACCGGGGCCGGATCCTGGTCCTGGACCCGGCCGCGCCGGAACGGCCGCGCACCCTCGTCCCCGAGCACGAGCACGAGGTCCTGGAGTCCTTCGCCGTCCTCGACGACCCCGCACTGCCGGTCCCGCTGCTGCTGGTGCTCCGCTCGGCCGGCGGACACGGCCGGATCACCCGGCACGACCTCCGCACCGGCGAACCGCTCGGCGCGCTCCCCCTGCCCGGCACCGGCGTCCTCACCGATCTGACCTTCCGCCAGGGAGGTCACGAGGCGTGGTTCGGCTACTCGGACCCCACCACCCCTGAGACCGTGCACCACTACGACGCCCTCCGCGGCACGACCGAGGTGTGGCGGGCACCGGGCACCCCGGACGTCCCCGCCGTCCTGGTCTCCGAACTGCGCTGCGCCTCCGCGGACGGCACCGAGGTGACGGTGCTGCTCACCCGGCCCGCCGACCGCCCCACCGGCCCACTGCCGACCGTCCTCCAGGGCTACGGCGCCTTCGGCGAACCCCTGGTCGCCGACTACTACGCCGCGGCGCTCGCCTGGGCCGCCCGGGGAGGCCAGTTCGCGGTGGCCCGGGTGCGCGGCGGCGGCGAGCACGGCGAGGGCTGGCACCGCGCCGGGATGCGCGAGCACAAGCAGAACGGCATCGACGACTTCCTCGCCGTCGCCCGCGCGCTGCACGACCGGGGCCTGTGTCCGCCCGAGGGGCTCGGCGCGTTCGGCCAGAGCGCCGGCGGCCTCCTGGTCGGTGCGGCGGCGACCCAGTGCCCCGGGCTGTTCGCCGCGGTGGCGGCCACCGCGGCCCCGCTCGACCTGGCCCGCTACGAGCTGAGCGGCTACGGCCCCTACTGGACCGACGAGTTCGGCACCCGGGAGGACCCGGAGGAGCTCGGCTGGCTGCTCGGCTACTCGCCGTACCACCACGTGACGGCGGGCACCGCCTACCCGGCCGTGCTGCTGACCGCGTTCGAGGACGACGCCAGGGTCGACCCGCTGCACTCCCGGAAGATGTGCGCCGCGCTCCAGCGGGCCACCTCCTCCACCCGCCCGGTGCTGCTCCGCCAGGAGGCCGGGGTCGGGCACGGCGCCCGTGCCCGCACCGGACGGCTCGCCTATTTCGCCGATGTCCTGGCTTTCCAGGCCGAATACCTGGGACTTTCCGTCCGTTCCGCCGGAACCTGAAGATCCCCCCGCGAAAAGGTGTTCTTACATCTTGTCCGGGAAGTTGCGCGGTGAATAGCATGGAGTCCGATCGGAGGGGGGAGGTGATTCCAATGATCAAGAAGTCCACCAAGCGCTACAGCAGCGCCGCCAGCACCGCCAAGGGCTGAGCCTGAAAATGCGGCGGGGCTTCCTTCGAAACGACGCCCCGCCGCACCCGGCCGGAACTCTCCGCATATTCCCGGACCCGGTATTCCCATGATTTCCGTCGCTCAGTCCCCGAGGGGTATTCGTGGCACGTCCCGCGCTCAAGACGAGCATCCCCTACTTCGTTTCCGACGGCTCGGTCCACTTCCGCCTCGGTGGTGAGCTGACCTCGTTGGAGGACACCGACGGCCGCGTGCTGAGGCTGCTCCAGCTCCTGGACGGCAGCCGCGACCTGGACGCCGTCCACCGCGACCTCAGCGCCGACTACCCCGACCTCACCGCCGAGGACGTGCGCGAGGCCGTCGACGACCTGGACGCGAGCGGCCTGGTGCAGGACACCGCCGACCTGGGCGAGGACTTCGACGCCGCGGCCCGTGAGCGCTGGTCCAACAACCTGGGCTTCTTCGAGACCTACGCCTCCCTGGGGACCTCCAAGTACGAGTTCCAGCGCCGCATCCGGGACGCCCGGGTGGCCGTGCTCGGCGTCGGCGGCATCGGCTCGCACACCCTGATCGACCTGGTCGCGATCGGCTTCACGGACATCCGGATCGTCGACTTCGACAAGATCGAGGTCTCCAACTTCAACCGCCAGATCATCTACGGCGAGCCGGACGTGGGGCGCACCAAGGTCCATGTCGCCGCCGAGCGGGCCCGCCGGCTCAACAGCCGGGTGCGGGTCGACGCGGTCGAGGCCAAGCTGATGTCCGCCGACGACGTCTACGCGGTGGTGCACGACCGGGACATCGTGATCGCCGTGGTCGACCGCCCCAAGGTGCACGTCGCGCACTGGCTCAACGAGGGCTGCGTCCGGGCCGGCACCACCCTGATCGGCGGCGGCGTCGACACCCAGCGGGCCATCCACTACACGATGGTGCCCGGCGTCAGCGGCTGCGTGGAGTGCTGGTACGGCCAGGTCCGCCGGGACGACCCGACCTCGCGGATGGTGCTGGACGTCCTCGACGACATCGACCGCGAGGGCAGCGCCTACGGCGAGGACACCGCCGCCTTCAACGGACTGGTGGTGGTCGCCGCCGCCCACATGGTCTCCGAGATGGTCCGGCTGGCCTCCCGGGTCTGCCCGCCGCTCGCCGTGGGCCGGCTGCTGGAGCAGACCTTCCACAACCCCCGGGTGCGCCAGGCCGAGGCCTGGACCCGCGACCCCGACTGCGCGGTCTGCCGCGACGCCCGGCCCGCGGCCGGGGCCGAGTGGCTGACCCGGGTCGACCGGGAGGAGCTCCCCTTCTGATCCCACGGCCCGCGAACGGCCGGGAACCCGGCGGGAGCGCCGTACCGACGGCGCCCGCCGGGATTCCGGCGCTCCACCGGAAGCATTCCGGACGTGTTTTCACCTCCCACCGACCCACCATCGAAAAAGTGCATAGGAGAACGCCGGTGCCCACCGCGAAGCCGATCGAGGAACGTCCGACCCCGGGCCCGGCGGACATCCGCCTGCGCGCCGCATTCCTGGTCTCCGGAATCGGCGACTGGATCTACCGGCTGGCCATTCCGGTCCTTGTCCTGAAAATCACCGGATCGGCCACCTCGACCGCTCTCGCCTACGCGATCGAGTTCATTCCTTACATTGTGCTCGGACTCTTCGCCGGCGTCATCGCGGACCGGTTCGACCGCCGCCGGGTGATGATCCTGTGCGACCTCTCCTCCGCCGTGCTGGCACTCGCCGTCACCGCGCTGGCCACCCTCGACCGTCCGCCGCTGGCCGCGATCTACCTCTGCGCGTTCCTGCTCGCCTGCGTCCGCCCGTTCTACTTCCCGGCGTTCCAGGGCTTCCTGGTCGACGTGGTGCCGGAGCGGCGGCTCGCCCGGGTGAACTCCTGGACCCAGACGGTCGACAGCGCGCTCGGCTTCATCGGGCCGGTGGCCGGCATCACCGCCGTCGCGGCGCTGGGCGTCCCGGTCTCCGCGCTGGTCAACGCACTCTCCTTCGGGGCCTCCGCGCTGCTGATCGCCGCCATCTCCGGCACCCGCGCGCCCGCCGCGGGGCCCACCACGGCCGCCCGGATCGCCAAGGACTTCGCCGACGGCCTGCGCGCCCTGCGAACCATGCGGGCGGTGCTCTGGGGCACCGTGCTGATGGCGCTGTCCAATCTCGCCGCGTGGACGGTGGAGGGCAGCCTCTTCTACCTCGTGCTGGAGGTCGAGGAGAAGCCGAAGGTCGTGCTCGGCCTCGTCCTCGGCGCCCAGGGCCTCGGCGCCGTGGTGGGCGGAGTGCTCGCGCCACGTCTGACGGACCGCTACCGGCTGGGGCCGCTGCTGGCGTTCGGCATGGGACTGTCCGGGGCGACCATGGTCCTGCCCGCCCTGGTGCCCACCTGGTGGGCGGTGCTGATCGCCTGGGGCGTGGAGGGCGTCGCCACCTCGCTGGTGATCGTCAGCTGGTTCACCGCCCGGCAGAAGGTGGTGCCCTCCGAGGTGATCGGCCGGGTGGTGTCGGTCAGCCGGGCCGCCGCCTACGCGACCATCCCGCTCGGCGCGGTGCTCGGCGGCCGACTGGTCTCCGGCGCCTCCCCCACCCGGACGCTCTTCGTGTGCGCGGCCGTGGTGCAGGCGGTAGTGTTCCTCGGCACCGCATTCTCCCCCGTGGTGCGCATCGATCCCGGCCCCGGGGCCGACCCGCGCGGCTCCGATTCCGCCACCGGCACCGGCGACGGGGCGGCCGAGGCCGACGCGGTCGAGGCCGGCGGACACCCGAAGGAGGGCCCGGCATGACGGAGACCGGCAGCACGGAGACCGGAACACCGAGGGAGCGGCTCGCCCGGCGCTACCTCGAGGTCAACGGCGAGCACCCGATGACCGAGGCCGACGACGCCTACGTCGACCGGCAGTTCGCGGCCCTGGAGGTGCTCTGCGCCCGCCGCGGCGCGGACCCGGACGAGGTGCGCGGCCACATGCTCGCCGGGCGCCTCCCGCTGCCCGGTTACCTGCGTTCCGACGGCACCGAGATGGTCGCCCCCGACCTCCTCGAACTGGTCGACGAGGCGGGCGGGCTGGCGAAGCTGCCGGACTGGTTCCGGGGCCACTGGGCGGACCCGGCGGAGGGCGAGGAGGAGTACGAGTCGTACCTCAGCGGCCAGAACGTCTGCCTGCACCGCCTCCACCCGGTCACCATGCGCCGCAAGGGCGAACTGGTCCGGGACATCACCGAGGCCCTCGGCGACCCCTCCCGCGACAACCCCGCCCGGCTGCCCGCCCTGCACGCGCTGGTCGACGAACTGGACGCCCTGGAGCCGGAGTTCACCGCCTACGACCGCCTCCGCTTCGGCGGCCCGGTCTCCCGGGACACCTGTATCGACGCCGTCCGCCGCGACCACCCGCTCGGCTGATCCCCCGCCGTCCGGCGGTCGACGGGAGGCGGTCGACGGGAGGCGGTCGCGGTCGGCGGCACGGTCACAGCCGGGCGTGCGCCCCGATGTCGGCCCGGAACGCCGCCACCATCGCGGCCGTCACCGTCGGACGGCACGCGCCGATCGCGGCGAGGTGGTCCGCGGTGGTCGCGCCCGGCACCGCGTCGTCGCGCTCGAAGGCCGTCTGGGCGGCGAGGCGCGCGGCGTGCTCGATGTCGGCGGGCGAGAAGTGCTCGCTGGCGGCCACCAGGGCGGGGACGTCCACGTCCACCCGGTCGGTGCCGAGCGCGTAGCGCGCCCAGATCGCGGCCCGGGCGTCCGGGTCGGGGGTGCCGATCGGAATGACGTAGTCGAACCGGCCGGTGCGCAGGAACGCCGGGTCGAGCGAGCGGACCGAGTTGGTGGCGCACACCAGCAGCCGGCCGTCCCGCTCCCGGAAACCGGGGATCAGCTTGAGCAGCTCGTTGGTCACCCCGTGGGTGGCTCCCGTCCGGCCGGGCTCGCCCCGCACGGGAGCGATCTCCTCCACCTCGTCGATGAAGACCAGCACCCGCTCCAGCTCCCCGATCCGGGTGAACGCGCCGCGCAGCGCGGCGGCGAGGTTGCCCTCGTCGGCGAGGCGGGACGGCAGCAGCTCGACGAACGGCCAGCCCAGGCGAGAGGCGATGGCCCGGGCGAAGGTCGTCTTCCCGGTGCCGGGCGGCCCGAACAGGGTGATCGCCCGCGGCGGCCGCACACCGTGCCGGGCGGCGCGCTCGGGTTCGGCGAGCGGCAGCACGACCCGCCGCTCGATCAGCTCCTTCTCGGCCGTCATCCCGGCGACCTGGTCCCACAGGTCCCCGCTCAGCACCCGCCCGCCGAGTTCGTCCAGGGTCCCGGCGGCGGGGCCCGCGGCGGGCTCGGTCTTCTCGAAGTACGCGGCGGCGGGCCGCCGTTCGTAGCCGGCGTTGCGCAGCCCCTCACCGAGCAGTTCCTCCGCCGGCAGCACATAGGCGATCCGGCGCACCCGGGCCTCGACCAGCCGCCGTTCCAGCTCCCGCAGCAGCGCGCTGGCCAGACCGCGCCCGCGCCAGGCCGGGGCGATCGCCACCCGCATCACCCAGGCCCGCTCGCCCGCACCCGCCACCTGGGCGAGGGCGGCCCCGATCGGCAGGCCGTCGTGCACCGCGACGACGGCGGGCTGGCGGGCGGTGAGGGCGCCGATGCACTCCGCGAGCGAGAACACCGACTCCTGCCCGAGCCCGGCGGTGCTGTCGATCAGATGGACGACGGCGGCGAGGTCGTCCTCGCGGTAGTCGTGGATCAGCCAGTTCACGTGCGTCGCTCCTCGGGTGCGCCGGTTGCCTGCGGGTTCCGGTGAACCTAGGTCCGGCGCGGTGGGGCCGTCGCGCGCCGTTCGGGCCAAAGCGGCGTGGACGAACCGTACGCGGCAGCGACTTCCCCGCGTCCCGCCGGACCTCTCCCGCCCCGGGGCGCACCCGCCCGACCGGCCGGAGCGGGGCGTGTCGGTACGGTGCGGCAGGATCGCCGCACGACGGACGGAATCGGCCGGCTCACGGAGCCGCAGAGCATCACCTTCGGCGGTTACGGCGTGACCCCGACCCGGGGGCGCCGGCCGGGACCGCGCTCGAACCGCCGGATCCCCGCGGCGGGTCGAATCCCGACATATTGACTGAAAAATCAGTCACATTTACGCTGGCGGGACACCCGGTTCGACGGCGATACGGAAAGGCCCGGTGAGTGGACATGCTGCGCAACGGTCTGGAGCCCTGGCACCTGCTGGTGGTGCTGGCGGTCGTGATCCTGCTGTTCGGCTCGAAGAAGCTGCCCGAGATGGCACGCGGACTCGGGAAGTCGATGCGCATCCTCAAGGCCGAGACGGCGGCAATGCGCGAGGACGGCCCGGCGGCCGAGCAGGCGCCCGAACCGGTCACTCCGGTCGCACCGGTGACACCGGGCGCCGCCGGGCCGCCGGTCGCCCCCGTACCGCCGGTCGCACCGGCGACGGCGACGACCGCCGGACCCGAGGGCCGCGCGCGGCCCGGCCGACCGGCCTGAGCCGGTTGGCCGGGCCCGCGGGTCAGCCCGCCGCGGGGGCGACGGGCTGGGACTGGGTGGCGCAGTGGATGCCTCCGCCGCCCGCCGCGACGGCGTCGACGACGACCGGTACGACGGTGCGCCCCGGGTACTCGGCCGCGAGGATCGCCCGGGCCGCCTCGTCGGCCTCCGCGTGCCCGAACTGCGGTACGAGGACGGCACCGTTCACGGTGCAGTGGTTGGTGCAGCTCGACAGGAACGCGGGCCCGGTCCCCCGGATCCTGCTGTGGTCCGGCCCGGGCAGCTCGACGATCGTCAGCGCCCGGCCCCTGGCGTCGGTGGCGGTCTGCAGGACTCGCTCGGCCTCGGTGCAGACGTCGAGCCACATCGGGGCGGAGCCCGGCCCCGGACGCCCCAGGATCACCCGTCCGGGCGCGCTGAACCGGGCCACGCAGTCGATGTGGCCGTCCGTGATGTCCTGGCCCGCCAGGCCGGCCAGCCAGATCACCTTCTCCGCGCCGAGCGAGGACTTGAGCCGCCGCTCGACCTCGGCCCGGCTCAGCCCGGGGTTGCGGTTGGGGTTCACCAGGGAGCTGACGGTGGCGAGCATCGTGCCCTGCCCGTCGGTCTCCAGCGAGCCGCCCTCCCCGGTGAACGGGGCCCGGACCCGCGCGATTCCGTAGTGGGCGAGCAGCGCGGCGGCGGCCCTGGCGTCCCTGGCGAAGTTTCGCTCGTAGCTCGTCCCGGTCTTGCCCCAGCCGTTGAAGTTGGTGTCGAGGCCGGCGACCGTCCCCTGACCGACCAGGAAGGTCGGGCCGAAGTCCCGGATCCACAGGTCGTCGTTGGAGACCGGCAGGAAGGTGATGCCTCGGGAGCCGGGCACCGCGCCGGTGTCGCAGAGCGGGGCGGCGGAGGCCACCAGCTCGGGACCGATCACCATCACGACCGGCTCGAAGCGGGAGATCTCCTTGGCGAGGTTGGCGACGTCCCGCTGCACCGCGCGGCGCCGAGGCGGAGGAGCCGGCGTCGGGAGAGATCGGGCTTGTCCATCGGTACCTCCGGTGGGTGCGGGCGGACCGCCCCGGGCACCGAGGCACGGGCGAATGGGCGCGTCCCGTCGGCGCACCCGGGGCAGGCCGGTGGGGGCGCCCACATCCTGCCTTGGACTGAAAATTCAGTCAATATCGCGCTTCGGAGGCAGCACCCCCACCCCGGGATCCCCGTCACCGGCGCACGCGCAGCTCCTTCAGCCCGTTCTGGAAGTTCGAGACCAGCCGCGGCGGAGGCGGGCCCGGCGCCGGCTCCGGCTCGGGCCAGGCGGCGACGATGCGGCGCAGCATCGCCGCCATCTGGATCCGGGCGAGCTGCGCCCCGACGCAGAAGTGCGGGCCGTGACCGAAACTGACGTGGTCGTTGGGCGTGCGGGTGAGATCGAGGCGGTCCGGGTCCGGGAAGACCGTCCCGTCGCGGTTGGCGGAGGCGTGGTAGACGACCACCTTGTCCCCGCCCGCGATCGGCCGCCCGGCCAGGACGAGGTCCCGGGTGGCGGTGCGCCGGAACTCGATCACCGGCGGCCAGAACCGGAGCAGCTCGTCCACCGCCGATCCGGTCAACTCCGGCCGGCGGCGCAGCAGTCGGTACTGCTCGGGGTGGGTCAGCAGGGAGTACAGGGCGCCGGGCAGTCCGTTGCGCAGCGTCTCGTTCCCGGCCACGGCGAACAGGAAGAACATCGTCTCGAACTCGGCGGCACTCAGCCCGGCCTCCCGCATCCGGGCCACCATGCTGCCCGGCGGCGGCTGTTCGGCGAGCGCGTGGGCGTAGGCGAACATGTCGGCGAGGGCCGCGCGGGAGCGCGGATCGAGCGGGCGGCCGTCGGGGGCGGTGAGGTCCGCGGGGCGGTGGCCGAGCGCGTCCCGCCCCATGGCGGTGAGCCGGGACGGGTCCGCCGTGCTGGACCGGGCGTGGTCCGGGTCCTGGTAGCCGATCACCCGGTTCGACCAGTCGACCAGCAGCTGCCGGTCCTGCTCGGGCACACCCAGGATCCGCGCCAGCGTCCAGACCGGCAGATCGGCGGCGAGCGGCACGATGTCGACCTCGCCGGACGGGGCGATACCGGCGACGAGTTCGGCCGCCCGCCGCTCGATGTCCACGGTCAGCTCGCGCAGCGCGCGCGGGGTGAAGGCGGCGGCGACGGCGCGGCGCAGCCGGGAGTGGTCCGGCGGGTCCTGGTTGAGCATCATGGTGCGGGCGAAGTCCAGATCGGCCGTTGTGCCGGGGTCGCGGATCTGGGTCGCGCCGAGGTGCGAGGAGAACAACTCCGGTGTGCGCAGCACGTACTTGACGTCGGCGTGCCGCAGCACCGCCCAGTAGCCGGGTCCGGCCGGCCACGGCCCCACCGCGGGCTCCTCCACCCAGCAGACCGGCGCCTCGGCGCGCAGCTCGCGGAACAGCTCGTACGGAACGCCCTCGGCGTAGGTCTCCGGGAGGAAGATCCGGTTCGCCCGCGCCTGATCGATGCCCATACCGAGGGACCGTACGCCGCACCCCGGCCGACGACCAGCACGCCGACCGGTCCGGCCGGCCCCGGCGGGATGCCGCACCCGCGGGATGCCGCACCGGCGGGACGCCGCACCCGCGGGACGCCGCGCCAGTGGACCGCCGGCCGTCGCGGCTGCGCCCGCCGGTCGCCGGGATCCCGTAGGGTCGGCCAATGGCGAAGTACTTCGACGTGCATCCAGAGTCCCCCCAACCGCGCACCATCACCACGGTGGCGGCCAGTCTCCGGTCCGGGGCCCTGATCGCGTACCCGACCGACTCCTGTTTCGCGCTGGGCTGCCAGCTGGACAACCGTGACGGCCTCGACCGGATCCGGTCGATCCGGCGGCTCGACGAGCGCCACCACTTCACCCTGATGTGCGAGGACTTCGCGCAGCTGGGGCAGTTCGTCCAGCTCGACAACAACGTCTTCCGCGCGATCAAGGCCGCGACGCCGGGCAGCTACACCTTCATCCTCCCGGCCACCAAGGAGGTGCCCCGCCGCCTGATGCACCCGAAGAAGAAGACGGTGGGCGTCAGGATCCCCGACCACGCCGTCACCCGGGCACTGCTCGCCGAACTGGGCGAGCCGCTGGTCTCCAGCACCCTGCTCCTCCCCGGCGAGGAGGAGCCGATGACCCAGGGGTGGGAGATCAAGGAGCGGCTGGACCACGTGCTGGACGCCGTGGTGGACTCCGGCGACTGCGGCACCGTGCCCACCACGGTGGTCGACTTCTCCGAGGGCGAGCCGGAGATCGTCCGGCGGGGGGCCGGCGACCCCAGCCGCTTCGAGTGACCCCCGGGGCCCGGGGCTTCCGGCCCCGGGCCCGGGCGAACAGGACGGCGGCGCGTCAGGCGGCAGCGAGTCAGGCAGCGGCGGATCGGGCGGCGGTGGCTCAGGCAGCGGCGGATCAGGCGGCGGCGAGGGCCGCGAGTTCGCGCAGGTCGACACCTCGGCGCAGTGCGCGCAGGTCGTCCTGGAGGTCCGACGGCGGCACGGCGAGGACGGTGCAGCGGGCGTGGGCCAGGCAGTAGTGGCCCACCGAGCCGCCCCCGAGCATCCGCCGCACCGCACCGCGGACGGTGCCGTGCCGGCCCGCGCCCACCACCAGCAGGTCCCCCGGCCGGTCGGCCAGCCCGGTCAGGACCGGGCCCGCCGGGCCGCGGACGGCCTGCGGCTCGACCCGGATCCCGGCCGGGAGCCCGCCGAACGCCTCGTCCAGCGCCCGCTCAAGCCGGGCGGCGGCCATGTCCTCCCAGGCCCGCAGCAGCGGCGGGCAGGGCCGCAGCCGGTAGTTGTGCTCCCCGCCCGCCGGCGTCCACGCCAGCACCGGCACCAGCACCGCACCCCGGTCACGCGCCTCGCCCACCGCCCGGTGCAGAGCGGTCAGGCTCCCCAGCGAGCCACTGACTCCGACGATGACGCGTGCGCCGTCCGACATGATCCTTCACTTTCCGGTGTTCGATCGTCCCTGTGCTTGGCGATTATGGTTCCACAAGGGATCTCAGCCTGCAAATCAAAGGCTTAAACTGAATGTGGCCTTGCATCATGCAGGCATGCGGAACCCCCGCGGAACCCCCGCCCCCGAAAATTCGCTGGCAGCCTGCCCACCACCCTCGCCACCCTGATCGACGTGCCCCCGCCGAACACCCCGGAACCGACCGCCCCCGAGCCGAAGCGCCGCATCCGCGCCGTCCACACCGCCGCCACCGTGACCGTGTACCAGGCCTACTCCCCCGGGATCGGCCTGCCGGCCGCCCGCGACGGCCGGTTCCCGGCGCACTGGAAGCGCGACCGGACGACCTGGATCAAACCGTCGTTCCTCTGGATGATGTACCGCTGCGGCTGGGCCACCAAGGAGGGGCAGGAGACCGTGCTCGCCGTCGAGATCGACCGGGCCGGCTTCGAATGGGCCCTGGAGCACGCCTGCCTCGCCCATTACGAGCGCGGCCTCCATCCGGACCGGGCGAGCTGGCAACGGCTGCTGAAGCACTCGCCCGCCCGGGTCCAGTGGGACCCGGAGCGCGACCTCCAGCTGCGGCCCCTGCCTTACCGCTCGCTGCAACTGGGCCTGAACGGGGAGGCCGCGCGGCGCTACGCCGACGAATGGACGGTGTCGATCACCGACCTCACCCCGCTCGTGCGGCGGATCCACGGACACCTGCGGGACGGCGAACCGGAGGCGGCCCGCCGACTGCTGCCCGAGGAGCGGCCCTACCCGGTGGCCGGCGGCCTGCCGCCCCACCTGGGCGGGTGAGCCGCCCGAAGGAGCGGGGCGGCGTCCGGGCGTCCCCGCGGCGGCATACGATCAGCGGATGAGCAAGCGTAGTGATTCCTCGTCGCCCTCCCCGGCGACGGTGTTCTCGCACGGGTGGGCGCTGCCGTCCGGGGACTCCGTCCTGTCCATCGGCTCGGTCGGGTCGGTGCTGTCCATCGGCTCGGTCGGCTCGGTGCTGTCGGTCGGCTCCGTCGGCAGCTTCCTGTCGATCGGCTCGGCCGGTTCGGCGGCGTCCGCGCTCTCGATCGGCTCGTGGCTGAGCGTCGGCTCGCTGCTCTCCGCCAACTCGCGGTGGTCGGTGCTGTCCTGGCGCTCCCGGCGGGGTCTGATGGTGGCGGGCACAGTCGCGCTCGTCGCGGGAGCGGCCTTCGCGGGCGGGTCGGCATCCCCCCGTCGCCACCGGTAGCCCCCGGCATGGCGACGAAGCTCCCGATGGAGCTCCCCCCGCTCGGCCCGTGGATACGGCGCCTGCCGCGCAATCCGGCGTTCTGGTACGTGGCCGTGCTGGCCGCGATGTGGCCGGTGCTGCACCTGCTCCCGCCCGAGCGGGTGCACGCGCTGCGCACCTGGGCGTCCACCGACCTCGGCAATCTGCGCCTGTGGCCGGACGGCCACCCGATCGAGTCGCTGACCGTCTCGGTCTTCGTGCCGCAGGACACCATCTGGGTCTGGCCGGTGTTCGCACTCTCCCTGTTCGCGGTGGTCGGCGCGCTCGGCGCCCGGCGGGCGGTGGCCTCGGTGGCCCTCGTCCACCTCGCGGCGACCGCCCTCACCGAGGGCCTGGTGTGGTGGCGGATCCAGCACGGCTCGCTGCCGGCCGAGGCCGCGCACGCGATGGACACCGGCCCCTCCTACGTCGTGGTCACCGCCCTGACGCTGGCCGCGGCCCGGGCCCGCCCGGCGTGGTCGCGGGCGGTCTGGCTGCTGATGCTGGCGGTGGCGGCGCCCGCGCTGCTGGCCGGCCTCCCGGACGGCGAGACGGCCGCCGTCGGCCACCTGGCCTCACTGCTCGGCGGGCTCGCCCTCGCCGCCGCGCACCGCCTCGGCCTGCGCCCGCTGGTGGGACGGAGCGCGCCGCAGGTCGCCGGGCGGCCCGCGTGACGCGGTAGGAGTGCACCCGGACGGCGGAGGGGCCGCGCGACATCGCGCGGCCCCTCCGCCGTCCGACCGCTCCGGACCGCTCCGGACCGGACCGGTCAGGTCGGGTCAGGTCAGAACTCCAGCACCTCGCGGTCGAGCGGGTACTTCGAACGGTGCGGCCCCTCGTACGGCGAGGGCGTGATCGGCAGGACACCGGTCGGCTGCAGGCCCAGGTTGTCGTCCCAGATCCGGGGTTCGACCTGCCCGACGACGCGGAACGACCGGAAGGTGAACGGCGGGCTGTCGGTCGGGAAGAACTCGGCCGTGGTCATCACCTGGAAGTGCAGGTGCGGCGTGGTGGAGTTGCCGCTGTTCCCGATCAGCCCGAGCGTCTGTCCCGGTTCGACGCAGTCGCCCTCCCGGACGGCCAACGAGCCGGGTTCCAGGTGGGCGTAGAGCAGGTACCGGCCCGGCGCGACCTCCACCGTGACGTGGTTGCCGACGGTGTCCTCGATCGGCGGCACCGGCGGCGTGACCGGCGGCGGGTTGTCCGGGACACCGTCCTGCACCTCCACCACCCGGCCGCCGAGCGCGGCCACGACCGGCTGCCGGTAGCTCAGGTAGTCGGTGAGCCGTGCGGGGTCGCCCTCCCAGGTCTGCCCCTGCTCACCGACCTTGTACCAGTCGATCGCGAAGCGCTGCGGCACGCCGAAGCGGCCGTTGACCGGGCCGAGGCCGCGCCGGTGGTGGGTGTTGCCGCAGCACGACTCGCTGGCGTACCAGGCGCCGGGCCGCACCGGCGGGGCCAGGTCCAACGGCGCGGTACGGCCGGTCGGGGTGGTCTGCACCGTCTCCTCGAAGGCGGAGGGCCCGGAGGGAGTGAGGACGGCGCCCACGAGGTGGTGCTCGAGGACCTCCGGCGCGGGCCGGCCGGGGTCGAGGACCAGGTCGATCCAGATGATCCACTGCTGGGAACCCTGGACGACGGTCGGCGTCGGCGCCGGGGGCGGCGGGGTGTAGCCGTCCGCACCCGGCAGCGGGTCGCCCACCGGATTGGCGGCCTCGGCCAGCGCCTGGCCGCTCAGCGAGCCGACGACCCGCTCGGTGCCGGCCTCCCGGACCTCGACCCGGTCGAGGCGCAGCGGCGTGGCGCTGGACAGCGCGCTGGTGGCGAGCAGTTCGTAGGAGAGGTGCGTCCTGCCGTCCGTGGCCTCGAACGGCGTCGGCTCGGTCAGCACGGCCGCCGTCAGCGGCGTGAACTGCGTGCCGGGCGCCAGCCGGGCGCTGCCGGTCGCGTACCCGGGGCCCGCCGGGGCCAGCAGCGTGACGGTCGCGAGCGCGGCGGCGGCCAGCCCGCGCACCAGGGGTCTGCGGCACGTGCGGTGGCGGGGATCGCGCTCTGCCATGGTGCTCTTCCGTTCGTCGGGTCCGGGGCCGCGCAGGACACCGGTACGCCCCGCCCGACGAGGCGCAGGCCCATGTAACCCGGCGGCGCGCGGCTTCGGGCCGAGGCCGCCGCGGCCGGGCGGCGAACTGCACCCGTCCAGCCGCATCCGGGGCGCGTCCGCCGTCGGCGTCCGGCCCGGCCGGCCCCGTGTCCGAATGTGACAGCGAATCGTCATTGCCGCCGTCGGGCCCTCCGGCCGAGGATGGACCCATGCCCACTCCGCACCGGGTCGTCGTCGCGGTCTTCCCCGACGTCGACCTCCTCGACGTCACCGGCCCCGCCGAGGTGTTCGCGCTGGCCAACCGGGAGACCGGCGGCCGGGCGGGCTACCGGGTCCGGCTCGCCGGTCCGGTCGGCGGGGCGGTCCGGACCTCGGCGGGGGTGCGGCTGCTCGCCGACCTCTCCTTCGCCGAGGTCGGCGCGGACGTGGACACCCTGCTGGTGCCGGGCGCGGTCGAGCTGACGGGGAACGGGCCGGTGGCCAAGGTCGACACCACCGTCGTCGACTGGGTGCGGGAGACCGCGCCGCACGCCCGCCGGGTGGCCTCGGTGTGCGTGGGCGCCCACGTCCTGGCGGCCGCCGGACTGCTGGACGGGCGGACCGCGACCACCCACTGGTCGACGGCCGCGCAGCTCGCCGCCGAGCACCCCGAGGTGACGGTCGACCCCGACCCGATCTTCGTCCGGACCGACCGGGGCCGGCTGTGGACCGGGGCCGGCATCAGCGCCTGCCTGGACCTCGCGCTCGCCCTGGTGGCCGAGGACCAGGGCGAACGGACCGCGCTGGCGGTGGCCCGGCAGCTGGTGATGTACCTCAAGCGGCAGGGCGGGCAGAGCCAGTTCTCCGTCCCGCTGAGCCACCCGGCCACCGAGCGGCGCGACATCGACGAGCTGCTGCGGTGGATCGCCGGGCACCTCGACGGCGACCTCTCCACCCCGGCCCTGGCCGCCCGGATGTGCCTCAGCGAGCGGCACTTCGCCCGCGTCTTCACCCAGGAGACCGGCACCGGCCCGGCCGGGTACGTCGAGGCGGCCCGGGTGGAGGCGGCCCGGCGCCTGCTGGAGACCACCGACCGGCCGCTCGAGCAGGTCGCGGCGGCGGCCGGGCTCGGCTCGGCGGAGACCCTCCACCGGGCCTTCCGCCGCCGGCTCGCCACCACCCCCGGCGCCTACCGCCGCCGCTTCCGCACACCGTCCGTCTGACACCTCGCCCCACCGCCCGGCCCTTCCCTTCCTCCCTCCTGCCCCGGAACAAGCCCTCCCTCCTGCCCTGAAACAAGCCCTCCCTCCTGCCCTGAAACAAGCAAAATGTCCTGGAAAGGCACTCTTGTGACCACGCACACCACCCCGTCCGCTCCCCTGCGCACCGTGATCGGCCTGGACGACCGGCTTCCCCGGCTGGCCGACTCCGTTCTGCTCCTGATCGACTTCCAGCACACCTACCGCACCGGCGTGATGGCCCTGGACGGCGCCGAGGAGGCCCTCGCCTCCGCCGCCGACCTCCTGCGGCGCGCCCGCGCCGCGGGCACCCCGGTGATCCACGTCGTCAACGACGGCGGCCCGGGCACCCCGTACGACATCCGCACCGAGATCGGCGCGATCAGCGCCGAGGTCGCGCCCGACGCCGGCGAGCCCGTCGTCGTCAAGACCTTCCCCGACGCCTTCCACGCCACCGAACTCACCGCGGCCCTCACCGCCCTCGGCTTCGCGCCGGACAGCGGCAAGGACCTCGTCCTGGCCGGCTTCATGACCCACATGTGCGTCACCTTCACCGCCCAGGGCGCCTTCCGCCTCGGCTACCGCCCCACCGTCGTCGCCTCCGCCACCGCCACCCGCCCGCTCACCGCCCCCGACGGCACCGTCGTCCCCGCCGCCACCCTCCAGTCCGCCGCCCTCACCACCGTGACCGACCTCTTCGGCCTCGTCGCCCCCACCCCGGCCGCCCTCCCCGCCTGACCGCCCGGGGCGCACCCTGAGGCCCGACTCCCCGCACCCGCTCCCGGCCCGGACTCACACCCCGGGCCGGAGCACTGCGGCGAACTGGGGCAGTGCCAGGAGCAGGAGGACCGCCCCCGCCTCGATCCACCGGTACTTGACCCGGAGGATCGCGCTGGTCGCCGTGAGAGAAGCCAACAGCGGTCCGGCCGGGTCGCGCCCGGCCTGTTCGAAGGCCCGGCCGAGCCGCCCCCGGCCGACCCCCGCCCCGATGTGCTCGAAGTAAGCGGGACCCTGTGCGTCGTCCCCCCGCCCCTTCCGGTGACGGGGGGCGATGGCGGACACGAAGCAACCCACCGCGAACAGGGCACTGAGCACCGCGGTCCACCAGAGGAAGCGGGTGTCCCAGCCGTGGGCCGCGATCCCGGCGCCGTCCTTCCTGGTCAACGGGACGAAGGCGCCGAGAGCCGCACCGGTGAAGCCCAGGAGGACGGCAGCCTTGGTGTCGGCCCTGATCAACTCCGCGCTGTTGGCCGCCAGCAGACGCTCCATGGCCATCACAGCCTGCGGGGTCGGCTCGGCCCGCACGGCGGGCGGCACGACCCTGCGACGGTACACACCCGGCCGAGACCCCCGCCCAGCCGTGCTCCGCCGTACGCGCCGCGCCCGCCGCCCCGAAGCATCACCGCCGGTCGACCGCATCACACCGGCCGTCCGTTCGTCGCACCGTTCGCCCACCCCTCGGCCACCCGGTGCCCCGTCCCGTATCCCGCCGAGGGCGGAGGCTGGGGCCCGGGCACCGGGCGGCCGAGGGCAAGCAGCCGGTCGCGCAGCAACCGGGACAGTTCCTGCTGCTCCTGGACGGTCAGCTTGCCGAGCAGACCTGCCACGCCGTCCTGCCAGTCGGTCGCACCACGCAACAGGTCGGCGTGGTCGACCGTCCAGTCCAGTACCTGCCGGACCTCCTCCGGCTTGCGGGCCAGCCAAAGAGCCGCGAGGGAGACCGGGCCGTCCTGGACCTGGCGCCGACAGAACTCGTACTCCTCACGGCTCCACTCGTGCCAGCCCCGGGGCGGACCGGCGGCCCCGCCGGCGTTCCCCAACTGCAGCTCCGCCGTGTTCTCCCGCGCGGACACCTCGGTGACGCGGTATCCGAGGCCGCAGTCGACCATGAGGTGGGGTGCGGCCATGTACTGCATCACCCCGGGAGCGCCGAGCGACTGCCCGGCTGCGGCGTGCTGCTCGTAGAGGCGGCGCAGCCGCTGTTCGAGGTCCTTGCGCACCGGGAACCAGCCGCGCACGGTCCGGGTCCGCACCACCTGGACCGGATCGTGGACCCACCACAGCACGTGCACGTCGAAGGGCTCCGTGCCGTACGGGGTCGGGAAGCCCACCGCCCGGAGGGCGGGCCGTTCGTCGAGCTGGACCAGGTACGCGCTCTCGTACCCCCACAGGCCCGCGCGGCCTTCCACCGGGGCATCGTCCTCGGCTCCGAAGCGGTGCCGGGTCCTCCCCGCCCGGCGGAGGTGACCGTCACGGTCGCACAGGACGAGCGCCCGGTCGCGCCGTCCGGACCAGCGGTGGCCCAGGATCTCGCGCCAGGGCGCGTGGGCGGCCCGGACGTAGGCGGGCGGATCGAGGTCGGCGGTCATGAGATCCCTCCGTTCGGGTGGGCGGCAGCGTGGTGGTACTGCTGGTAACCACGGCGCCAGGCGGTCAGGGCGTGCTGGGCAATGGACCGTCCGACGATGTCCGGGTCCTTGTCGCTGTCGATCTCGACGAACAGGCGCAGAGCTCCTCGCCCCAGGTCCCTGGCGAGATCGGTGAGCAGCGTCTCGACGGCCGACCGCAGTACCGTCCCCCACCCGGCGACCCGGCACCAGTCGATCAGGACTCGGCAGGCCGCGTCGAAGCAACCGTCGTCGTCGAGGATCCGGCGGACGAGCGCGGTGAGAAGCTCAGCGTCCTCACCGCCGGCTCTCAGCTCGGCGAGGAACCACTCCGGGTCGTCGTCCAGCACCTCGGGAAGGACGTCCAGAGCCAACTGTGCCGCGTCCCCGGAACTTTCGGCCCATTCGGCGATCCTGCGGAGAACGGTCGACTGATTACCCGCGGCGGACAGGGAACGCAGCGAGAGTCTCACCGTCTTCGCGACCTTCTCCTCCTCGCCCTTTGCTCCTCGGTAGGCGCTGCGCAGCAGCGTCAGCGCCACCCCGGGCCTGGAGAGGCCGAACTCCGTGCCGCAGGCGCGGGCAGCCGTGATCCGCAGCCGCCAGTCCTTTCTTTCGCTCCACTTGCGGAGCAGGGATTTGACCTCGACGACCAGCACGGTGTCGCGGGCCGCGACGCCGAGAGCGTACGCGGCCGCGGTCCGACCGGAGGCGTGGTCCGTAAGGGCCAGATCCTCGATGTGGCGCAGCGCGCGGCGGCCTCCGCCCCAGCCTGCGGCCAGGCCCATCACCTGCCCGACCGGGCCGGCCAGTCCGGCGTCGCCGAGGAGAGCGGCCTTGAGCCACTCGGTCAGCAGGCCGGGCAGCTTCCCGTACTGGCGCCAGACATGCTGAAGGACCGTCTCGGCCTGGCGGTGCCGGGTGAAGCGCACCGGCTCGACGGAATAGGTGATGCGGTTGTGCCGGCGGATCTCCCGGGGTCCGCACCGGGCTCGGACGGCGTCCAGGAGTTCGTCCAGCGACCGGCGGAACACGAAGTCCGGGTTCGGCTGCCTCCGGTCCCCTCCGCCCGACGCGTCCTCCCGCTCCGCTCCCCCGCCGTTCGGCAGGACGTCGCCCAGTCGCCCGTCGGCCAGGGCGAGCAGCCGGTCCGCCTCGTCCCTGACCACCTGGTGGTCGAAACCTTCGAAGACGCAGATCGCCAGGAGGAACGCGAGGCCCTCGGGGTCACGGAGGAGTGGGTCCAGCAGCTCGGGTACGTCGGTCCTCGCGAGGGAGTCCAGGTGTTCCCTCAGTTCGGCGGGATCCGGTCCGTCGCCGCCGGACGCGGCCGTCGCGGTGACGAGTTCGGCCACCTGGAAAGGGAGGAGTTCGGGGGCGAGTAGCGAGTCGAGGAGCCCCGGCTCCAGTCGTCCGAGCAGTTCGCCGCGGCGGTCCGGGTCGGGCACCGCGGCACGGAGGCGGGCCTCGAAGACCGCCGGGGGCGGCGGCGGATCGCACCGCACCGGAACGACGTGCAGGTCCCGGACAAGGGCCCGGACCCGGTCCGGCTCGTTCGGCAGCATGACGACCATCCGGGCGTCCGCGTCCCGGAGCAGCCGGCGGAGGTTCGCCAGGCCCGCCGGTCCGGGCAGGTGCTGGGGGAGCAGGCCGTGCACCAGATAGCCGCGCACCCCGGTCCCCGCCGGGCGCCAGGCCGACAGGTCCACATCGCCGTCGAGCGCGCAGAGGTCCGTACTGCTGCCGCTGTGCCGGTGCAGCAGGTTCAGCGCGGCCGTCCGGCGCCCCGTGCCGGCTTCCCCGTGGAGGAAGAGGATGCCTCCGTCCAGCTCGGCGAGCGCGGTACCGAACCAGGCCGGCTCGGCGAAGCCCGCACAGGCCCCCTGGACCTCCGGTGCGGAGATCGGACCTTCGTGGGCCTCCGGCCGGCCGTGCGCCAGGACACCGCTGTTCGCGACGTGCTGGCCACCGCGGACCGAGCCGGTGTTGATGTTCGCCTGGGGAGCGATGATGAGGCTGTACGGAACACCGGTCATCGCCCGGTCGCGCAGTCCGAGTCCGACCTCGTCGGCGAGGTCCTCACCCCGGTCGGCCAGGTCCTCACTGGGGTCGGCGGTACTCACCGGCGGTACTCGTTCTTGTCACCGTGGACCGTGTCGCCCTTGTTGCCCTCGATGTAGTCGCCGCCGACGGAGCCGATCCCCCGCACGGATCCGCCCTGTACGCCGCCGCTCTGTACGACGCCGCCGGAGACCGTGCCGCTCAGGACATTGGTGACGTTCTGTCCGCCGTGTACCGTGCCGCTGTTCACGTTGCTCCGGTCCGCCCGGACCATCGGCCTCTCCGGCCTCTCCGGCCGCGCCGGGGACGCCGCGGCCGTTTCCTGGGCGACGCCGGTGGACGCCGGTTCCGCCCGCTCGTCCCCGGCCGTACGGTTCCCGAGGAGGTCCCCCGAGGGCGAAGGCACGAACAGCCAGGCCCGCTGCTCGAACGGCTTGCCCTCGACGGTGGCCGACACCTCCAGGAAGCGATCAGGGTGCCGTCCCGTGTAGCCGCCGGCCACGGCGTCCTGGAAGCAACGGTCGGAGAGGATCGCGGCGACATGGGTGACACTCGCCCTGGAGTTCGCGAGCGCGTCCTTGACGGGACGCGAGTCGAGCAGGCGGTGGGTGTCGTTCCGCGCCGTACCGTTGCCGTCGAAGTCGCGGCCGCGGTCCGCCAGCGGCCCGATGTTGAGGCCGACCCGCAGCCGCATGCCCACCGTCCCCGACGCGTGCAGCTTGAACTCCTCCAGCATCTCCTGAAGGGTGTGCAGCCAGGGGTGGATCACGAACGGCATCCACTCCGGGTCGCAGCCGAAGACATAGCCGTCCCCGGTGGAGGCGGGAAACCGCCGCTCGGCCCAGACCTCCGCCAGGCCGGCCCGGACGAAGGACTCCTCCAGGAGTTCGGGAATCGCCCGGCTGATCTCGCCGTGCTCGATGGCGGGGTAACCGGTGAACCCCTTGGCGTCGACGGCGACGATCCCCCGGTACGGGGGGAGCCGCCGGCTGCGACTGAAGGGCTGCGCGGTCGCCTCGGGCAGGCGGCCGGCGCCGGACTGGGGGTTTCCGAAGTCGGACACGGGGACTCCTCGGGATGTGACGTTCGGTGCGCGGGTTCGGGACACCAGCTTCCCGAGGACGTACGGCGCCGTGTGCCCGCTCGGTGCGGAACACCAGTGACAGCCGCCACACGAACTGATGACCGGTCAGTCCCGGATCGCCGCCGGAGCGGCCGCGTTCCGAAGGGCCGGCAGGTCGCCCACGACAATGCGGCGGCGCCCGCACTCGACACCCGCCGGCCCCAGCTCGGCGAGGCCCGCGCTGATCGTATTCCGGGAAACGCCGAGGTACTGGGCCAGCTCGTCACGGGTCAGTGCGAGAGCGACCTCCGCCGACCCTCCGGCACCGGGCGCACCACCGGAGAGCTCGGCCAGGAACACCAGTGCCGCCGCCAGCCGGGCCCCGACATCCCCGCCGTCACGGGCGACGTCCGACTCCCGAAGCCGGCCGAGGGCGTACCGGACCATGACCGGGTACAGCTGCTGGTCCGCGACGAACCTCAGGAAGGCCGCGCTGCTCACCACGGCCACCGTGCACTGCCCTATCGCCTCGACGTCAGCCATCCGCACGATGCCGTCCAGCACCGCCACTTCGCCGAGCACCTCGCCGGGGCCCCGGAAAGCCAGCAGGGTGAGGCCACCGTCCGGCTTCCGGCGGACCACCTTGGCCACACCGTCGAGCAGCGCGAGGACATGGGTGCCCGGTTCTCCCTGCCGCAGCAGCGTGCTGCCGATCGGGTGACGGCGGACGTGCGCGCCGGTCAGCATCGCCGACCAGCGCGCCTCCCCCATGAGGTGACGCAGCGTCTGCTCCGACGGGTCCGGCGTTCGGCCGGCGCGGGAATCCATGCAACGACGATAGGACCGTCCACGGCCGTGCGCGGACCTCCCGGAGAACCCGCACCGGCCCGGGCGGCCGGGCGGCCGGGTCGCCGTCAGCGGCGGCGGGCGGTGCGGACGACGTGGACGAGGACGCCGGCGAGGAGGAAGAGGGTGCCCTGGCAGACGGCGGCCCAGCCGGAGCCGACGGCGAGCCAGGCGGAGAAGGCGAAGGCGCCGAGGGCGAGGGTCAGGTCGCGGGCCAGGCGCGCCGGGGCGACGCGGGCGCGATCGCCGCGCAGCAGCCAGCGGAGCTGGGCGGCGGTGGAGAGGAGGTAGGGGACGGTGGCGGTGAAGGTGGTGACCAGCACCAGGGTGTCGAAGGCCGACTTCGCGCCGGAGGCGAAGTTCAGGACGGTGAGCAGCGAGGCGAGGGTGACGCCGACCAGGACGCCGACGACCGGGACGCCGCGGCGTTCCACGGTGAAGACGGCCGGGAAGAGGCCGTCCCTGGCGGCGGCGCAGGGGGCCTGGGCGGAGAGCAGGGTCCAGCCGTTGAGCGCGCCGGTCATCGAGACGAGGGCGGCGACGGCGACGGCCGTGCCGCCCCAGGAGCCGCCGAAGACGGTGTTCACGGCGTCGGAGAAGGGCGCGGTGGAGTGGATCAGCCGCTCGTGGGCCACGGTGCCGAACACGGCCAGCGTGCCCAGCAGGTAGACCACCGCGGCGCCGGCGGTGCCGAGCACGCTGGCGCGGCCGACGTTGCGTTCGGGGTCGCGGACCTGGCCCGCGCTCATGGCGGCGGACTCCACACCGAGGTAGCTGAAGAGCAGGATCGCCGCAGCGGCCGTCGTCCCGGCGAGCCAGCCCTCGCCGGTCGCGTCGAAAGGTCCGAGGTTCGCCGGGTCGAAGGCGCTGAGGCCGGCCACCGAGACCACCATCAGGGCGACGAGCTTGAGCACGGTGGAGACGAGTTGGACGGCGCCGACGTACCGGGTGCCGGCCAGGTTGGCGAGCGCGGGCAGCCACTGGACGGCGAGCGCGCAGACGAGGGCGAGGCCGGTGGACCGGCCGACCGGCCACAGCACGTCGAGGTAGCCGACGGCGGCGACGGCGAGCGCGGCGTTGCTGACCCAGGTGGTGATCCAGTAGGACCAGGCGGCCAGGAAGCCGGCGAAGTCGCCGAACTCCTCGCGCGCGTAGACGTACGGGCCGCCGGTGCGCGGGTCGCGGCGTGCGAGCCGGCCGAAGACCAGGGCCAGGGTGATCGCCCCTGCCGTCAGCACGGCGAAGGCCAGCAGGCTGACCGTCCCGTAGGGGGCCACGGCGGCCGGGATCATGAAGATGCCGCCGCCGATGATGTTCCCCATCACCAGTGCGGTCGCGGTCGGCAGACCGAAGCGGCGGCCGGCCGGCGGCGTGGCCGGGGCGTGGGGCGGGGGCGTCGGGTCGACGTCCGTCCGCGCGGGTCGGGGTGCCTGCCGGGTCACGGCCGGGCTGGTCTGCATGGGGGCGTCGGGCCTTTCCTGTCCTGCGCGCTCGGTGGAGCGGACGCCCATGCTGGTGCAGGCGGCACCTTGTACCAAATCGGTGGGATTTGTTCTCCGGACGGGCCCGCCCACCGGAAGACCTGCGGTCGCGAAGCCCCCGGACGGTCACTCGTCCGGCGCCACCGCGCCGACCGGGGTCACGTCCCCGCAGCGGCCATGGCTGCCACGACGACGGCCGCGTCGGCCGTCGCAGCCGTCACGTCCGGCGCGTCCGTCGCGTCCGGCGCGTCCGTCGCGTCCGGCAGCAGGTGCCCCGGCAGGTCCGCCCGGCGCTTGACCCCGAGCTTGCGGTAGGAGCTGGTCAGATGCTGTTCGACGGTGCTGACGGTGAGGAAGAGCTCTTGGGCGATCTGACGGTTGGTGCGGCCGCGCGCCGCCAGCTCGGCCACCCGGAGTTCGGCCCGGCTCAGTGCGACGGGCGGCCGCGCGCCGCCTCCCGGCCCGGGCTCGGCTCGTTCGCCACGATCGCCGCGCGCACCGCGTTCACCTCGGCCGTCGGGCACGCCGACTTCCCGTTCCTTCTCCACCGACCACATGAGCTGTCATCCCCCGATGAACATGCGTGACCGCACGATTCTGCCATGTGCCCGGCAAGCGCATCCACCGCTCGCGCGGGCGGCGGCACCCCGGCCGCCGCCCGTACCCGTCGACCTGCCCCCGCCCTGCCCACCGGCCCGGCAGCACCGGCAGCACCGGCAGCACCGGCCCGGCAGTACCCCGGCCGCCGGCACCGCGTCAGCCCGAGGTGTGCCGCAGGATGTCGAGGACCTCGCCGGTGATCGCGGCCTCGTTCTGCTCGAAGGCCGGCCCGGTCAGCAGCTCGGGCTGATCCGGGAGACCGGTGAGCACCGGGGTGTGCAGGTGGCCGCCGGGCAGCTGCGGGGCGAGTTCCAGGCGCAGCCGGTTGGTGCGGTAGGCGACCTCGTTGGAGAGATAGCCCCCGCCGCCGCCGGCGACCGCCCGCGAGCCGGGGGTCGGGCCGTCCTCCCGGTCGACCGGCGCGGTCCCGCCGGCCGGGATCTCGGTGACGGTGGTGTTCAGCCGCACCGGGTAGGGCTGCTGAACGGCGGTCATCGGGCCGGTGGGCAGGCTGGTGGCGATGAACTCGGCACCCGGGCCCATGCCGGGGGCGGTGACGGGGTGGTCCCGGGTGCCGCCGGAGAGCGCGCCGATGTTGTCGGGATAGGGGTCGGCGGAGCGGGAACGCCCGGCCCAGGCCTCCAGGGTGAACAGCCCGGGATAGCCCTGGCTGATGGTGGTGATGAGGTCCGCGGCGCGGGGCCCGCGGGCGAGCCTCGGGGCGTAGGCGCGCTCCACCGTGCCGAGGTCGAAGTCGCCGTAGCGGACCGGGAACACCACCGAGCGGACCTCGGCCGGGGTGCCGTCGGCGAGGGTGATCCGGCGGCCGGCGAGCTGCAGGGCGGCCGAGCCGGAGGGGTTGGCCCGGCGCGGCTCGGCGTCCAGGCCGAACGGGTCGAAGCCGCTGACGAAGATCCGCCGCACTCCCGGGCGGCCGCCGAACCCGTCGTCGGCCAGCCCGCGCGAGGCGTCCTCGAAGCGCTGCCGCAGCGCGGCCGGGTCGACGGTGAAGCCCGGCTGCCAGCGCGCGAGCCGGACGGTCATGGTGACCCTGGTCC